>CAYSAC010000204.1:0-5957 GCA_964428815.1 uncultured Acidimicrobiaceae bacterium | reverse complement strand
GTGCATCGGCTGGCCGGTCTGGGAGCCGCCGAAGAACGCGCTCTTGAACAGGAAGCGCTCTGCCGCGTAGCTGAACGACAGGGTTACGACCGCGAGGTAGAGGCCTTTGATGCGCAGCGCCGGCAGCCCGATGAGCAGGCTCACGCCCATGCCGATGACGACGACCAGCGGCACGGTGAGCACGAACGGCACGTGAAAGCGCGTGAAAAGGTTGGCGGCGGCGAAGGCGCCGACGCCGACGAGTGCCCAGTGGCCGAGCGAGATCTGTCCCGTGTAGCCCATGAGCACGGTGAGGCTCACCCCCACCATCGAGGCGATGATCACGAGGACGAGCGTGCCGTTGGTTGCCGAGCCGGTCACCATGCTCAAGCCGATCGCGAAGAGCACCGCAGTCGCGATCGACACCCGGCTGATGGCCCCGGCGAAGACGGTGCCTTGCAGGCGGGCCGGCAGGTCGCGCAGCGCGGGGACGAACGCGACCTTGTCCTCGGTCTCCTCGCGCTGGCCGAACAGCCCTTGCGGGCGGAACGCGAGCATGGCGACGACGGCGATGAAGAACACGAGGTCGGCCGCGCCGGGCTGCTCGCTGAAGTAGCCGGAGATGATGGCTTCGCCGATGCCGACGCTCAGGCCGCCGAGGAGGGCGCCGGGGAGGCTGGTGAGTCCGCCGATGAGCGCGGCCGCGAGGGCGCGCACGAGAAAGCCGGTCGACAGCGTCGTGATCGCGAGGCTGCCCTGCTGGGCCGACAGGAGGATGCCGGCGATCGCCGCCACCACCAGACCGACGACCCACGTGAACAGCGCGACCCGGTTGACCGAGATGCCGAGGAGGCGGGCGGACTCGCTGTTCTCCGCTGCTGCCCGGATGGCCACGCCGAAGCGCGTGTACTTGAAGAACAGCGCGAGCGCAGCGCCGATGAGCGGCACGAGCAGGAACACCTGGAGGTCACCGCCGGTGACGTTGACGTCGCCGAGGCCGATCGTCGACCGCAGCACCGTGGGCAAGATGCGCAGCTGCTCGGCCTGCTCCTGGTTTCGCTGGAAGAGCACGACCACCAACCCGAGCGTGCCCTGGCCGATGGCAAGGGTCGCGACGAGCGTGACCAGCCGCGGCGCTCGCCGCAGCTTGCGGAACAGCGCCCGTTCCAAACCGGCGGCTTGAAGGCCGACGACGACGAGCGTGAGGAGCGCGGCCACGACGAAGCGCGGCCGGGTCGAGGGGTCGAAGGGGAGGAAGGCAGCGCGGGCGGTGAGCCACCAGCACAGGAACGCGCCGAGCAGCCCGAAGAACGGCTGGGCCAGGTTCAGGATGCGCGTGCCCTTGTAGATGAGGACGAGCCCGAGCGCGAGGAGCCCGTAGATGAGACCCCTGCTGAGGCCGAGGACGATGTAGGAGAAGAGCTCCTCCATGGGTCAGCCCGCTCCCGCGCCGCTCGTCGCGAAGCCCGCGGACGCGCCGACGAGGAACACTGACCGCAGCAGGTCGTCGCGCTCGGTCAGACCGGACGACGGGCCGTCGTAGCGGACCTCGCCCTTCTCCAGGAAGTAGGCGCGGTCGGTGTAGCCGAGGGCGAAGCTCGCCTGCTGCTCGACGATGACGATGGTCAGGCCCTCGTCCTCGCAGAGGCGCTGCACCGTCTCCATCAGCCGCTCGATGATCACGGGGGCGAGGCCGAGGGACAGCTCGTCGATCATGAGCAGCTCCGGTCGGGCGATCAGCGCGCGGGCGGTGGCGAGCTGCTGCTGCTCGCCGCCCGACAGCGTGCCAGCGGCCTGGTCGCGCCGGTCAGCGATCCACGGGAAGTAGCCGATGACGCGGTCGACCTGCTCGTCGATCTCGGCCTCGGGGAGGATGTAGCCACCCATGCGCAGGTTCTCCGCCACCGTGAGGGTCGGGAACAGGCCGCGACCGCCGGGCACCTGGCCCAAGCCCATGCGCACGAGCTGCTCGGCCGGGATCTTCGTGATGTCCTCGCCCTTCCAGCGGATGGTGCCGGCGGTCGCTGGCACCAGGCCGGAGGCGGCCTTGAGGATCGTCGACTTGCCGGCGCCGTTGGTGCCGAGCAGCGCGACCCGCTCGCCCCGGCGGACGTGGAGGTCGACGCCGTACAGCACCTGCACCTTGTCGTAGTGGACGTCGAGGCCCTCCACCTCGAGGAGCATCTCCGCCTCGGTGTCCTCGTTGCGGTTCGCGGCGGCGGCCACCTTGTCGCGCTCCGTCGGGGTGCCCAGGTACGCGTCGAGCACCTTGGGGTCGGCCTGCACGTCCTCCGGCGTCCCCGAGCTCAGGTTGGTCCCAGCGTCGAGGCAGTACACCCAGTTCGCGAGCCCCATCACCAACGGCATGTCGTGCTCGATCATCAGGATCGTGGCGCCGGTGTTGGTCTTGATGTCGCGCAGCAAGGGTCCGAGGGCTTCGGTCTCCTTCTGGCTGATGCCGGACGCTGGCTCGTCGAGGAGCAGGAAGCTCGGTTCGAGGGCGAGCATGCACGCGAGCTCGAGCAGCCGCAGCGTGCCGTAGGACAGCTCGGACGCGAACTTCTCCGTGAACGCCTGCATGCCGACGAGCTCGACGAGGCGCTCGGCCCGCTCTCGGATGCTGCGGTCTTCCTCCCTGGCCGAGGGCAGCCGGAAGGCGTCGGCGAGGACGCCAGCGGACTGGTGGCGGTGCAGCGCGACGCGGACGTTGTCGACGATCGTGAGGTACGGGAACAGGCGAACGTTCTGCAGGGTCCGGCCGATGCCGAGCCCGGCGCGCTCGCCCGGCGAGCGGCTCAGCAGATCACCGTCGCGGTAGGTGATCGAGCCGCGGGCGACGCGCTGGAAGCCGGAGATGCACTCCATGAGTGTCGTCTTGCCTGCGCCGTTCGGACCGATCAGCCCGACGATCTCGCCCTCGCGAACCTCGAGCTGCACGCCCTCGAGCGCCGCCAGCCCACCGAAGCGGACGCTCACGTCGTCGCACCGAAGAACGACCGGCGCCGCGGACCGCACCTCCGCCATCAGAACCCGTCCACGAGACCGGGTGTGATCATCTTGAACTTGTGGTTGGTCTGTGCCTCCAGGACCGTCATCTTCGTGGCGCCGTGCATCGTGTTGCTCGATCCAGCGAAGGTGATCGGACCGCTGATCAGGTCGGCGTAGCCGCTGTACGCGCTCAACGCGGCGGTGAACCGCTGCCGGCTCAGATCGGCGCCCGGCGCGGCAAGCGCTCCCTTGAGCATGGCGATGATCTGGTAGCCGGCGGCGCCGCCGCTGCCGTTGCTGTCCCAGTCGCTCTGGCCGTGCGCGGCGATCCACTGCTCGCGGGCGACGCGCATGTTGGCGCAATTCGGCCCGTCGACCTCGGGCGCGGTGTAGTAGCAGGCGCTTGAGAGGCCGCGGACCTTCTGCGTCGCCCACGTCGGCACGAACAGCGCCAGCGCGGTGTCCGAGTCGTGGGCGAAGTTCGAGAACGAGTAGGTCCATCCACACGCCGCACCTGCGGCGCAGCGCTGCACGATCTGCTGCGTCGTGAGCGGATCGGTGAGCGGCACGACGACCTCGGTGTTGTTGCGCCGAAACTCGAGGATGTACCCGTTGTAGTCAGGGTTGGCCGCCGGCTTCTCGTTCTCGACGATCGCTGAGACGGTCAGGCCGTTGGCCTCGAGCGCCTTCTTGAAGTCCTCGGCGACCGGCTTGATGAACTGCGAGTTGGAGACCAGGATGCCCACGCGCTTGCCCTTGTACTTGGGGTCCTGGCCCATGAAGTCGGCGAGCTGGAGGACGTGGGTCGTGTAGTTCCCGGCGATCTGGAACATGCCGGGGATGGGGTTGCTTTCGTCGCCTCCGGCGGCGGTGTACGGCACGCCCCGCTTGGCCGCCTCGGCGGCCACGATCGCGACCTGGTCGATCCCGAGCGTGCCGCTCACCATGAAGTTCTTGTGGTCGTTGATCAGGCTGTTGGCCGAGTTGCGCGCGCCCTCAGCGTCGAAGCGGTCGTCCTGGATGTCGAGGACGATCTTGCGGCCGCTGATGCCGCCGTTGTCGTTGATGAACTTGGCGTAGGTCTCGATGCCCTTGATCGGGTCCTCGGCCAGGTTGAGGGGGACGCCGCTGAAGGTGATCGGGGCGTGGACGCCGATCTTGATCGTGCTGTTGGTGAGCCCGGTGGTGTCGCCGCCGGTGGGGGACTGGATGGGAGCGCCCGGGTCCGGCGCGGGGGCGCCCGGGCCGGGTGCGGGCTGACCTGGCACGGGCTGGCCCGTCGCGGGGTCGATGACCACCGGCTGGCCCGTCGCGGGGTCGATGACCGCCGGCTGGCCGGTGGCCGGGTCGATGGCGCCCGGTGTGGTCGAGCTGGTCGCGTCGCCAGCGCCGAGCCCGTCGCCTCCGCCAAGCTCGCCGGTGTCGACCTTTGCGTTGTCGCCGGAGACCGCGATGGCGCCGACGATGCCAGCGAGGACGAGCCACATCGTGGCGACGCCGAGCCCGAACACCGCGAGCGCGCCGCGCTCGCCACGCAGCTGGCGCGCCTGTTCGATGATGCCGCTCATGGGGACCCCCCTAGCGCCTTAGCTCTCTAGCGCCTTAGCTCCCTAGCGCCTTAGCTCTCTAGCGCCTTAGCTCCCTGCCCGAAGACCGGGCTAAACGGACACTCTAGGGACAGAAGCGCAGCTGGTCGAAGTCACCGACCGGTTGGTAGCCGAGCGCCTGGTAGATGTGGTTCGACGTCGGGTTGGCGAGATCGGTGAAAAGCGTGCAGAACGCGAACCCGGAGTCGAGGAGGTGCTGGCTCACCCCGGCGACGACCGCCGACGCATAGCCGTGCCCGCGCCGGTCCGGCGGCGTGTAAACGCCGGAGATCGTGGCGCCAGTGGTCGTCCGCCGGTTGTGCTGGGCCATGCTGACCGTCTCGCCGTCGTGCCACAGTCAGCAGGCCCCGCTCACGATCGCGTGCTTTGCCGCGGCCTCCGGGTCGCCAGGTTCGTCGTCGCCCAGCGCCTCGGTCACGAAGGCCTGCTGCCACGCCGTGACGAGGGGGAGGTCCCCGTCGTCGGCTTGCCGCAGCCGGCCGGGCACTCCTTCGGGGTGGGTGACGTCGCGCAAGACGAAGGCGCGTTGGTGGTGACGCGGGCTCGACGTGGCGCCGGTCGCCTCCCGCCAGGCGTGGGCGATCTCGGCGGCCAGCTCGACGGGACCGAGCACCCTGGCACCGGGCGATCCTGCTGGAGGAGGTCCCTGACCACCAGCGCGGCAGGCGTCGTAGCGCCGTGGACGACGAGGGCGCGGGGCGGCGTCATGAGCGCGGCGAGCGCCGGCTCGCCGCGATCGTGCACCAGCGCCAGGTACGGCGGGCTGCCCCAGTGGGTGGCGTCGTCCACCAGCCGCAGGGCGATGCCGAAGATGAGGCCCGCTCGCTCCTCGTCGGCCTCGAACCAGGCGCCCGCGGCCGCGACGAACGCCGCCGGGTCCTCGTGCCTGGTCAGGTCCATGGGCCACACTGTGAACCGCCGCGAGGCAGGCCGCACGCGCGTTTGCCGTTCAGCCCAGGGCGCCCGTAGGATGACCCGTCGCACTTGCGCGCCTGAGCGCCGCTCGTGCGTCCCCGGTTCGAACACTGAAGTAGAGGTCGCGTGCCCACCATCCAGCAGCTGGTCCGCAAGGGTCGGAAGGACAAGCCCGCCAAGGGCAAGACGCCCGCGCTCAAGGGCGCCCCCCAGCGGCGCGGCGTGTGCACGCGCGTGTTCACGACCACCCCCAAGAAGCCGAACTCGGCGCTCCGCAAGGTCGCCCGCGTCCGGCTCACCAGCGGTATGGAGGTCACCGCCTACATCCCGGGCGAGGGCCACAACCTCCAGGAGCACTCGATCGTGCTCGTGCGCGGCGGTCGTGTGAAGGACCTGCCGGGCGTCCGCTACAAGATCATCCGCGGCACCCTCGACACCTCCGGTGTCCGCGACCGCAAGCAAGCCCGC
>CAYSAC010000203.1:0-5972 GCA_964428815.1 uncultured Acidimicrobiaceae bacterium | reverse complement strand
GGGAGCTAAGGCGCTAGGGGAGCTAAGGCGCTAGCACCCATACGATCGGGGGATGGCTACCGTTTCTCCCTCCCCGACGCCCAACCCCGACGCCACGAAGTTCACGCTGAGCACGATGCTCCCGGAGTCGTTCAACGTGACCAGTGCGGAGGCTGCCGCAGGCAACCCGTTCGCCGAGGAGGTGTTCGCCGCGGGCGGCGTCCTCGCCGTGTTCGGCGTCAACGACTTCGTGACCGTCAGCCGGCTGCCGGGAGCCGAGTGGGAGCCGATCATCGCCGCTGTCGCCGCCGCCGCCGAAGCGCATCTCTAGCGCGACTCGACGGCTGTTCGTTCTGGCGTGCGTTCGTGCCCTTGCAGGTAACAAGCGCACGCCAGATCGGTCACGCGGGAAGTGTCGATTCCGCGGTGGAGCGGTCTCGAGCCCGTCGATGACTGCGGAGTGCTACCGAAGCCGTCATGCTTGCGGTCACATCGCGAGCATGGGAGCGCTGCATGAGAACTCGGGCATTGACGCACGTGGCAATGAGCGTCGCGCCCGGCGCGCTGTCTAGTGCCCATCGAGCAGCGATCCTGGACTTCTACGGGGGAGTCTTTGGCTGGCGAGAGTTGACCGACTTGAGCAACGAGGCTCGCCTGACGATCGCGGTCGGACCTCGCTGTTACATCAACGTTCGTGAGCACCCGGATCACAGCGAGCTCGCCTACGAGCACTTCGGTGTCTTGGTGAGATCGGCAGACGACGTAGGACTCCTGTGGCACGAGATCGAACGACTCGGTGGTGCGCCCGAACCGCTGCAGTCGCCCGCGGACGGCCTGCCCTCTTTTCAGTTCCGGCACCTTCTTCCCATGGCGATCGAGGTGCAGTACTTCCCGGAGGCGTGACCGCATGGTGCGGGATGCGCCGATCCCGCGGCGCTACCTGTGGGCAGTCATGCCCCGCATCCGACCGACAGAACTTCAGTGAAGGCGCCGCCGTCTGTCGCTTCGTACACCTCGACCCCGGACCCCTCGTAGTAGTGGGACTGGACGGCGACTTCCATGGTGCCGTCTCCGTTGAGGTCGGCGAGGGCGGCGATGCGTAGAGCTGTGATGAACGGTGTGGTGCCTTCAGGCACCGGCTCGGCCACCGACGAGGCCAGGACGATCGTATGGACCTGTTCGTTGTCGACGCGGCGGACGAGCACGACCGAGTAGTCGCCCTCTTTCGCGTACAGGCTGTAGGTGTCAGGGAGGTGCTCGGTCACGATCACGACTTCGTCCGTGCCGTCGCCGTCAAGGTCAGCGCGCACGGCTTGCGCGATGGTCGGTTCGCTGTCTGTGACACCCAGAGATCGGAGAGCTTCACGGGCCGATGTTCGGTGGTCGTCGGTCTCACTGGACCGGCGTTGGGGTAGGCGGTGTCGCCCCAGCGGAGATCGACTTCGGGGACGTCGTTGAGCTCGCAGGACTGTGAGGGAGCTGGTCCCTCGACCTCCTCGACGGGGTCACCGAGCCGCACCATCCGGTACAACTCTCCGCCAACGAGCGATAGATCGACGTCCGGACCCGCGCGCACCCACCTCGACCCGTCCCACCCGCCCAGCACACCCTCGTAGGCGACAACGACCTGAGCCACGACGCTCTCGTCCGCACTCGGAGCCCCACCTCGCGTTGTCGTCGTCGACTCGACCGTGGAGCCGTCGCTCTGTGACGTTTCCGTGCTCAGCTCGCGGCCAGGGTCATCAGCGCACGCCGCCACGCCCCATGCCAGAACAACAACAGCGACGAGCCACCTTCGCAGCATGGCCACCAGTCTTCCTCACGGTCCTACCGCGGCAACGGACCTAAGGAGTCGCCTCCGCGATCTCCTTCACCCGTTCGAGCGTGCGCTGCATCCCTGCTTCGAGGTCTGCCTTGCGGTCCTCGATGTGCATGAGCCGTCGTTCGATGAACGCAAGAAGGCGAGGCGTGTCATCGAGCGTCTCGAAAACTTCTACGAGCTTCGTGCCTCCACCCGGAGCAGCCTCGAATCGGTACGTCCACTTCGTGGACGGGCCGATCGTCTTCGTCACGAAGGAGAACTCCCGACCGCGATCGGCGGCGACGACCTCGGGCTTGGTGCTCCACTGGAAGACGCCGCGTTTGTTGGTCCCCTTGAACCGGGCGCCGCGAGTGGCAGATGTGGCGCCGTCGAGCCACTCGCAGCGGACGGTCTCCGGACTCCACTCGCCCATGCGGGTCACGTCGGAGACCATGTCGTAGAGCGCTTCGGGAGCGACATCGATGTGGATGTGAGCCTGTCCGGTCGTGCCCTTGTTCATGACGTCGAGTGTTCCGGGCGGATCGCCGACGTGCAACGGCTGCAACGCGGGGCTTGCCTTCTTCGCTGGTCTTGCTACGATGCGTCCTCATAGTGACTGAAAGTCATTGAGATGACATCAACGACGACCATCCAGGAACCGGGCCGCACGCTCAGGATCTACGGGCTCCTCGAGCGAGCCGACGAGATCGCGGCCGCCGCCGCCGAGGTCGCCAGGATCATCGGCGACCGACGGCTCGAGGCAATGGCCGCGCTGTCGGCCTGGCGGGGGCGCCACGCCCAGACGTTCGCGACCGAGGCCGATGGCGTCCTCGGCTGCTTCGTCGCGCTGCAGCTCGCGCTCGAGCACGCGATTGCGTCGTGTCGCGCGCTGCCAGCCCAGCCCTCCGGAGGGATCGGCGCCGCTCGCCACGGCGACGCCTTGTTCATGGGCGCGTCCGTGCCGCCCCCGCCGCCTTCTACGAACGTCGTGCGCGCCAGCCCATCCTCGCTACGCCGCTACGTCACCACCGCGTCGGAGCAGGACTGGCGGCTAACGGCGCTGGCGCGCCGGTCGACGGTCGCCGGGCTGCAGGCGGACCAGACGACCGACCGGCCGCTGAGCTCTGACGAGCGCGCTGCCCACCTCGGCGCCGGCGTACCGGTCGCTGAGGTGGCGATGCTGACAGTGCCGGTGACGACGCCAGTGCCAGTGCAGTCGGTCTTCGACCTGCCGGACCTGTCGGAGGTCGCGAACCGCGCGGTCGCGCGCTCCGACGCGCTGAGCGACTGGACGTCGGCTGTCGCCACCGCGCTGGAGGAGGCCGACGCGACCACGCTCGGGCTTCTGCTCGATCACCCGGAGCTCGCCGGCATCCTCGCCGGCACCGATCCGGGCGCGATGAGCGCCGACCTCGCCCTGGCTGTCGTGCTCGCCTCCATCGACGAGCTCGATCGTGCTGCTGGCAGGGGTGGTGCCGATGGTTTCGTCGGGCGGCGCGACCTCGAAGCCGTCCTCGACGATCCGACCCGCTCGCCCGCGCTGCGCGGTGCCGCCGGCTACCTGCTCGCCAACCCTGTCCTGCTGAGCCAGCTGTCACTTGTCCGCCAGCCCGTCGCGTTCGACCCGGGCGCCGAGGACGTCGGCTTCGACGCGGAGGACGTCCGGTTGTTCATCGAGCTGAACGCGACGTTGCGCGTCGTCGTCGGCAGGTTCGCCGAGCTCGACACCGCGCACGAGGGCGGCCAGCCCGACGGCCATGTGTCGGTCGACGACCTGGAGGCGGCTGCCGCCGACGCCGACCTGTCCGACGACGTCCGCGCCGCTGCCCTGTGGCTGCTCGATCACCCGATGCAGACCCAGCGGCTCGCGCTCTACGAGATCGCCGGCACGCACCGGGAGGACCCGGTCGCGCCGCGTCTCGAGCTCTACGGCGCCTACGACGCCTACACAGGCGAGACGACGTATGAAGCGAGTGGCTTCAACCGTGACGGCGCGTTGGCGCTCGCCGTCGACCAGCAGGCGTTCGCCGGCGACCCAGCGATCGCGCGCAGGTTCGTCGCCGACCTCCCGATCGCGACCGGCGGTGCGCAGGGCATCTCGATCTTCCTGTGCTCGGACGAGGGCGTGCGCGCGCTCGCCAACGCCGCGCTGCGCGATGTCCAGTGGGACCTCGTCGGCCAGCACGAGGTCATCGCCCACCTGCCCGAGACGACAGGGGCGGTCCGCAACCAATTGATCACCGGGTTCTACGACCTGCTCGCGCGGCGAGCGGACGAGCTCCTCGCCGGCGACGCCGCCGGCGACCCGACGACACCAGGGCACCCGGGGGCCAACTGGTTGCTGTACGCGCCATGGGCCTCGACCGGTGTGCACGACGTCATCACCGCGAACTTCGCCGTCTTCGCCACCTCGCCTAGCGGCGGCCAGCGCCAGGCCGCCGCGGACGGCAACCAATGGATCTTTGACGACATCGGACGCCGGTTCGCGGCGCTCCTCGAGCTCTACGAACGCTCGCCGCGGCCGGCCGACGCCGAGCTGCGCCGGTTCTTCACTGAGGAGTTCGGCGACGGCGACGCCGAGATCCGGGCTGGGTTCGCCGCGTACGTCGACGTGCTCGACACGACCTACCCACCGCTTCGGCAGCGCCGCATGTTCGAGGCCAACCTGCTCGTCGCCACCCACGAGCAGGCAGGCGCGCAGCCCTACCTCGAGGCGATGGGCGAGGGCATCGTGTGGGACAGCCTCGTCACGCGGTACATCCAGCTCGAGGTCGCCGGGCGCACGATCGATGTCCAAGAGGACCTCGAGCCGAATGGCGCGAGTGGCAACCTCATCGTCCCGCGACCGATCGTGAGCTTCGACACAGCCGGTGCGACGGCCGGCGGCTACGGCGTGCCCGGGCTGCCCGACATCGGCGGCGTGGAGGTGGGGGAGCCTGGGTTCCCGACGTCACTCGAGCACTGGTACCAGGAGGGCGGCCGCTACGGCGACGTGTGCGAGCTCGCGCCGGGACCGGCGTTCCCGATCGAGTGCCGCTTCGTCGACGATCCCGACGCGCTCGCGGGCACCGGTGCGTCGAGCTGGATGGACCCCGACGAGCGGATGTGGACCATCGCCCGGCTGTTCGAGCAGCTCCACGTCGACCCGGTGCTGTACGACACCGAGCGCATCGGCGCGCCGCTCAGCGAGGTCGACTGGTTGGACGACGAGGCCAGGCCCCGCCGCTGATCCGCGTGCTAACGCCCGCGAGTTCGCTGGAATCGCTGCTCCGCCGCGGCCGCAGGGCCGTATGGGCGGTCGGCCTGGTCGTAGCAGGCGGCGTGGAAGTGCTCTACCCGATCCCACCGGCCGTCCACGTACACGTTGCAGATGACCTGTTGCAGCCGCTCGCGAGCACGGAACTTGACCTGCACACCGCACTCCACGCACATCGCCGAGCACCCAGGCTCGATCGACCTCGTCACGGCCCGGCTGCACCGAGTCATCGTCTGAGTTGTCATCGTTGTCGCCACGTCGATTTGCATCGGCCGATCGCGGCGATAACTGGAGGGGACGAATCGGACAGCCTCAGCCGCGGCTGCGACGGCCCAGGCGGACGGCTGCCCGCACGAGGGCGCGGACCTCGGCTTCGTCGGCACCGCCATCGACCAGCTCGCCGACGCGCTGCTCGACTTCCTCGGCTGCGGCCTCGTCGACCTCGGCCCCACCGAACGCAGCGGGACCCGCGACCGACGTGACGAGGATGAGCCCGATGGCGGCCGCGGCAGTCAGCAACCCGCAGGTGATCGCGACGCCGTCGTTGCCCTGGACGGACCCGACGATCATGCCGGCGATGCCCGCGGCGAAGACCGCGAGGACGATCCGTCGGATCCATCGCGGCGTCACCGCTTCAGACCGAACCGATCGAACTGGCGGTGAAAGCGCGCTGCAATTCGGCGCGGTTCCACCGCCAGAACGGTGTGCGGGAAGCCGTGCCGCCGATCGTCCTCACCTCTCGCCTCAGCTCCGCGACAGCGGCTTGTACTTGATGCGGTGGGGCTGGTCGGCCTCGGCGCCGAGCTCCTTGTGGCGGTAATCCTCGTACTCGCTGAAGTTGCCCTCGAACCAGCGCGCCTGCGAGTCGCCCTCGAAGGCGAGGATGTGGGTCGCGACGCGATCGAGGAACCAGCGATCGTGGCTGATGACGACCGC
>CAYSAC010000202.1:0-5984 GCA_964428815.1 uncultured Acidimicrobiaceae bacterium | reverse complement strand
TTCTGGCAGTCGATGGACATGCTCGGCGGCGCCGACGAGTGGACGTTCTGGGGCACGCCGAACTGCGGCAAGGGCCAGCCCATGCAGATCGGCCACACCGGCCACCCGTCGGTGCCCGCGCGCTTCCAGAACGTCCGGGTGGGTGTCAGGGGATGAGCGCCGAGCCGCTCGAGCTGTGCGAGCGCGTGCTCGCCGCGGTGGGGGACAGGGCCGGGGCTGTCGTGACCACGACGGCTGGTCGGTCTGGGCTGACGCGCTTCGCCGGGTCGCACATCCACCAGAACGTGGCCGAGGACCGGCGCTCGGTCGACCTCAAGGTCACCGTCGACGGCGGTCGCAGCGCGAGCGCCTCGACGACTCAGCTGGACGACGCCGGCATCGCCCGCCTCGTAGAGGGCGCACTCGCCGCGGCAGCGTTGCGTCCCGAGGACCCGAGCTGGCCAGGCGTGGCACCGGCGGCCGCGCTCACGTCCGAATGCCACGCCGATCCCGCGACGGCTGAGGCGTCGCCGGAGGAGCGGGCCTCGGTCGTTGCCGCGTTCGTCGACGCGGGCGGCGGGCTCGAGTGCGCGGGGTTCTGCTCGACCGACGGGCGCGACGGTGCGCTCGTCACCAGCGCGGGCCAGCGCATCACCACGGCATGGTCCGTCGCGACGGTCGACGGCGTCGCCCGCACCGGCACCTCCGACGGCCTCGGGCACCAGACGTCGTCGCGGCTGGCCGACCTCGACGGCGCCGCCGTCGGTGGCGTCGCCGCGCAGAAGGCTGCCGCCGGCACGGACGCCATGGACCTCGAGCCGGGCCAGTACGAGGTCGTGCTCGAGCCGCGCGCCGTCGCTGAGGCGCTGCTCTTCCTCGCTATCTACGGCTACAACGCCAAGGCCCATGCCGACGGCACGTCGTTCGTCCACCTCGGCGAGGCGCAGATGGACGCGGCGGTCCACCTTTGGGACGACGCCGCCGACGAGCGCGCCGTGGGCCCGACCTACGACGTCGAGGGCACGCCGAAGCAGCGCGTCGACCTCGTGCGCGCGGGGGTGGCGGCTGGTCTCGTCTACGACCGTCGCACGGCGGCCGCCGCCGGCACCGACAGCACGGGGCACAGCAGTGGTAGCGACACGTTCGGGCCCTATCCCGCGAACCTCTTCATGGGCGGCGGCTCCCAGACACGCGAGCAGCTGATCGGATCGGTCGAGCGCGGGTTGCTCGTCAGCGACCTCTGGTACAACCGCATCCTCGATCCGAAGACGCAGGTCGTGACCGGTCTCACGCGCAACGGTCTGTTCCTGATCGAGGGCGGCGAGATCACGCGGCCGATCAAGAACTTCCGTTACACCCAGTCCCTCGTCGCCGCCATCGGTCCCGGCAAGGTGCTCGGCATCGGTGACGACGCGCGGCTCGTCGACGTCGGGCTCACGGTGCATGTGCCGTCGCTGCGCCTCGCGGATTGGCACTTCAGCGGCGGCGCGAAGGGATGACGATGGACGTGCGACGAGTGGTGACGGGCCATGACGCCGACGGCAAGGCGATCTTCGTCAGCGACGAGCAGGTCGCGCCGATCACGCCGATGCTCACGCCCGGGGCCGAGTACCACCGGCTCTGGGGCGGTGACGAAACGCCGCGCTTCCCCGATGACGGAACACCCACTGCCGCGCACGCGTACTTCCCGCCGGTCGGCGGGTTCCGGTTCGGCCTGTTCTCCGTGGCGCCAGACGGCACGTCGCTGCCCGCGGACATCGATCTCGCGGCCGCGTTCACCGAGTTCGACGAGCTGTTGCCGGGGCTCGCAGGCCACGTCGAGCGCGACGACCCCGGCATGCACACGACAGCGACGATCGACTTCGAGATCGTGCTGTCGGGCGAGGTGCAGCTCGAGCTGGACGACGGCGCCACCGTGCGACTGCGCGCCGGCGACACGATCGTGCAGAACGGCACCCGCCACCGCTGGTCGAACCCCGGCTCGGAGACCGCGGTGCTCGCCGTCTTCATCTGCGGCGCCCAGCACGACCGCGTCGGCTGAGGTCATCGATCCATGCTGCTGATGGTGGTCCTGGGAGTGATGCTCCTCGGCGGCGTCGTCCTCACGCTGTCGTGGGGCGGGACCGCCTACGAGCCATGGGAGCCGGACGACGCGGGCCGCTCGCTCAAGGGCTCATCGCTCCACTACCTCCGAGGTGTCGCCGTTGCCCTCGTCGGCGGGTTCTGGGCTGGCGCGCTCGTGACCGGTCCGGCCATGCGACTCATCATGCGGCTCCTGGCCGCGACCGCCGGTGACGACGCGCAGGGCCGCCTCACCGAGGCGGAGGAGGTGATCGGCAACATCGACCTCGGCGGCACGCTTGGCCTGTACGTCTTCGGCGGCATCCTCCCCGGGTTGCTCAGCGGCGCCATCTACGTCGTGGTCCGCCGGTGGTTGCCAGGCGGACGCCTCGGCGGCGTCGCCTTCGGTCTCCTGCACCTCGTGATCGCCGCCACGCGCATCGATCCGCTGCGTCCTGACAACCCGGACTTCGACCTCGTCGGGCCGGACTGGCTCTCCGTCGTCACCTTCTCCGCCGCCGCCATCGTCCACGGCATGGCGGTCGTCGCGTTCGCGAACCGCTACAGCACGAGGTTCCCCCCGAAGACGAGCGACCGCGCCGAGCGGGCCCGGGCGATCGCCCCCCTGAGCATCCCGGCGCTCTTGCTGGTGCCGGGTGTCTTCCTCCTCGCGCTGATCGCGCTGGGGCTCGTCATCACCGTCGGCCTGGCCCAGATCGAGCCGCTCGTTCGCGCGGTGCGGAGTCGGGGCGCCGTGGTCGCCGGGCAGATCGCGCTCGTCGTCCTCGCGCTCGCGCTCCTGCCAGGCGCGGTGCTCGACCTGCGCGACGTGCTGAGCTAGGAGACGACGCGGACGAGCTCGCCGGTGGCGGTGAACAGGACGTAACCGCCGCTGCCGACCGCGCCGCTCACGTACACGCGAACGGTCACGCGCTCGTCGAAGGGGAGGAAGCGCCCGATGATCACGTGGGTCACCCGCTCGTCCGTGACCTCGAACGCGTCGAGCCCCTGCTGTGCCATCCCGGAGATGAGGTCGAAGCGCACCTCGTCGATGGAGAACACCTCCGCGTCGGTGCCGGGTGGCGCGGGTGTCGTGGTCGGCGCATCGACCATGCCGCGCCGGAACGAGTACCTCGCGACGCCCTCTGCCGCGGGCACCTCGAGGATGGCGTAATCGTCGTAGAGCACGAGCTCGACGAGCCCGAACGACGGACCGAGCACGCTGACGAACGCAGCTGCCGCCAATCCGGCGTCGCGGCGGATGAGCTCGGGCGAGGGTGGCGACGCGGTCGTCGCCGTCACATCTTGCGCAAGGCCGGTCGCGTCCTGCGGCGTCCGCGCCGGGACCGGCACCGCCGCGCTTCCTGAGGATCCGTCGGAGAGGTCGATCGCGAGCAGCCCGCCGAACAGGATGCCGACTGCGGCGATCACGCCGAGCGCGATCAGCAACACCGGCGGCGTGCCCCTCCGCTCGTCCGCCATCGCGTCCACGTCAGGTGTGTTAGCACGTCGGACATGCGCATCTTGTTCTTGGGCGGCACCTCGTTCGTCGGCCGCCATGCCGTTGACGCCGCGCTCGACGTCGGCCACCACGTGACCCTGTTCAACCGCGGCAAGACCAACGCAGACCTGTTCCCGGAGTCCGACCGCCTCGTCGGCGACCGCGACACCGGCGACTACGCCTCGCTTCAGGGCGGCGCGTGGGACGCGGTGGTCGACGTGAACGGCTATGTCCCGCGCCACGTGCAACAGGCGATGGACGGGGTCGGGGACGTCGGGCGCTACCTGTTCATCTCGACGGGGTCCGTCTACGACCCGGACGGCATGGCGGAGGAGAGCGAGGACGCGGCGCGCTTCGCGCCGGAGCGAGGCACCGAGGAGATCACCAACGAGAGCTACGGCCCGCTGAAGGTCGCCTGCGAGGACGACGTGGTCGCGCGGTTCGGCGATCGCGCAACGATCGTCCGCCCCGGCATCGTCGCCGGACCACACGACCCGAGCGACCGCTTCACGTACTGGGTGCGCCGGCTCGCGCAGGGTGGCGAGGTGATCGCGCCTGCGCGGCCGGACCAACCCGTGCAGCTGATCGACGGGCGGGACCTCGGGGCCTTCGTCACCCGGCTCCTGGAGGACGGCGCGACGGGCGCGTACAACGCAGTCGGGCCAGCCGAGCCGCTCACCCTCGAGTCGATGTGCGCTGTGTGCTCCAAGGCGGCGGGCACCAGCGCGGACGTCGTGCCTGTGCCGTTCGAGGTGCTCAAGGAGCACGACGTGCCGTGGCTCCCGCTCGTGCTTCCGCCTGACGGTGGCCATGACGGCCTCTTCCGCCGCAGCCACGAGCGCTCGCGCGCAGCAGGGTTGGTCCACCGCTCGTTGGAGGAAACCGCGGCCGACACGCTGGCCTGGGACCGCGAGCGTGGCGAGCCGGAGATGGCCGGCGTGCCCGACCGCGCGAAGGAAGCAGAGGTCATCGCGGCCGTACGCGCGTAGCGTCCCGGCATGACCGACATCAGAGAGGTCGCCTCCGGCCTCGAGTTCCCCGAGGGACCGATCGCGCTCAGCGACGGCAGCGTGCTGCTCGTCGAGATCAAGCGGGGCACGCTCTCCCGCATCACGCCAGAAGGAAAGGTCGAGGTCGTCGCCGACGTCGGCGACGGTCCCAACGGCGCCGCCTTCGGACCCGACGGCAAGGTGTACGTGACGAACAACGGCGGCTGCTTCGAGTGGACCGAGCGCTTCGGTCTCACGCTGCCAGGACCGGTGCCCGACACCTGGACGGGCGGATCGATCCAACGCGTTGACATCGACACCGGCGACGTCGAGGTCGTCTACACGGAGTCTTCTGGCCGGCCGCTGCGCGCGCCCAACGACCTCGTGTTCGACACGAGCGGCGGGTTCTGGTTCACCGACCACGGTGTCCGCCAGGAGCGCACCAGTGACCGCACCGGGCTGCACTATGCCAAGGCCGATGGCTCGTCATGCACAGAGGTCGTGTTCCCGCTCGACGCGCCGAACGGGATCGGCCTGTCGCCCGATGGCAGCCGGCTCTACGCGGCCGAGACCCACACCGGGCGCGTGTTCGCGTGGGACGTGCCAGCGCCTGGCGAGGCGACGGGCAACAACCCGCTCGGGCCGAGCGGGGCCGAGCTGCTGGCCGGGCTCCCCGGCATGCAGCTCTTCGACTCCTTGGCCGTCGACGGCGAGGGGTGGGTCTGCGTGGCCACGCTCATCAATGGTGGCATCACCGCCATCAGCCCCGATGGCGCGACGATCGAGCACACGCCGCTGCCCGACCTGCTGACGACGAACATCTGCTTCGGCGGCGACGACGTGCGCACCGCGTACTGCACGCTGTCCGGCACCGGGAAGCTCGTCGCCGTCGACTGGCCACGGCCGGGGCTCCGCCTGGCGTTCGGTCGGTAGATGGACCCGGTCATCGCCCGCAAGACGTGGCGCACCCTCGAGCCGATCCACGGGATGATCTACTTCAGTCCGGATGCCGACGAGCGCTACGCAGCCGTCGGACTCGAGGGCAACCGCATGGGCTACTTCGCCTCCCGGTCGGCCGCCATGGGACCGGTGCCCGCTGAGGTCGTCATCGCTACGTTCTTCAACTTCAACCCAGAGCTCGTCCGGCGCGTGATCCCGCGCGCGTGGCAGCTGGCCGCACCATCGGCGATCCTCGAGGCGCGGCTCCAGGCCGTCGACGCCGCGCTGCGGAGCGCGTGGGCAGACGAGGTCGGCAGCGACGGAGTCATCGAAGCCGCCGACCTCGCGCGCCGGGCCGCGGACCGCGCGGCCGAGCACCCCGAAGGCCGGCCTCTCTTCGCGGCGCACGCGTCTCTGCCGTGGCCGGACGAGCCGCACCTCGCCCTCTGGCACGCCCAGACGCTGCTGCGGGAGTTTCGCGGCGACGCACACGTCGGCGCGCTCATGCTCGAGGG
>CAYSAC010000201.1:0-6061 GCA_964428815.1 uncultured Acidimicrobiaceae bacterium | reverse complement strand
CAGACCACCTCGCGCCGCCGCTAGTCGTTGCCGGACCGGACGGTCGCCCTCTACCGCCTCGGCGCCGCCCTCGCCCGCACCCTGCCCGCGTCTGTCACCGACGCCGCGGCGCGCCTGATCGGTCGTGCTGTCGCGCGTCGGGCGAGCGACCGGCGGGTGATCGTCGAGCGCAACCTGCGGCGGGTCCACGGCGACGGCTTCGGTGGCACGGCGATGCGGCGCGCGGTGCAGCAGTGCTACGCCTCCTACGCCCGGTACTACGCCGAGTCGTTCCGGCTGCCGACCCTCAGCGCCGAGGAGGTCGACGCCGGCATGTCGGTCGAGGGCTACGAGCACCTCGACAACGCCCTCGCCGCTGGCAAGGGGGCGATCATCGCCATGCCGCACCTCGGCGGCTGGGAGTGGGGCGGGTTCTGGCTGACCAGGGTCCAGCACATCCCCGTGTCGGTGGTCGTCGAGCGCATCGAACCGCCCGAGCTGCTCGAGTGGTTCGCCGCGCTGCGCCGCTCGTTCGGCTTCACGGTCCTGCCTCTCGGTCCCAGCGCCGGCACCGGGGTCGCCCGGGCGCTCAAGGAGAACCACGTCGTCGCCCTCGTGTGCGATCGCGACATCGGCGGCGGCGGCATCGAGGTCGACTTCTTCGGGGAGCGCACCACGCTGCCTGCCGGTCCAGCGACGCTGGCGATCCGCAGCGGCGCGCCGCTGCTCCCCACCGCCATCTACTTCGAGGGGAAGGGCCACCGCGCGGTGATCCGCCCGCCGCTGCCCGTCGAGCGGACAGGTCGGTTGCGCGACGATGCGGCGCGCATCACCCAGGACCTGGCCCACGCGCTCGAGGACCTCATCCGGGTCGCGCCCGAGCAGTGGCACCTCATGCAACCGAACTGGCCCAGCGACCACGAGGCGCTGGCAGTAGCTCACCGATCGAGCCTGAGGCAATAACTTGCGCATGCGCAAGTTATTGCCTCGAGAGCTCGGATCGACAGGTATTGCCTCGGGAACGCCGGGGTCTAGCCTTCGGCGGTGCGCATCGGCATCATCTGCCCGTACAGCCTGACCATCCCGGGCGGCGTGCAGGGCCAGGTGCTCGGGCTGGGGCGCACGCTGCGCGGTATGGGCCACGAGGTGCGGGTTCTCGGCCCGTGCGACGGCCCGCCGCCCGACGCCGGCGTCACGCCGCTCGGAAAGAGCGTGCCGACCGCCGCGAACGGCTCGGTGGCGCCGATCGCGCCTGACCCGTCGGCGCAGCTGCGGACCATCCGGGCGCTGCGGGACGAGGGCTTCGACGTGCTGCACCTGCACGAGCCTCTCGCGCCGGGGCCGACGATGACCGCGCTGCTGTTCAAGAACGCTCCGATGGTCGGCACGTTTCACGCCGCGGGCGACAGCGCGTCATACCGCTACGCGGCGCCGGTGCTGCGCCGATTGCTCAAGCGGCTCGACGCGCGGGTCGCGGTGTCGGCCGACGCGATACAGCTCGCGCAGGGCTACCTCGGCGGCGAGTACGAGCTGCTGTTCAACGGCATTGAGGTCGAGCGGTACGCGAAGGCGACCCCGACGCCGACCGAAGCGCCGACGATCTTCTTCATCGGCCGCCACGAGCCTCGCAAGGGACTGGCGGTGCTCCTCGAGGCGCTGGCGAAGCTGCCGGCGGACGTCCGCCTGTGGGTCGGCAGCGACGGACCGGAGACCGCCGAGCTCCGTGCTCGCCATGGTGATGACGAACGCATCGAGTGGCTGGGCAGGCTGACCGACGAGGAGAAGGCGTCCCGCCTCCGCGGTGCGGACGTGTTCTGCGCGCCATCGCTGCGGGGTGAGTCCTTCGGCGTCGTGCTGCTCGAGGGCATGGCCGCCCAGACCCCGATCGTGGCCAGCGACCTGGACGGCTACCGCAACGTCGCCACCGACGGGGTCGACGCGATCCTGACGCCGCCCGGCGACGTCGATGCCCTAGCCGCAGCCCTGCAGCGGGTGCTGGGCGACGGCGACCTGCGGGCTGAGCTCACCGACGGCGGCGAGCGCCGGGCGGCCGAGTTCGCGATGGAGCGCCTGGCTGAGCGCTACCTCGAGATCTACGAGCGCGTCATCTAGGACGACTGCCGCGGGCCGTACACTGGCGGCTCCACCACCCAAGGAGCCCCAGTGTTGCCCCTTCTCATCGTCGTCGGGATCGTCCTGATCCTCGCCGTCGTCGTGATGGCCATGTACAACGGCCTGGTCAAGCTGCGCAACCGCATCGAGAACGCCTGGGCGCAGATCGACGTCCAGCTCAAGCGCCGCTACGACCTCATCCCCAACCTCGTCGAGACGGTCCAGGGGTACGCCGCCCACGAGCGCGAGACCCTCGAAGCCGTCACTCAGGCCCGCAACATGGCGGTCAACGCTCAGGGTCCCCAGCAGCAGGCCCAAGCCGAGAACATGCTCACCGGAGCGCTCAAGTCGCTGTTTGCGGTGTCCGAGGCCTATCCGGACCTCAAGGCGAACCAGAACTTCCTCAACCTGCAAGAGGAGCTGACCGGCACCGAAGGCCGGATCGCATACGCCCGGCAGTTCTACAACGACACCGTCTACCGCTACAACAACAAGATCCAGAGCGCGCCGACGAACATCCTCGCCGGCATGTTCAACTTCTCCGAGCGCGAGTACTTCGAGGCCGACGACGAGTCGCGCGGCCCGGTCTCCGTGCAGTTCTAGGCACCCCTTGTACGACCAGGTCTCCCAGAACAAGCGACGGTCCGCGCTCCTCATCGGGGGCTTCGTCCTGTTCGTCGTCGCCGTCGGCCTCGCGTTCGACCTGCTGCTCGGTTACGGCGCGGTGTGGGTCGTCGGCGCGCTCGTGGTCGCGGGCGTCGGCGCGTTCCTGTCGTACTGGAAGTCGGACGCGATCGCCCTCGCGGTCAGCCGCGCCAAGCCCGCGTCCGTGGAGGAGTACTCGCGGCTGCACAACATCGTCGAGGGGCTCTGCGTCGCCGGCGGGCTGCCGAAGCCGCGCATCTACATCGTCGAGGACGACGCACCCAACGCCTTCGCCACGGGTCGCAACCCGCGGCACGCGGCGATCGCGGTGACGACCGGGTTGCTGGCCAAGCTCAACCGCATCGAGCTCGAGGGCGTGCTCGCCCACGAGCTCAGCCACATCAAGAACTACGACATCCTCGTGTCGACGCTTGCGGTCACCCTCGTCGGCGTCATCGCCATCCTCTCCGACCTCGGCATCCGCTTCCTCTGGTTCGGTGGCGGACGGCGCAGGGACAACGACAGCGGTCGCGGCGGCCTCGGCGTGATCCTCTTCGTCCTCGGCTTCGCCCTGCTGATCGTGGCGCCGATCATCGCGAAGGTGATGCAGGGCGCGGTGAACCGTCGGAGGGAGACGCTCGCCGACGTGTCGGGTGTCGAGCTGACCCGCTACCCGCCCGGCCTCATCTCGGCGTTGGAGAAGCTGCGGGACGACGAGACCGTTGTCGGCTCGAGCTCGCGGGCGACCGCACACCTCTGGATCGAGCAGCCGCTCGCCCGCACCGAGCAGGAGGGCAGGCTTTCCCGCCTGAACCGTCTTTTCGACACCCATCCCCCATTGGAGGAGCGCATCGCGCTACTACGAGAGCTCTGAACACACCACCGCGTCGCAGCATCCAACTCGTCCTCCTCTTGTCACTCGGCATCGGCACGCTCGTCGCGTGCGGTGGGGAGGAGGCCGCGCCCCCCTCGTCCACCACGACGACGCGGCCGGAGACCACGACGACGACGGCACCCCCGCCGCCGCTGCCGCTCACCGGGCTCCCATCCGACGACGCCGCCGCACTTGCCCGGCCGGCGCTCGTGGTCAAGCTCGACAACCTCGAGCCGAAGGCCCGTCCCCACGCCGGTCTCAACGCGGCTGATGTCGTCTACGAGGAGCGGGTCGAGGGCGCGGTGACCCGGCTGCTCGCCATCTTCCAGTCCACCGACGCACCGACCGTCGGCCCCGTCCGCTCGGCCCGAACGTCCGACATCGGCATCTTCACCCCGCTGAACCGACCGCTGTTCGCGTGGTCGGGGGCCAACGACTTCTTCAGGGCGCGCATCCGCGACTCCGCCATCGTCGACGTCGGCTACGACGCCTCGAGCAGCCACTACTACCGGGAGAGCAGCCGGCGGGCGCCGAGCAACCTCTTCCTGAGCTCGACCGCTGACCTCGTGGGCGAGGCAGGGGGACGGGCGGGCGGCCCGCCGCCGGCCCTGTTCCAGTTCCGCCTGCCGGGCGAGCCGCCGCCGAGCGGCGCCAGCCAGGTCGCCGGCGTTCACATCACCTTCGGCACCGGTTCGGGGCGCGCCGACGTCGAGTACCGCTGGGACGGCAAGGGGTGGGCACGGTCCCAGGCCGGCACGCCCTACGTGGACACCGCGGGCGTGCAGATCGCGCCAGAGAACGTCATCGTCCAGTTCGTCCCCTACGCCAGCTCCGGCGTGAACGATGGCTTCGGCCACCCGATCCCAGAGGCGCAGCTCGTGGGCGACGGCCTGGCGTGGGTGCTCACGGACGGCAAGCTGATCGAGGCGAAGTGGTGGAAGCCGTCGCTGGACGCCGTGACCACCTTCACCGACGCCAGCGGTGCGCCGATGAAGCTGACCCCGGGTCGGACATGGGTGGCGCTGCCGCCGCCGGGAGCAGCCTCAGTCCTGTGACCCGCCGAGCCCTCGCCGTCGCCCTGATCGTCCTCCTCGCCGCCTGCGGGGGCGGCGACGACGCGGAGAAGACAAGCACCACAAAGACCACCGAGGCGAGCACCACCACGACGGCGGCAGCGCCCGCCTACCCGCTGACCGGGCTGCCCATCACCGATCCTGCGATCGCCGCTCGGCCCGCGCTGGTCGTGAAGATCGACAACGCCGACGGCACGTACACCGGCCGCCCGCAGCAGGGCATCAATGAGGCCGACGTCGTCTACGAGGAGATGGTCGAGGGCAGCGTCACCCGCTTCGCGGCCGTGTTCCACTCCCGCGATGCCGTTAACCGCGTCGTGCCCGTCCGGTCGGCGCGCAGCACCGACGTCGCGCTCTTCACGCCCCTGCGCCGGCCCCTGTTCGCGTGGTCCGGCGCCAACAAGGACTTCGCCGCGCTGATCCGTGCGTCGGCCATCGTCGACGTCGGCTACGACGCGCAGTCCGGCTTGTACCGCCGCGACAGCGCGCGGCGCTCGCCGGTCAACCTCTGGACGACCACCGAGCTGCTCTGGTCGAAGGCGCCGCCTGACGGGCAGCCGCCGCCCGCGCTGTTCACCTACCGGCCGGAGGGCACCGTGCCAGAAGGGGCGGAACCCAAGACCCACGCCTATGTCAACTACGGCACGCTGCCCGGCAGCGCGCCCGTCGACTTCCGCTGGGACGACGGGCGCGGGGTCTACCTCCGCTTCCAGAAGGGCAGCCCGCACGTGGACGAGGCCGGCGTGCAGGTCGCGCCGCGCAACGTCATCATCCAGATCACGCCCTACCGCGACACCGGGGGCAAGGACGTCTCCGGGCACGCCGTCTTCGAGGCGCAGGCGATCGGGTCGGGCGAGGCGCTCGTCCTCACCGCGGGCAAGCTCATCAGGGCGACGTGGACGAAGACCGCGCTCGACGCGGTGACCACCTTTACCGACGCCTCCGGCGCACCGGTCGCGCTCACCCCAGGGCAGACGTGGGTGCTCATGCCGCAGGCAGGCACGGCCGTCGTAACTGTGGAGTGACGGCCCAGCGCCGTCCCTAGACTGACATCTATGGCCGATCCCTCGAAGGACACCGGGACCTACCGCGTCAAGCGCGGGCTCGCGGAGATGCTCACCGGCGGCGTGATCATGGACGTCGTCGATCAGGAGCAGGCCAAGATCGCCGAGGCTGCCGGTGCGGTCGCGGTGATGGCGCTCGAGCGGGTGCCGGCCGACATCCGCCGCGACGGCGGCGTGGCCCGCATGAGCGATCCCGAGATGATCGAGGACATCAAGGCCGCGGTCACCATCCCGGTCATGGCCAAGGCCCGCATCGGCCACTTCGTCGAAGCCCAGATCCTCGAGGCGCTCGGCGTCGACTACGTGGACGAGAG
>CAYSAC010000200.1:0-6066 GCA_964428815.1 uncultured Acidimicrobiaceae bacterium | reverse complement strand
TCCGCGAACTCGTCGAGCGTCAGTCGCCCCTCACCGGTGTGGCGGCGAAGGACGGCGACGATGTCCTCGCGCTCCGCGTCGGACAGCCGCAGCACCGGTAGCTCCTCCCCCATGACCCGTCATCCTCCCATGCGGGCGGCGGCGGCCGCAGTGAGGTGTGACCGCCGTCGCAGCCGTCAGCCGTGCGGGCTGTGGATCGGGCCGTCGGCGTCGCGGAGGCTCGGCGCGGGCCGGCCGGTGCGGTTGGCGATGATCTCGGCGCAGATCGCGATCGCCGTCTCCTCTGGCGTGCGGGCACCGAGGTCGAGGCCGATCGGCGCCATGACGCGCGCGATGCCGGCGTCATCGACCCCCTCATCGCGCAGGCGGGCGGTGCGATCGGCGTGGGTGCGGCGGGAGCCCATCGCGCCGAGGTAGCCGACCTCGGTGCGCAGCGCGGCGAGGATCGCGGGCACATCGAACTTGTGGTCGTGGGTCAGGACGCAGACGGCGTCACGCGGTCCGAGCCGGTCGCCTTCGCGCTCGAGCAGCCGGTGGGGCCAGTCGACGACGACCTCGTCCGCCTCAGGGAACCGGCGAGGCGTGGCGAAGACCTCGCGCGCGTCGCAGACCGTGACCCGGTAACCGAGGACCTTTGCGACCCGGACCAGCGCGGCGGTGAAGTCGACCGCGCCGAAGATGAGCATCCGGGGCGGCGGTGCAAAGGACTCGACGAACACGCTCGCCACCCGCTCGCGTGCCTCGCCGTGCGGGCCGTAGTGGCGCACCTCGGTCGTGCCCGCAGCCAGCTCGCCCAGCGCGTCGCGTGCGACGACGCGGTCGAGGTCAGGGTCCCCGAGCGAGCCGAGCGGCTCGTGGTCCGGGCGCACGAGCAGCTTGGCGCCGAGGCCCGGTCCGTCCACGACCGTGGCCAGCGCGACGGGGCGGTCGGCCCGCAGCGCCCGTTGCAGGGCGTCGTAGAGGTCGCTCACCAGTCGAGCGGCTCGATGAAGAGGTGGATCGTGCCGCCGCAGGTGAGTCCGACCGCGAAGGCCTCGTCGTCGCTGAAGCCGAACCGGACGACACGACGATTGCCGGACTCGAGGATGGCCAGCGCCTCGGCAACGACCGCGCCCTCGACGCAGCCACCCGACACCGATCCGGCGACCTCGCCGTCCTCGCTGACCGCCATCGCGGCACCGGGCAGCCGTGGACCTGACCCCTCGACGTCGACGACCCGTGCGAGCGCTACGCGCCTGCCCGCGGCGCGCCAGCGATCGAGGTCGTCGAGCAGCTCCTTCACGATGCTAGGAGCCTGCTGATCTATCCGTGCGTGGATCCGCCGAGTCAGGTTCGGCGCTCGCAAGGACGCAGAACCGACGCGCATGCCTTGCCCATCCGCTAGGGCCGAGGACGCCGCGAGCGTCGAAACTGGCCGGCGAGGTGCGGACAGGCATAGGTCAGCAGTCTCCTAGGACCTTTGCGAGGTCGTCGAGCGCGGCGACGGAGTGGCCGGAGACGAGCTGATCGACGTGCGGCAGGGCAGCCGCCATCCCCTTGGCCACCGGCGCGAACCCCGGAGCGGCCTTGAGCGGGTTCACCCAGATGACCTTGTGGGCAACGAGGTGCAACCGGCGAACCTGCTCGCCGAGCACCGCGGGGTCGCCCCGGTCCCACCCGTCGGAGCAGATGACGACCACGGCACCGCGCGCCATGCCCCGCACGCCCCAGTCGTCGTTGAAGCGGCGCAGCCCATCGCCGAGGCGCGTGCCACCGGACCAGTCGGGGACGGCACGGCCGGCCCGTTCGAGCGCGGCATCCGGGTCGTGCGCACCGAGCGCGCGGGTCAGCCGCGTGAGCCGGGTGCCTAGGGTGAAGACCTCGACGCGGGTCCCGCTGCGACCGGCGACCGCCGCCTGTGCGAACCGCAGCAGCGCGCGGGCGTAGGGCTGCATCGAACCACTGACGTCGAGCAGGAGCACCAGCCGCCGGGGCCGGGTCGACGGCCCGGTCGACGCGAGCCGCGCCGCCTCGCCACCAGTGCGCAAGGCGGCCCGCACCGTCCGGCGGAGATCCGGCCTCCCGCCGGGCGCGCCGCGTCGCACCTGACGCCGCGACCGTCGCCGCGGCCCGAGCACCCGCAGGTCAGCCATCAGGCGGTGCGCCTCGTGCAGCTCGTCGGGGGTGCACGCGGCGAAGTCGCGATGGCGGAGCACCTCGCGCGGGCTGTAGCGCACCGCGATGACGGGTCCTGAAGCGAGAGCCTCGTCGGCGGCAGCGGTCGCGGTGTCGACGTGCTCGGAGTCGAGCGCGAGGGTCATCGGGACGTCGAGCGGCTCGCTCGCCGCCGAGGGCCCGGCGCCGCCGAAGCACCGCGCGAACACCCGATCGAACGCAGCAACGTCCTCGAGCCGGCGGACGAGCGTGGCCCGCGCCGCCCAGTACAGGTCGCGCCGCCGGTCGAGCGCGACGACCTGCAGCGCCGACGCGAAGGCCACCGTGCTGCTCACCGGCACGTCGAGCCCGGCGCCGCGCAGCTGCGTGGCGAAGGCCACCGCCACCCGCTCACGCACCGGCCGCCTCCACGAGCGCGGTGAGCCCCGCCGCCCGCACCCTCTCCTGGTCCTCGCGGTACTTGAGCACGGTGCCGAGCGTCGCCGCCGCGGCCTCCTCGTCCAGCTCGTCGCACCCCAACGTGGCCAGCGCCTGCGCCCAGTCGATCGCCTCGGCCACGCCGGGCGGCTTGTACAGACCTTCGCCTCGCAGGACCGCCGTCGCCGACGCGACCTGGCGGGCGAGCGGCTCGGGCACCTCGGGCGCGCGAAGCCGCACGATCGCGACCTCGCGCTCGAGGTCGGGGTGCTCGACCCAGTGGTAGAGGCAGCGGCGCTTGAGCGCGTCGTGGACGTCGCGCGTGCGGTTCGACGTGATGATCACGATCGGTGGCGTGGACGCCCGGAACGTGCCGAGCTCGGGGACGGTGATCGCGAAGTCGGCCAGGACCTCGAGGAGGAACGCCTCGAGCTCGTCGTCGGCGCGGTCGACCTCGTCGATGAGCAGCACCGGCGGGGGGCCGTCGCCGTCGTGGGCGATCGCCTTCAGCAGCGGCCGGCGGACGAGGAACCGCTCGGAGTAGAGCTCGTCCTCGAGCCCCTCGACCCCGGCCGTGCCCGTCGCCTCCGCGGCGCGCAGGTGCAGCAGCTGGCGGCTGTAGTCCCACTCGTAGACGGCCTGGTGGACGTCGAGCCCCTCGTAGCACTGGAGCCGCAGCAGCTCGCCACCGGTCATCCGCGCGAGCGCCTTCGCCACCTCGGTCTTGCCCACGCCGGCCTCGCCCTCGAGCAGCAGCGGCCGCTGCAACCGGAGCGCGAGCAGGATGGCCGTCGCCAACCCGTCGTCAGCGAGATAGCCGTGCGTCGCAAGCGCGGCAGCAAGGTCGTCGACAGGGCTCCGATCCATCGTCGTCAGAGTACCGAGGCCCGACGACTACGGTCCCGGCGTGGAGCTTGGGCTGGCAGGACGCACCGCCGCCGTCGCCGCCGCCTCGGGCGGGTTGGGCTGGTCCGCCGCAAATGCGCTCGCAAGCGAAGGGGCGCGCGTCGCGATCTGCGGACGCGACCGCGCCCGCATCGATGCCGCGGCTGGCCGGATCGATGGTGATGTGGTGCCGCTCGTCGCCGACGTCGGCACGATCGGCGGGGCGACGGGGTTCATCGAGGAGGCGATCGCCGCGCTCGGGTCGGTCGACATCGTCGTGCCCAACGCCGGCGGTCCACCGCCAGGCACGTTCGCGTCGACCGACGTCGAGGGCTACCAGCAGGCGCTCGACCTCAACCTCCTGTCCGTCGTGGCGATGTGCAAGGCCGCGGTGCCGGCCATGCAGTCGCGGGGATGGGGGCGCGTGGTGGCGATCACGTCGGTCGCGGTTCGACAGCCGATCGCGACGTTGATCCTCTCCAACACGGCGAGAGCAGGCGCGACAGGGTTCCTCAAGACGCTCGCGCTCGAGGTCGCGGCCGACGGGGTGACCGTGAACTCGCTGCTGCCGGGCCTGCACGCGACACAGCGGCTCGCCGACCTCTACGGCGGCGACTTGGAGCAGGCCGCGCGCGGCGTGCCCGCCCGACAGGTGGGCGACCCCGACGACTTCGGCGCGTTCGTGGCGTTCCTCTGCTCGGACCAGGCGCGGTTCGTCACCGGCTGCGCCATCCCCGTCGACGGCGGCACCTACGGCGGGCTGCTGTGAGCCTGCGCCACGTCGTGCTTCTGAAGTGGGTCGAGTCCGCGACCAAGGAGCAGCGGCAGGCCGTGGTCGGCGCACTGCGCGCCCTGCCGCCGGTGATCCCCGAGCTCCGGTCGTACGAGGTCCGCGGCGACGCCGGCATCAGCGAGGGCAACCACGATCTCGTCGTCATCGCCGAGTTCGACGACGAGGCCGGCTACCTCGCGTACCGCGACCACCCGCAGCACCAACGGGTGATCGCCGAGCTCATCCGCCCGATCCTCGCCGCCCGAGCCCCGATCCAGACCGAGCTCGACTGATCCTTCTGGCGGCTGTTCGCGGCCGCGCAGCTGGATGAGGTTGGGGGCATGCGTAGCCCAAATCGGGCGCCAGATGCCCCAAACCTCAAGATCATCGACTGCCCGACCGGTAGAGCCGGCAAAGGGCACGCCGTCGCGGCTGAACAGATCGGCAGCTAGGTTCGCCGTGGGCGGCAGTTCTCGGCGGATTCTTTGTCGCATAGGTGCAGTAGATCCGCCGAGAAGCGCCGCGGGCAGCGTCGGGTGGATCTCATGCCCGATCCCTTGGGTCGTGACGTCGCTGTGGAGCGCACCACCTCTGACCGTTCTGGCGGTCGTCAGTCCGTCACCCAGATGAGGACCTCGGCGCCGTCCTCCGCAGCCGTGAGCGCGGGCGTGCCGGCGGCGATGAGGCGGACGGCGTCGCCTTCGACGAGGGCGCCCGCGCCTTCGAGGTCGGCAGCACCACGGGCGATGAAGACGTGGGCGTGGCGGCCTTCGGGGACGGTGACCCGCTCGCCTGCCTTGAGGCGGCCACCCCACAGCACGGCGCCGCGCTGGCGGATCGCGATCGCGCTGTCATGGCCCTGGCCGCTGGCGATGGGGACGAGGCCGCCCTTGGCCAGCTCGTCGTTGATGTCGAGCTGCTGGTAGCCGGGGTCGATCCGCTCGGTGTCGGGTGGCACCCACATCTGCACGAAGTGAACCGGCTCGTCGCGGCTGTTGTTCATCTCCGAATGCCAGATGCCGGTGCCCGCGCTCATGCGCTGCGCGAGGCCGGGGTAGATCGTGCCGCGGTTGGCGAGCGTGTCCTTGTGCTCGAGCTCACCGTCGAGCACCCAGGTGATGATCTCCATGTCCTGGTGCGGATGGGTGTCGAACCCCGTCCCCGGCGCGACGACGTCATCGTTGTTGACGAGCAGCAGGCCATGCCCGACGTTGGCCGAGTCGTAGTGGCGACCGAAGCTGAAGCTGTGGTGGGAGTCGAGCCAGCCGATGCGCGTGTGCATCCGCGTGCCAGCGCGGCGGACATCCATCGGGGGGTATGCCAAGGGGGCGTCAGCCCCCTTGATGCGCATCTGTTTCCTCCAGCGCGCGGCGGACCAGCACGCGCACGAGGTGGCGCCGGTACTCGGCGGAGGCGTTGAGGTCGGCCGACGGCTCGGTGCCCTCGTCGGCCAGCGCAGCGGCGTCGGCGACGGTGGCGCCGGATGCCAGTGCAGCCTCGGTGCCGGTCGCTCGCAGGGGCGTGGTGCCCATATTGACCAGGCCTATGCCCGTCGTGCCGTTGCGCACGCACGCGACGCCCACGATCGCCCAGTCCTGCGCCCGGCGGTTGAACTTCTGGAAGGACCACCCGGCATCGCCGACCTTCGGGACCCGCACCTCGGTCAGCAGCTCATCGGCCGCGAGCGCGGTCTCGAGGAACCCGGTGAAGAAGTCGGCGGCCGCGATCCACCGCTCGCCCTGCGGGCCGCGGGCGACAAGCGTCGCGTCCAGCGCCAGCAGCACCGCGGGGAGGTCCGATGCGGGATCGCCGTGGGCGAGCGAGCCGCCGATCGTGCC
>CAYSAC010000199.1:0-6078 GCA_964428815.1 uncultured Acidimicrobiaceae bacterium | reverse complement strand
CCGTGAGCTTGGTGTCGAGGTACTTGGCGAACACCTCGACGTGGCGGGCCTCGTCCATGACCTGGGTCGCCGCGTAGTACTTCGCGTCGATCCACGGGACCGTTTCGACGATCTTCGCGGTGCACAGCAGCGCACCCTGCTCGCCGTGCATGAACTGCGACAGGCGCCAGTTCAGGCCCTCGACGCCGAGCTCGAGCCACTCCTTGTCAGTCCAGTTCGCGAGCGGCGAGCCGGGCTTGCCCGCCATGGCGCCGAGCGGGCCCGTGCGCTGGTCGGAAGATGGCGTCGGCGTTGTCCTTCACTGCGTGCACGAGCGACTCGGTGTCGGTGTTGGTTGTCGCGAGGATGCGCTCGAGGTCGTTGGCGTCCTGCATGGTCATGGCGCGTCCTTCGGTGGTGCGGGCGCCTCGAGGGCGTCGACGAGTCTGGCGATGAGGGTCTCCCACGGACCGGCGGCCGGCAGCGGGAGGTCGATGGCGCGGAACAGCAGGAACCCGAAGCCGACGGCGTGGCAGAACCGCACGACGGACTCGGTGTCGAGGTCGGGGTCGACGGCGCCGGTCTCCTTGGCCGCCTCGACCAGCTCGGCCAGCCGGGCCGAGCGGGCGTCCACCATGCTGCGGACGAGCGCGGCGACCTCCGGGTCGCGGCGCGCCGACACGAACGCCTCCAGCAGCAGCGCGGCGTCCGGATCGGGCTCGTCGGTCACGAGGTGAGAGCCGACCATCGTGAGGATGTCGGTGACCCTGCCATCGAAGCGGTGCTCGGCGAACAGCTGCTCCAGCTCGTCGCTCGAGCGGTCCTCGATAGCGGCGTTGAGCAGCTCGGCCTTGCCGGTGAAGCGCCCGTAGATCGCTCCGGTGGTGAACCCGGCGCGCCGGGCGATCTCCTGCACGCCGGCCCGGTCGTAGCCCTTCTCGGCGAAGACGTCGGCCGCGGCCGCGATCAGCCGGTCCCGGGTGGGGTCGTTCCTCGGGAGCGGGGCGGGAGCGGCCATGTTCGCCCGATGATAACGGTTGTTATCGAGCGGTCAAGACGCGTTCAGGCGTTGGACGCCTGGACCAGTCGGTCGAGGGTGGCGGCGGCGCGGCCGTCGTCGATGGCGGCCGTGGCCTGGGCGAGGCCGGTGGCGAGGTCCTCGGCCAGTCCTACGACCAGCAGGCCAGCGGCGGCGTTGAGGACGACGATGTCGCGGTGGGGACCGGGCTCGCCGGCGAGGACGCGGCGAGCGAGGTCGGCGTTGGCGGCGGCGTCACCGCCGGCGATGTCCGACAGTGACGCCGGCGCCAGGCCAAGCGAAGACGGGTCGACCTCCCACGTCGTCACCGCGCCGTCGCGCAGCTCGATGACCGTGGATCTCGTCGTTGTCGTCAGCTCGTCGAGTCCGTCGTGCCCCGACACGACCAGCGCCCGCTCGGCGCCGTTGGCGCGCAGCACGCCGAGCATCCGCTCCCCCATCACGAGGTCGGTGACGCCGAGCACCTGGCGCCGCACCCGCGCCGGGTTGGCGAGCGGTCCGAGCATGTTGAACACGGTCGGCACGCCGAGCGCGCGCCGCACCGGCCCGACGTGGCGCATGGCGGGGTGGAAGGTCGGTGCGAGGCAGAACCCGATGCCGGCGTCATTGATGCAGCGTGCGACGTCCTCGGGTCCGAGCTCGATGCGGACACCGAGCGCCTCGAGCAGATCGAATGACCCGCACGTCGATGACTGCTTGCGGTTGCCGTGCTTGCAGACCCGCGCGCCCGCGCCGGCCAGCACGATCGCGGCGAGGGTCGAGATGTTGAACGCCGCGGTGCGGCGCGCCGGCGTTCCGCCGGTGCCGCACGTATCGACCAGGCCGCCGGGATCGATGGGCACCCGCTCGGCGACGTCGAGCATCGCCCGGACGAGCCCGGTCATCTCCTCGGTCGACTCACCCTTCATCCGCAGCGCGACGATCCACCCCGCGATCGCGACCTCGGGGACGTCGCCCGCGAGGATCTCCCCCATCGCCTCCGCCGCCTCGTCGGTGGTGAGGTCGCGACCGGCGGTGACCCGGCCGAGCAGCTCAGGCCAGCTCAGTCCCACCAGAGGTCGCCGTTCAGAACCCCGCGGCCGATGAGGCCGAGCTGGATCTGCGACGTGCCCTCGACGATCGTCAGCTGCTTCGCGTCGCGGTAGTACAGCTCCATCGGGTGGTCCTTCATGTAGCCGGCAGCGCCGAGCAGCTGCAGGCAGACGTTGGACGCCTCGACCGCGACCTCGGTCGCGTAGTACTTGCACATCGAGAGGTAGGGGACGAACTCCTTGGTGAACTGGCCCCGATCGGCCATCCACGCGGCGCGGTAGGTGAGCAGCCGGGCCGCCTCGATCTTCGTGGCGAGCTTGGCGATCTCCCACTGCACGCCCTGGAAGTCGGCGATCGACTTTCCGAACGCGGTGCGCTCCTTGACGTAGGTGGTCGCGTACATGAGCGCGCCCTCTGCCAGGCCGATGCCGCGGGCGCCAACGATCGGGCGCATCGCGTTGAGCCCCTGCATCGCCAGCTGGAAGCCGCCGATCTGGCCGATGACGTTCTCGGCCGACACGCGCACGTCCGTGAGCAGCAGCTCGCCGGTGTCGACGCCCTTCACGCCCATCTTGCGGTCGATCGAGCCGACCTCGACGCCGTCCCAGCCCCGCTCGACGATGAACGCCGAGATCGAGTCGTGCGAGCGAGAGGTCACGTCCTCCGCGGTCTTGGCGAACACCGTGTACCAGTCCGCCTGGACGACGCCGCTGATCCAGCACTTGGTACCGTTGAGGATCCAGTCGTCGCCGTCGCGGACCGCCTTGGTGCGCATGCCCATCACGTCGCTGCCGGCCTGGGGCTCAGACAGACAGAACGACGCACGCTGGGTGCCCTCGGCGATCGGGCGGACGTAGCGCTCGTTCTGCTCATCGCTGCCGGCGATCATCACCGGCCCCGTGGGCAGCCGCGTGAGCAGCAGCATGAGGGCGGCCGCGTTGGAGTATTTGGCGACCTCCTCGATCGCGATCGTCAGCCCGAGGATGCCGGCGCCGGACCCGCCCGTCTTCTCCGGGATGCAGAGCCCGAGCAGGCCAGCGTCGCGGAACACCTCGAAGATGTCCTGCGGGTAGGCCTCGGTCTCGTCGATCTCACGAGCGCGGGGCTTGACCTTGTCCTGCGCGATGCGCCGGCACGTCGCCTGCAGCGCGCGCAGCTCTTCGGAGAGCTCGAAGTCCATGGCGAGACGCTAAGCCCGGGAGGCTTCGGCTAGGAAGCCCGGCGGCGCTGGCGGATGATCCGCCGGCGCTCCTTCTCGGTGGCGCCGCCCCAGACGCCCTCTTTCTCTCTGCTGCCGAGCGCGTGCTCGAGGCAGGACGTGCGAACCGCGCAGGCGTCGCACACCGCCCTCGCGCTGTCGGCGTCCTCATCGGACACCGGGAAGAAGATCTCCGGATCGAGTCCACGGCAGGCGGCGTGATGCCGCCAGGACAGGTTCATCGTTGGGGGTCTCTCTTGGCGGGGGCGGTCGGGGTTCGCCAGTATTGCGAGTGACCTGGGCTGGCGTCCAGCCCGAATCAGCGAGTGCTCAGCCGCCGGCGCTCTCAGCGGCGCGGAGGAGCGCCCACACCTGGTCAGCGGGGTAGCGGCGGTGCCCGCCGGGGGTGCGAACCGACGGGATGCGGCCCTTGCGAGCCCAGTCGGTGACCGCCCGCTCCGAGACCTGGAACAGGAGCGCGACCTCCCGTGTGCGCAGCAGCCGACCTTGCAGCGCGGCCGGGAGCATGCCCTCGCCGACAAGCTCTCGAACTAAAGCCTCACGCTTCGCCGCTTGCTCCACCACCACGAGATCTCTCCGTTCGTCCGCGCCGCTCGGGAGCTAAGGCGCTTGAGCAAGAGTGTGCAACACCAGCGCCCCGACCACAATGCGTGACCACAGCCATCCCGGAAGTCACTCTACGCGTTTGGGACGAATCGGTCTATCCGCGAAGGTCTTCGAGCAGTGAGAGGCGGGCTTCGTCGCGGAGAGTGGTCGCGTGCTCGTACGCCGGATGGTCCACCGCGGCGACGACGGGACCGGCCGCGAACGCCTCGACCCGAGCTGGCGTGAGGTGGAAGTGGATGTAGTGGACCGCCGCGGTGATCTCGTCGCGGGTGAGCTGCTTCTCATGCTCCTCGTTGATTCGTACCAGTGCGCTCAGGGAACCGCCTCAGGGAACCGCCTCAGGGAACCGTGGGCGTGACCTCGAGGATGCGGTCGGCACCGCCGCCGTTGGCGGTCGTGAGGTAGAGGCGCCCCCCCGGGCCGAGCACCGCGGTGCGCAGCCGCCCCCAGTCGTCGTTCAGCCCGTCCGGCACGACCTGGCCGAGGAACTGGCCGCCGCCGGTGAAGGACATGACGCGCAGACTGGTGTCCTTCAGCGTCGCGACCGCGAGGTGCCCGCGCCACGCGCCCCAGCTCGGGTGGTCGAGGAACGCGATGCCAGCGCTGGCGATCGTCGGGCACCCCGACGACCACGCCGCCACCCGCGCGCCCGGGAACTTGCTCCCGTTGGTCATCGGGACGTCCTCGTTGTAGCCGGGCACCGGGTCCCAGCCGTAGTTCGCGCCGATGACCTCGACGTTGATCTCGTCGTCGCAGTCCGGGCCGTGCTCGGCGCTCCAGAGCTGGCCGTTGGACCGGTAGGTCAGACCTTGCAGGTTGCGATGGCCGTAGCTGATGATGCGGCGGGTGTTGGCATTCGCGCTGCCGATGAACGGGTTGCCCGGCAAGCCCTCGCCGGTGGTGTCGCTGACGCGCAGCACCTTGCCGCCGAGCGAGCCGAGGTTCTGCGCGTTCGTGCCGGTGGCGGCGTCACCGGTCGCGACGAGCAGGCTGCCGTCGGTGCCGGACCGAAGCCGGCACCCGCCGTGGCGTCCAGTGGAGAGTGGCAGGCCGGCGAGGAGCGGGTCGATGACGCGCGTCGCGCTCGTGTAGGCCGCGTCGACGTTCCAAGCGATGACGCGGACGTCGTGTGCCGGGCTGTTGCCCTGGCACGTGTAGAACCGGCGGTTGGACGAGAAGTCGGCGTCGAGGGTGAGGTCCATCAGACCGGTCTCGCCGCTGACGAAGAGATCCGACAGGTTCGGGTTCAGCGAGCGCACGGTGCCGTTGGTCAGCCGCACCTTGATCGCTCCGGGGCGTTCGGTGAACAGCATCGTGCCGTCGGGCGCGAACGCCAGCCCCCACGGGATCGTCAGCCCAGTCACGATCGGCGTGACCGTGAGCGTGGGCGAGCGGGGGAACCGGGCCGCGTACTCGCCAGAGTCGTACAGCGCGGCGATCAGGTTCCGTGGGGGCGCTCCGGAGCGGATCTGCTGGGACCAGAACGCGAGCGCGCCAGTGTCGGCGACCCGCCGGAGGAGCGCGAAGTACGCCTGGTGGACCTCGACGTCGCCCCGCCGCCGGCTCTGGTGCTCGGGTGACTCCGAGATCGCGAGCAGCACGACCGGCCGGGGGACGCCCGCGTCGAGCCGCCCGATCCAGTAGGCGCGCCCGCCCGCGTCGGGCGCTCGACCGAGCATGTTCTGATACACCGCGTCGACGAACTGCGCGTTCGAGCGACCGCCGTAGCGCGCGTTGAACTCCGGCGTGCCCGAGAACGCCTGGGAGATGTCCGCGCTGCTGCGACCAGCGCGGCGCTGGCCGAGCCAGTAGCCGAGCCCGCCGGTGTCGGGGTCGTGGCCGAACGCGGCGTAGTAGAGCCGGATAGTCGGGCCGATCACGCCCGCGTACTCGCCGCTGTGGATCAGCGTGTCGAGGAACGTGGCCGGCGGCGTCCCGGCGTCGAGCGCGCCGCGCCAGTAGACGAGGCCGCCCGGATCGGGTTCGCGTGCCGCGATGTCGAGGTACGCCTGCTCGACGAGGTCACCGCTCGCCGGGAACCTGTCGCCGGGGTCGGCGCCCGCCGGTGTGGTCGCCCAGAGAACGGTCCCGAGCAAGCTGATGGCGAGCAGGGCGGCGACACGTCGGCGCATGGCCCAACCGTAGGTCCCACTAGCCTCCGCGCCATGTCGCTCGGCACGTTCGATCGCGCTCGCAACCTGGC
>CAYSAC010000198.1:1499-6136 GCA_964428815.1 uncultured Acidimicrobiaceae bacterium | reverse complement strand
GTCCAGGCGACCATGCAGGCCTACGTCGACGCCGGGGTCGACGTGCCCGTCCTCATGCCGCTCCCCTGGGGACCCGATCGCAAGGCAGTAGCCGAGCGCACCATCCGCGCTGCCGTCGGCAAGGCCTAGGGCGATGTTCTGGCGGCAGTTAGCGACGAAGACCGTCGATAACTGCCGCAAGAACGCGACCTAGGGTCGCGCGGTCATGGAGCTCGCCGGCAAGGTCGTCGTCGTCACCGGTGGTGCGAGCGGGATCGGCGCCGCGCTGTGCCGGCGCTTCGCCAGCGAGGGCGCTCATGGCGTCGTCGTCGTCGACCGGCAGGCCGAGGGCACCGTCGCGATCACGGAGGAGATCGGCGACCGCGCGCTGGCGTTGACCGCTGACGTCGCGGTCGAGGCCGACATCGTCAGCGTCGTGGAGCGGACCGAGGAGCGGTTCGGACCCATCGACCTGTTCTGCTCCAACGCCGGCATCGGCGGTGGCGGCGACGTCGACGCGGCCGATGACGTCTGGCAGTCCATCTGGGAGATCAACCTGATGGCCCACGTCTACGCGGCGAGGGCGGTCCTGCCATCGATGCTGGCGAGGGGCGAGGGCTACCTGCTCAACACCGCGTCGGCGGCTGGTCTGCTCACCAACATCGGCAACGCGCCGTACACGGTCACCAAGCACGCCGCGGTCGGCTTGGCCGAGTGGCTCGCGATCACCTACGGCGATCGCGGCATCAAGGTGTCGTGCCTCTGCCCGCAGGGCGTCCGCACGCCGATGCTGCTCGGCTCGCCCGGCGACCCGTCCACCGAGGTCGTCCTCGCGCAGGGCGCCATCGAACCCGAGCAGCTCGCGGACGCGGTCGTCGCGGGGCTGGCCGAGGAGCGCTTCCTGATCCTCCCTCACCCCGAGGTCGCGGACTACGTGCGGCGCAAGGCCGAGGACCCCGACCGCTGGCTCTCGGGCATGCGCCGGCTGCAGGCGCGCATCTTCGGGCAGACAGGCACAGGATGAGCGAGGGGCTCGAGCACGTCGGCCTGCGCCCGGGCGATCGCGTCCGGTTCCGCCGGCGGGACGGCGAGCGGTGGCACGAGGCCAAGGTCGAACGCCGGGAGAAGGACGGAAGCATCGGTGTTCGCGACGCGAAGGGAGCGGCGCGCGCCATCCCCCTCGTTCGGCTCGAGGTCCGCAGCAAAGGACCGCGCGGTGCGGTGACGTGGGAGCCGGGTCCTGAGCGCGCCGCCCGCCTCGAGCAGATGGAGCTGTGGTGAGGCGCGGGCTCGTCGCCGCGACGCTGACGCTTGCCGCGCTCGTGCTCGCCGCCGCGCCTGCCGCCGCCGGCGGATGCAACTGGGTCGGCACCGACATCGACGCGACGCTCAACCCCGACGGCTCAATGGACGTCGTCGAGGTCGTCACCTACGACTTCGGCGGGGAGTGCCATGGCGGCATCCGCGACATCCCCCTGTCTGCAGGTGCGGTCGAGGACGACCTCGGAGCGACGGCGTACCGCGTCAACGCGATCGTCGTCACCGAGGGCGGTGCCCCGGTGCCGATCGCCGAGGAGCGGCCCGGCTTCGTCAAGTGGGGCCAGGCCGACGTCACGATCTCCGGCGTGCACACCTACGAGCTGCGCTACCGGGTCGAGAACGCGGTCGCGGTCGCGCCCGACGTGGCTGTCCTCTACTGGCAGTTCGTCGGCAGCGGCTTCCCCCGCCAGAACGTGAGCATCGCGATCACCACCCTTGGCGCCGGCGAAGGGCTGCGCGTCTTCGCTCACGGCGCGCTCAACGGCGTGTCCGAGCTCGACGGCAACGTCGTGCGCCTGCGGATCGAGGACAACCCGCAGGGCACGCCCGTGGAGGTACGGCTGCTAATGCCGGCGGCGCGCTTCACGGTGCCACCGTCGGGTGAGCCGCTGGAGGCAACGATCCTCGAGCTCGAGGCCGGCTACGCCGAGGACGCCAACGAACGGCGGGTCGAGCTGCGCGAGGAGCTGCACCGCGACGATGTCGCCGAGCGGGCCGCCAACGCGGCCAGCCCCGTCCTCGCGCTGGCGGGGATCGTCGCGTTCGCATCGATCTTCATGACGTGGGGACGCGAGCCGAAGCCGCCCGAGGACATCGGCGAGTACTGGCGCGACATCCCGGACGATCCGCCCGCGGTGTGCCAGGCGATCCGCTCGCTCGGCAACGTGAGCGCCGACGCGTTCTCGGCCACGCTCATCGACCTCGCGCAGCGCGGCTTCCTGACGATCACCGAGGAGCGCGAAGACCGGCTCATCCGCAAGGACAAGGTCGACCACCGGTTCACCCGCACCGAACGCCGCGAGGGCGATCTCGCGGCCTACGAGGGGAAGGTGCTCGCCCGCCTGTTCAACGGGCGTGAGACGGTAACCCAGGAGGAGCTCGTCGACGAGGCCAGCTCGGACAAGAGCGGGTCCGCGGCGTGGATGAGCTCGTTCACCGACGCCGTGGCGCACGACTTCGCATCACGCGGCTACGTCGACAAGCACCCGATCAAGTGGCTCTGGCACGTCCTGACCATCGTCGCCACCGGTGGTCTCGGCCTGCTCGCGATCATCGCCTTCCGGGCGTGGTGGGGACTCGCCCCCGTCGTGGTGGCGGGCATCCTCGTCGCGCTCTCACCGCTGCTGTACCAGCGCACGAAGGTCGGAGCCCGCAAGCTCGCCGAGGTCAACGGGCTCACCAAGTTCTTGCGCGACTTCTCCCGCCTGCCCGAGATGTCCCAGGTCGGCGACCTCGTGATCTACGAGCGCTACCTCGTGTACGCCGTCGCGCTCGGCGTGGCCGACGAGCTCATCGAGGGGCTGCGCGTCCGCTTCCCGCAGCTCGCCGAGCCCGGCAGCGGCTTCGCGACCTGGTACGTGGTCGGCGCCTACGGCGGCGGCGACATCGGTGGAATCGGACGACTCGAGAGCCTCGGGAGCATCGGGTCCTTCGCCAGCGAGTTCTCCAGCGCGACCGCGGCCGCGTTCTCGCCACCGTCGAGCTCCTCCGGTGGGGGCGGCGGCTTCTCCGGCGGTGGTGGCGGCGGAGGCGGCGGAGGCGGCGGAGGCGGTTGGTGATCGGTGGACGAGGCCACAGTCCGCATCTACGAGGAGCAGGCTGACCGCTGGGTCGCACGCCGCGAGCCGACGTCGCTCGACGAGGCGCGCGAGTTCGCCAGCACGGTCGCGGGACGAGGGCCGATCGCCGACCTCGGCTGCGGACCTGGCTGGTACGCGGCTGTCCTCCCGGCGCCGACCATCGCGCTGGACGCGGCCCGCTCGATGCTCGACCACACGGCGACATCTGCACCGGACGCACTACGGGTGCAGGGCGACCTCGAGGCGCTCCCCCTTCGGCGCGGCGCGCTCGCCGGCGCGTGGACGAGGAACAGCTACGTGCACGTCGCTCGCGCCGCCATGCCGATGGCGCTCGGCGATCTCCATCGCGCGTTGCAGGTTGACGCTCCCGTCGCGCTGCAGGTCCTCCACGGTGACCGCGAAGGTGGCGACATCGGCAGAGACGACTTCCCCGGACGCTTCTTCTCGCTCTGGCAGGGCGACCATCTTCGCGACGTGCTCGTCGGGGCCGGGTTCACAGTCGACGCGCTCAAGCTGAGCGATCCCGGACCGAAGAAGCGCTTCGACGCGGTGTGGCGGGCGTCGCTGCGCCGCGCCCGCACGCTCGCCGACACCGTCGGCCCCGACATGCGGCTGCTCGTCTGCGGGCTCAACCCCTCGATCTACTCAGCCGAAGTCGGCATCGGCTACGGCCGCCCCGGCAACCGCTTCTGGCCGGCCGCGCTCGAGGCGGGGATCGTGAGCCGCCCGCGCGACCCGAGTCACGCACTGCGCGAGCACAGCATCGGCATCACCGACTGCGTGAAGCGCGCCACCGCCGCCGCAGCCGAGCTCAGCCGCGAGGAGTACGCCGACGGGCTCGGTCGGGTCGAGCGCCTCTGCGCATGGCTGCAGCCGCGCGCCGTCTGCTTCGTCGGACTGGCGGGATGGCGAGCGGCGATCGACCGGCGCGCCCAGCCGGGCGTCCAGGACCGCGACCTCGGCGGCGTGCCCGTGTACCTCATGCCGTCGACGAGCGGCTTGAACGCCCACAGCCAAGCGCCCGCGCTGGCGGACCACCTGCGCGCCGCTGGGGTGCTCGCGGACAGCCGCAACTAGGGTCGCTCGCATGGGTGTGCGCCTCGAACCGCAAGACGAGTACATGCACGAGCTGGGCCCCGAGTCCAACTTCAACGAGAGCATGTACTTCAACCTCTACGACCCCTCGCAGAACATCGGCGGGTGGTTCCGACTCGGGAACCGCGCCAACGAGGGAACGGGCGAGATGACCGTCTGCCTCTACCTGCCCGACGGCCGCGTCGGCTTCATGTACAAGCGGCCAGAGGTGCACACCAACGACGCGTTCGACGCCGCCGGCATGAAGTTCACCGTGGTCGAACCGTTCGAGCGCCTCGACGTCGAGTACTCCGGCAAGGTCGTGATGCTCACCGACCCGCTGCAGATGGCCAACCCCAAGAAGGCCTTCACCGAGAACCCCTACGAGGAATGCGAGGTGCGCATCGAGTACTCGCGCGTCTCGGACATGTTCGGCGGCGAACCCGACGAGCCGCACGAGAAGCC
>CAYSAC010000198.1:0-1399 GCA_964428815.1 uncultured Acidimicrobiaceae bacterium | reverse complement strand
TGGACCCTCGACGACGGCCGCGTCGGCTACGGCCTGTCCGAGTACCTCGACCAGATCATCGACGACCAGCCAGTGGGTCTCGCCGAGTAACCCCGTCGCTTCTGGCGTGCATTGGCTCGCTCTGAGCGCGCTAACGCACGCCAGAACGATCTTGGGATTCCTTCGCGGCCCAGGCGAAGACGCCTTTCGCCATCGTCGAGCGCTCCTCCGCGGCGCGGCGGCTGAAGACCTCCGCCCTGACGCGGTGCACGCCCGCGTCGTCGGGCGCGGCGAGGGCGGCCAGCTCCGCGAGGTGGCCGGCGAGACGTAGATCGCCGGCATCGGCCACCTCGAGGGCGCGGTCCGCCAACCGCGGCGCGCCGCCGGCGAGCGACGCGACTTCCTCCGCCAGCGCGACCTCCGGCGCGGGCTTGAGGTTGGCGGGGTTGCCGTCGTACCAGCCGCCGTACAGCCGCCAGATGTTGCGCACCACGAACTCGGGCTCGTCGTAGACCGGGCGGAGGTACGGCTTGTCGAGCAGGTGCGCTGGCGCCTCGACCGAGTGGATGATCTCGTCCAGACGCGCGCCCGCGTTCATCAGCGCCAGCGTCTGCTCGACGAGCGACTCGAGCAGCTCGGCGGTGTCGGTCAGCGCCTGCCGGACGCGGTCGGCGCCCACGACCGGGAACCCGTGGCCCGGCAGCAGGATCTCGGCGTCGAGCGCCAGCATCTTGCGCAGTGCCTCTGCCCACTCCTTCGGGTACCGCTGCACCTTCTGCGGGTTGCCGCAGTTGGGACTGGCCCAGATGAAGAGGTCGCCCGTGCACAGCACGCGGCGCGCCGGGTTCCACACCCACGTGGCGTCGTCGGTCTCGCCCTTGTCGTGGTGCAGCTCGAAGCGCTCGCCGCCCACGTCCAGGTGGTGGTGATCGTGGTAGGTCTCGTCGGGATAGCGGTAGTCGGTCGGCCAGTACGGGCTCTGGAACTGGAACTGCCGCTGGTTGATGACGCCGTTGTACCCGGCGGTCAGCACGTAGCGGTCGAAGCGGTGGGGCAGGTGCTCGTGGGCGATGACCTTCGGCGCGTCCCACCCGTTGGCGGCGGCCTCCTCCTCGAACGGCGCGACACCGAAGACGTGGTCGATGTGGCCGTGGCTGAAGACCGCGGAGTGCAATCGGCCCGGGGTCCAGCCGCGCAGCTGCTCGTGGTTTGCCTTGGCCATGATCTGGTTTCCAGTGTCGACGAGCACAAGGCCGTCGTCGGTAGCGAAGCCGCTCACGTTGCCGAACGCGGAGATGAACGCGGTGCGGTCGGCGACCTCGCAGAGCGACAGCGTCGACGTGACGGGGTGGTGTGCGTCGGTGGTCGTCTCCCCCCGCCACAGTTTGTCGACCAGATCGAGCATGTCGTCAGCCATTGG
>CAYSAC010000197.1:0-6164 GCA_964428815.1 uncultured Acidimicrobiaceae bacterium | reverse complement strand
CGCTCGAGCCGCACTTCCGCAACGCCCGCCAAGCCGGGACCGTCGAGGTGCTCGAGCTCGACGAGGGCATGTTCCTCCTCGGGTTGCAGGCCGCGGCGTGGCGGGTGCCCTTCCTGCCGACGCGCGTCGGGCTCGGCAGCGACGTGCTCGCCCAGCCCGAGCTGCGCACGGTCACCTCGCCCTACGACGACGGTGAGGAGCTCGTCGCCATGCCCCCGCTCACGCTCGACGCCGCGCTGCTGCACCTCAACCGCGCCGACTCCGCCGGCAACGCGCAGTTCCTCGGGCCCGACCTCTACTTCGACGACCTCATGGCCCAAGCCGCGGCGCGCGCGTTCGTGTCCTGCGAGCGCGTCGTCGCCACCGAAGACCTGCTGACCGAGGGTGGTCACCACACGCTGCGCGTCAGCCGGCTCTGGACCGACGGCGTGGTCGAGCGCCCGGGCGGCGCCCACTTCACGTCGTGCGTGCCCGACTACGAGCGGGACGAGGCCTTCCAGCGCGAGTACGCGAAGTCCGCCGGCGGTCCTGACGAGTGGTCCGCGTTCCGGTCAGCGTGGCTCGACATCGACGAGGACGAGTACCAGAAGAAGGTGAACCCGTGACGTTCTGGCGGCTGTTCACGTCGCTATGCGGGCTCAACAGCCGCCAGAAGGAGTGGCGTGGACCGGGCTGACGTGTGCGTCGTCGCGATCGCGGAGTGCTTTCGTGGCGCGGGAGAGATCCTGGCCAACCCGATCGGGACGGTCCCGATGATCGGGGGGCGGCTCGCGCGCGAGTCCTTCGAACCCGACCTCGTCATGACCGATGGCGAGGCCATGCTCGTGCGCAACCCGATGCCGGTCGGCGTCGACGACGCGCCGCGCGTGATCGAGGCCTGGAACCCGTATCGCACGATGTTCGACGTCGTGTGGTCGGGCCGGCGCCACGTGATCATGGGGGCCAGCCAGATCGACCGGCACGGCAACCAGAACTTCGCCTACATCGGGGACAGGGCCAAGCCCAAGGTGCAGCTGCTCGGCTTCCGTGGCGCGCCCGGCAACACGATCAACCACGCGACGAGCTACTGGATCCCGAACCACGGCACCCGAGTGCTCGTGCCGCAAGTCGACGTGGTCACCGGCATCGGCTACGACCGGGCCGCGACGCTTGGCCCCACCGCGTCACGGTTCCACTCGATCCCGAACGTCGTGACCAACCTGGCGGTGCTCGACTTCGAGACCCCGGAGCGAACCATGCGCATCCGGTCAGTCCACCCTGGCGTGACGGTGGACGCGGTCGTGGCCGCCACCGGGTTCGAGCTGGTGGTACCCGACGAGGTGCCGGAGAGCCGGGAGCCGACCGACGAGGAGCTCGAGCTCATCGAGGCCATCGACCCCACAGGGGCGCGGTTCAGCGAGGTCGCACGGGGCTGAGCACCGGGTGGTGCCACCACCATGCGCCTCCCTGCCTCCTCCCTTGTCCGACCCATCGCTCCGACCGATGATCTGCTCGTGAGCATGGGGAGCGAGGTGGGCGCGGTCACCGTGGCCGCGCGCGCCGACCTCCGTCGCCGGCGCCCAGCTCTCGTCGGCCTCGCCTTGCTCGCGGCACTGTCCATCGCCGCGGTGCTGGCGACCCTGGCCGGCTCGCGGCGCGCTGACACCTCGTTCGAGCGATTCCTCGCGAGCAGCCGCGCCGGGGACGCCATCTACTTCCTGCCGGGTGCCGGCCCGGACGTCATGGAGGCGATGGCGGGGATCGATGGCGTCGAGGCAGTCGCGCCGTTCACCTACGTGCCCTTCTACCCAAAGGGCAGCGACGACGCCTTCGCCCTGGAGGGCGGTGCCTTCGTGAGCCTGGACGGGCGATGGCTCGCCGACCTCGACCGGCCACGGGTCCTGGAGGGACGATCGCTCGACGGGGCCGGCCCGCAGGAGATGGTGGTGAACGAGGTATGGGCGGATCTCGTCGAGGCAGAACCAGGCGACGTGGTGAGCATGCTCACGGCCTCGCCGGCGCAGATGGCGGCCGAGGACCTTGGGGACGAGCCGGCAGGCCCGGTCATCGAGATGACGGTTGTCGGGATCGTCCGAGCGCCACTCGATCTCTCGGCTAACGCGGGCGGACCAGTGGCCTACCTGCCCGTCGCCTTCGCCGATCGCTACGGCGGGGAGGTCGGCTTCACCCCGGGTGGCGCGTCGGTCAGGCTCGCCGACGGCGACGCCGGGGTGGAACGGTTCGCCACCGCGGCCCGGGCGCTGGGTGGTGGTCCCGAGGTCGCCATCGACGCCGCCGCAGCCGGGTACGCCGGCGTCGGGGATGCGATCGACGTCCAGGTCGTCTCGCTTCGGGTGATCGCAGGTGTGTTGGCCCTCGTGGGCCTCGTCATCGTGGGCCAGGCCGTGGGGCGCCGCGTCGCGGCCAACGGCGCGGCCATGCCCTCCCTCCGGGCCATCGGCTTCACCCGCCGCCAGCTTGCGGCGTCCCTGCTCGCGCCGATCGTGCCCGTCGCTGTGGCCGCCGCGCTCGGAGGAGCCCTCGTGGCGGTGGCCGCCTCACCGCTGTTCCCGAGCGGCCTTGCCCGGGCCTCCGATCCGAGCCCCGGCGTGCGCGTCGACGGGCCGGTGCTCCTGCTCGGCGGGCTGGCCGCCGCCGTACTGCTCATCGTGGTCGCCAGCGTGGCCGTGCTCCGCCTCGTCCTCGCTCGGCGCGCTGGATCGAGCCGAGGTGTCGTGCATCGCCCGCTCGTCGATCGCCTCCAGCGGATCGGTCTGCCGGTGACCGCCGTCCAGGGCATCCGCTACGCGACCACGCGGGGCGTCGAGGGCGCACCCGTGCCGGTCGGCGCTGCCATCGGATCGATCACGATCGGGATGACCGGGGTGCTCGCCGCCATCGTGTTCGGCGCCAGCCTCGTCCGGGTCATCGACACCCCCGCCCGCCACGGGCTGCCGTTCGACGCGCAGGCCTACCTCGGCCTCAACATCGATCCCGATGAGAGCACCGCAGAGGTCGCAGCAGCCGATCCGGCAGTGGCCGGGCTGACCGAGGTCGACTACGCCGACGAGGCGACCGTCGAGGGCCGCCGGATGACGGCCTTCGGCATCCGGGCCATCGAGGGCGCGGCGGCCATCACCGTCGTCGATGGCCGGCCGCCCGCTCGTCGGGATGAGGCCATGCTCTGCTCCGACACGATGGATCAGCTCGGCGCATCGATCGGATCCGGGGTCGAGGCCACGGGAACCGATGGTCCGGTGCCGCTGCGCGTTGTGGGCCGGTGCTTGGTGGCCATCGTCGCCGACGGCGACTACGACGAAGGCGTAGTGCTGACTCAGGACAGTCTGGGCCTGCTCGAGACCGACTCCGTCGAGCGGCTGTACTTCATCCGTTGGTCGCCCGGAACCGAGGTCGACGGGGCGACCGAGCGCTTGCGCGCCGCCGGTCTCGAGATCGGTCCGAGCGAGCCACCGAGTGCGATCTTCAACCTGCGCGGCGTGCGGGGCTACCCCGGCATCGTCATCGCCCTGCTCGCGGTCGTCGCCGGGGGCGGGCTCGCCCACGCCGTTACCACGACCGGTCGCCGCCGGCGGCGCGACCTCGCCGTCCTCCGCGCCATCGGCTTCACCCCTGCCCAGACCACCCGGGTGCTCCTCTGGCAGGCATCGGCCCTCGTCGTCCTCGGTCTGGTCGTCGCCATCCCGCTCGGCATCGGGTTGGGGCGTGCAAGCTGGCGCATCGAGGCCGGTTCGCTGGGGGTGGCGAGCGACATCGCCGTCCCTGCCCCGTCGATCGCCATGCTCGTGGCCGGGGCGCTGGCGCTCGCGCTCGCGGTCGGCGGAGCAGCGGGGCGGCGGGTCCGACCCGGCCGCCTCACCGACGACGCGCCGACCGTCAGCCGCTGACCTGTTCGCCACCGCATCTGGCGCGCCCCTACGCTGACGACGATGTCTGACGGTGCATCAGATACGCGCCACCCCGCACTCGCGACGCGCGCCTGCGCGCTCTTCGGCGTCGAGCTGCCGATCGTGCAGACCGGCATGGGGTGGGTCTCTGGTGCGCGGCTGACCGCCGCGACGAGCAGCGCCGGCGGACTGGGCATACTCGCCGCCGTCACGATGACCACCGACCAGCTCCGCCAGCAGGTCGACGAGGTGAGCTCGCGGACAGACAAGCCGTTCGGTGTGAACTTCCGCGCTGACCAACCCGACATCGCCGACCGCATCGACCTCGTCACCGAGCGGGGTGTGCGGATCATCAGCTTCGCTGGCGCCCCGACAAAGGAAGCGATCGCGCGCATTCACGACGCCGGCGGGCTGTGCATGCCGACTGTCGGCGCCCGGCGCCACGCGGAGAAGATGGCCGAGTGGGGCGTCGACGCCGTCATCGCCCAGGGAGGCGAGGGCGGCGGGCACACCGGCACGATCCCGACGTCGCTCCTGTTGCCTCAGGTCGTCGACGCCGTGGGCGCGGCGATCCCGGTGCTCGGCGCCGGGGGTTTTCACGACGGCCGGGGGCTCGTCGCCGCGCTGGCGTGGGGTGCGGACGGCATCGCCATGGGCACTCGCTTCCTGCTCACCCAGGAGAGCCGTGTCCCTGACGCAGTGAAGCAGCGCTACCTCGACGCGTCGGTGACCGACACGGTCGTCACCACCGCGATCGACGGCGCGCCGCAGCGGGTCATCCGCACGGACGTGGTCGACCGCATCGAGCGCGCCTCCGTGCTCACGCGGCTGCCTCGCGCCGCGAAGGCCGCGCTCGAGTTCCGGCGCCTCACGGGCACATCGCTGCGCGACCTCGTCCGCGAGGGCTTGGCCATGCGCAAGCACCAGGACCTGACGTGGAGCCAGCTCGCGATGGCGGCGAACGCGCCGATGCTCATCAAGGCGACGATGGTCGACGGCCGGCCCGAGATCGGCATCCTCCCGACCGGCCAGGGCGTCGGCGTCATGACCGAGCTGCCGACCGTCGCCGACCTACTCGAGCGCATCGTCATCGAAGCCGAGCACGTCCTGAAGCGGCTCGAAGGCTGATGGATCTCCGTTTCACCGATGCTGAGGAGGCTTTTCGCGCCGAGGCGCGCGCTTGGCTAGAAGCCAACGTGCCCCGCGGGCTGCCGTCGGGTGACACCCGTGAGGGCTTCGCGCTGCACCTCGAGTGGGAGCGCCTGCTGTTCGAGCACCGCTGGGCGGTCGTGTCGTGGCCGGAGGCCTACGGCGGCCGTGGCGCGTCCTTGTGGGAGTGGCTGATCTTCGAAGAGGAGTACTACCGGGCCGGCGGTCCGCAGCGGGTCACGCAGAACGGCATCTTCCTGCTGGCTCCGACGGTGTTCGAGTACGGGACCGATGAGCAGAAGGAACACATCCTTCCGCGCATGGCCGCGGCCGAGGACCTCTGGTGCCAGGGCTGGTCCGAGCCGGGCGCGGGTAGCGACCTCGCCGCCATCCGCAGCCGCGCCACCAAGGTCGATGACGGCTGGGTGCTCGACGGGCAGAAGACGTGGACGACGCGCGGCGCGTTCTGCACGCACCTCTTCGGTCTCTTCCGCAGCGATCCAGAGAGCGCGCGCCACAAGGGCCTCACGTACTTCCTCCTCCCGCTCGACACACCGGGCGTGACCGTGCGCGGGTTCGGGCGACTCGACGGGGACGAGGGCTTCGCCGAAGTCTTCTTCGAGGAAGCGCTCGTCCCCGACGACGCGGTGCTCGGCGCGGTCGACGGAGGGTGGTTGGTCGCGATGGCGACGACGTCGTCCGAGCGAGGGCTCACGCTGCGCTCGCCCGGCCGGTTCACCGCAACCGCGGACCGGCTGCTCGCGCTGTGGCGAGAGCGGGGCCACGACGCGCCGCACCTGCGCGACCGCGTCGTCAACGCGTGGATGGGGGCCGAGGCCTACCGGCTCCAGACGCTGCAGACCGTCACCGCCACCGTCGCCGGCCGTCCCGCGGGAGCGGAGACGAGCCTGACCAAGATCTGGTGGAGCGAGCTCGACATCGAGCTGCACGCCATCGCGCTCGAGCTGCTGGGCGCCGACGCCGAGCTCGAAGGACCCTGGTCGAAGGGATGGCAGTTCTCGCTGTCGGGCCCGATCTACGCGGGCACCAACGAGATCCAACGCAACATCGCGGCCGAGCGCGTGCTCGGGCTGCCGCGGCGATGAACTTCGCCTTCACCGACGACCAGCT
>CAYSAC010000196.1:0-6173 GCA_964428815.1 uncultured Acidimicrobiaceae bacterium | reverse complement strand
GGCTTCGGCGGCATCGTCCAGCGGGAGCGCACCAAGCCGATGATCGCCGCGGTCGATGGTCCCGCGCTCGCCGGCGGGACCGAGATCGTGCTGTCCTGCGATCTCGTCGTCGCATCAACGTCCGCGACGTTCGGCATCCCCGAGGTGAAGCGCTCGCTGGTGGCTGCCGCCGGAGGCCTGTTCCGCCTGCCCCGCAAGATCCCGTTCAACATCGCCATGGAGTGCGCCCTGACCGGTGACCCGATCAGCGCCGAGCGGGCCGCCCACTTCGGTCTCGTGAACGAGCTGGTCGCGCCGGGCCAGGCGCTGGACCGTGCCATCGCCCTGGCCGAGCGCATCTGCGCCAACGCGCCGATCGCAGTGCGGGAGACCCGCAAGATCTTGCTCGAGGCCACCCACGCCGACGACGAGGTCGGCTGGCGGATGTCGATCGAGGGCATGGGCGTCGCCATGGCCAGCGAGGACTTCAGCGAGGGCCTCACCGCATTCATCGAGAAGCGCCCGCCCACCTGGAAGGGCCGCTGAATCGAGATGGAGACGTCAGGTGATGGTGGCGATGAGGCCGTGGTCGTGGAGGAACTCGGCCAAGCCGGCCACGAGGGGCCACTCGGCGACGTCGATGAGCGGCACCCATGCGACCTCGGCGGCGTCGTCGCCCGCGACCGGCTCCTTGTGGTCGAGGATCGTGACCACGAAGTCCATGATCACGAAGTGGTGCTCGTCGTCGATGCGCTCCACCCAGCCGACGAACGGCCCGCACACCCCTTCGAGGCCGGTCTCCTCGGCCAGCTCTCGGACGACGGCCTCGGCGAGCGTCTCCCCCGGCTCAACGCGACCGCCGGGCACGGCCCAGGTGCCTGCGGCCGGCCCGTGGCCACGACGAACGAGCAGGAGCCGATCGGCGTCGGTCACGATCGCTCCTACGCCGAGTACCGGCGCCGCGGCCGTCATGGCAGCGGCTTGTGGACGACGATCGCTCGGGCGACCAGCCCGAAGCGCTCGAAGAAGTTCTTCGTCGCGCGGTTGCCGGGCAGGGCGAGGCTGTCGACGCCGAAGCAGCCCTGCTCGCGGCACCACGCGAGCAGGTGGTCCATCATCACCTCGCCGAGGCTGACGCCCCGCGCCGCTGGGTCGACGTAGAGGTCTTCGACGATGCCGAGCAGGCCGCCGTCGCGCAGCCGCTCGACCCTGGCGATGCCGTAGCCGAGCACCACGTCGTCGAGGGTGCCGACCACGACCTCGTGCTCGTCAGATTCCAGCGCGGCGACGAGCGTGGGCTCGACCGGCACGGACCGGGCCTCGCGCCGGGCCCACACCGCACCGCCCTTTGTCGGCTCGAGCTCGGCGATCGCATCGGCTGCGAGTGTCGCGAGCCGGTCGAGGTCCTGCGCGGTGGCCCGCCGTACCTGTTCCTCCACGAGTGTTAGGTCACGCGCCCTGGAGCTGGGTGACCTTGTTGAGGATGGTCTTGCGGCCGCGGTGGCCGGCCTCGTACGTGCGCAGCGCCTCGAGCTCGGCGGAGCTCAGCCCGGCGAGCCGGTTGACCACCTGCGAGGCCGACAGGCTGTCGTAGTCAGGGATGGCGAGGTCGTCGGCGGCGGCGGAGGAACGGGCGGTTGCCGGCTGACCAGTCGGCACCGGCGCAGCCGGGGCGAAGGGCGGGGCCGGGGCGGGTGGGGCGAAGAGCCCAAGGAGCCCGAGGATGCCCTGGGCCTGCTCCTGTAGCTTGCCGACGAGCTTGGGGGCTTCGGTCTGGCCCTGCTGGACGGCGAACTGGCCGATCATCCTGGCCATGTTCACCTGGTTCTTGCCCCGCTTGATGAGCTTGGGCAGGAGCGCCGGCCCCTCGAACACGAGCCCGATCGGGGCGTACACGAACACGTCCAGGGCGTGGTCGATTGCCTGCTCGACGGGCGTCTTGTCGTCGCTCACCGCCCGATCTTGGTACAGGTCCGGTTCGCGGTGAAAGTCAGCCCGTGGTGTGGACGACGAGGACGTCACATGACGCGTGGTGCGAGACCGAGCTGGCAACGCTGCCGAGGATGAACCGCGACGCGCCGGTCAGGCCCTTGGAGCCCACGACGATGAGGTCGGCGGCGAAGTCGCCTGCCGCTTCCAACAGGATCTCAGCGGCGTCGCCGTCGGCAGTCTGCACGACCACGTCCGACGCGCCCTCCGCCTTGGCCAGCGCGCGGCCAGCCCGCACCTTCTCCTCGGCCTGGTTGCGATCAGCCAGCATCCAGCGGATGTCGTCGGGCGGCACCTCCTCGTGGGCGCCGCTCTCGTGGTGGTGGACCGGAGCGAAGGCGGTGACCACGATCAGGCGGGCCCCGAAGGCGGCGGCGAGCCGTCCAGCGTGGCGCACAGCCTTCCCCGCCGTCTCCGACCCGTCCGTCCCCACAACGACGTTCTTGTAGCTCACGCGCAGGGACGCTAGCCCGAGCGCAGCGTTCGTCGTCGCTGGACAATCGGGCGCGTGCACGAGCCGTCCTATGACGCGCCCTTCAGGCTTCGGGGACGGACTGGCTGAGCACCGCCATGGGGGGCGACGCTGATCGCGAGACGGTCGCGGGGTGCTCGGTGAGGGCGTGTTCACCACCGGTCGGCGGAGGCTGCGTCATCGGCGAGGTCGCCGTGGTTCTTCACCGGTTGCAGAGTTCCGTGATGCGGCTCGTCACAGCCTCAGCGGCGTCGGTGAAGGGTGGCTGGTCTGCCCCGGGTAGCTCGACGAGTTCGGCGCCGCGGATCTGTTCGGTATTGCTCCTCGACACCTGCCCCCGAACGCCTGATGCACGGATCAGATCGTGGATGCCTCTCCCACGCGGCCGAGGAAGGCCACAAGATCGGCGGCGAAGCGCTCCGGCTCCTCCCAGTGAGGACTGTGGCCAACACCCTCGTACACGACCAGCTCGGCGTCGGCGATGCCGGACACGAGATCGTCCTGCCGATCACGACTGATGAGCGCATCCTGATCCCCCCAGACGATCAGGGTCGGCGCCATGATGGCTCGAAGCTCGGACGAGTGGTCCTCCTGAACCAGACCTTCGAAGGCAGCCCGCCACACGTGCGCAGGCACCTTGAGCGAGTCTGCTACCGCTGCGTCGATGAACGACTGCGGAACAGGCTTGAGGAAGGTGCCTTCCTGGAACTCACGGACGAAGTCGGGATCGATTGGGTCGCGGAGCGTCGAGATCGTCGAGGCCACGAGCTCCTCGAGATCCTTGTTGCCGCGGAGGGTGGCGAAGGAGCCCTCGAGCACGATTCCGGCCGTACGTGCCGGGTTGTCGATCGCGAACCTCTGCGCGACGAGCCCGTGCGAGGAGTGGCCAACGATGACGGCTCGCGGCAGGTTGAGAACGTCAAGGAGGTCGGCCAGATCCGACGAGAAGTCTCGTATGCGGTAGCCGCCCTCGGGCTTGTCTGAGTCGCCATGCCCGCGTTGGGACACCGCGACGGCTCGGAGGGACACAGGCATGTGAGGCAGTACGCGCTCGAAGCTGCGCCACGAGTCGGTGAGGCCGTGCAGGAGCACGACGGCCGGCGCCTCGCGATCGCCCTGGTCAACGCAGGAGAGCGTCACCCCGTTGGGCAAGGCGACCGTCATTGGAGCGAGTGCCATCGCACCCCCTGATGATCGAACGCCACCGGGGCTACACGACAGGAACCTGCGGCGCAAGCAACGGCACACGGTGCCGAAAGGGTCAGACGGCCGCACGCTCGGGGTTGAGCCCCAGCCCACCGACGTCGACGAGCGGATGTCGCTGCGTTCCTAGATGAGCAGCTCGTACTGCATCCCTGGGTCTGCGATCTGCCTGCGCGTGTAGCGCGGGTGCTCAGACGCAGTCGTTGCAGAGCTGGCGCTTCTTGTCCGCTAGCTGGGAGGGGTGCTTGAGGAGGAAGCAGGACTGGCACACGAACTCACCGGGGCGGCGGGGCTGGATGCGGCCGCCCCCGGCCTCGCCGGACTGGTCGGCCTCGACGGCCTCCTCCTCTTCCTCCTCCTCTTCCTCGGGCGCGGCCGCGATGCGGTCCTTGAGGATCATGTCGAGGTCGGCCTCGACGTCGTCGGGGTCGAGCTCCTCCTCGTCGTCCTCCTCGCCGTCCTCGTCGTCGCGCTTGGGCTTCGCGACGGGCACCTCGATGGCGGCGTCCTCGTCCTCTTCGACGACGACGACCGCGTCGTCATCGACGTCGGGCTCGACGAAGGCGGCGTCGATGTCCGGATCGATCTCGTCGTCCTCGTCGAGGTCCTCAGGTGCTTCCTCGACGTCGAAGCCTCCCTCGATGTCTTCGGGATCGATCTCTTCTTCGACGGTCTCGTCAGCCATGGTGTCCTTGGGCGGCAGGTGAGGCGCTGGTGGGGGGCGGTGCGGCCGGGATCATAGGCACACCCATCAGCGCCGATGCGATTCGGGCGGTCAGGGTACCGACGTCGTCGTCGAAGCGGTCCCGCCGGTGCTGAGAACGCCGTCATCGGCGTGCGTGTACGTGAGGTCGTCGACCTTCCACGTGCCGTTGATCTTCAGCAACGAGAGCTCGAGGTAGACATCGTCGAGGAGCTGCGCTGATCCGGAGGCCGTGGTGCTGCCGATGTCGATCACGACGACCGCGCCTGCGGTTCCACCATCGATCTGGCTGACGAAGAGGTCCTCGATCTTCGGCTCGATCCTCAGCTCGAGCTCCGCGATCTCGGGCCCGAGGAGTGCGGCGACGTCCTCCTCGAACTGGTCGCGGAACGACGGGGTCACGTCCTCGAGCACGGCGTCGCGGCTGGCCTGGGGATCGGCGTAGTCGAAGGTGAAGAGCGACTCAGCGAAGCGGCCGGCGAGGCGGAAGACCTCGTCACGGTCCTCCTTCTGCTTGTCGCGGCCGCCCACGAGGAGGACCGCCATGATGACCGCCAGCAGCCCGAACACGATGGCGAGGCCGACCGCCGCTACCAGGCCACGCGGCCGGACCGCCGGACTGGCGACCTGATCGCCGGCGTCCGGGACTTCTTCGCCCTCCTCGTTCACGCTTGGTCCGCCGGCCGGCGGAGGCGCCAGGCAGCGATGCCGCCGGCCAGTAGGAACAGGGCGAGCGCGCCGATCGGTTCGCCGCCGGTCGCGGGCAGCGACGCGCCGCTGTTCGCCGACGGGCTGAACACCTGCGATGGCTGGAAGGGGACGCCACTCGACGCGAGCGCGGAGGTACACGGCGGCACCACCGGGACGGTCGGGAGCTGGCGGGGAGGGTCGTACGCCGGCGGTGGGTTCTCGGGGTCCGCGATGAGGTTGACGCGCACCCAGACGCCGTCGGGCTCTTGGTCTCGTACCAGCCAGACGTACCCGAACGCGGTCGACGCGTTCTTGGCGAGGTAGTCCAGGTCCTGGATCCGCGCGTCGGTCGTGGCCACATCGATGACGTCCTCGAGGTCCTTGAGGATGCAGTCCAGATTGGCCTTGCTGTCGGCCACGAGATCGGCTGCCGCGCCCAGGAGCTGCGACCCGCGGTCGAGCAGCACCTTCGTGTCGCCGTCGGCGGCGCGCAGGCTCTCCGCGAGAAGGCTGAGGTTCGTCAGCGACTGACCGAGCGAGCCGCGGTGGTCAGCCACGACCTTGGTGATCCGCGTGTTGTTCGTAGCCAGCCGGTCCAGCTGCTCGGTCCGCTCGACGAAGGCCGACGCCAGCTCGTCCCCAGCGATGGTCAGCTGGCGCAGCGAGTCCGACCGCCCGTTCAACGTGAGCGAGAGCTCGTGGACGAGCGTCTCCGCGTCGTTTGGGTCGATGCTGCTGATCACCTCGCTGGCGGATCGGAGCAGCTCGGAGAACTCCAGCGGGACGGCGGTGCGGTCCTGCGGGATCTTCTCGCCCTTGCCGATGAAGGACCCCGACCGCTCGGGGAAGCCGGCCGGGAGCTGGTCGGGCGGGACGAAGTCGATGTAGGGCTCGCCGATGGCGGACTTGCGGAAGATCCTGCCGATCGCGCCCTTGGGCAGGCGTCGTTCGCGGTCGATCTTCATCGTGATCTCGACCCCACCGGGCACCCGGGTCACGTTCGACACCCGCCCGTAGTGGACGCCGAGGTAAGTGACCTCCGCGTTGGTCTTGACGCCCGAGGCCGCCGCAAACTCGCCGCGGATCGTGTACGGCTTCTCGATCGCGTCGATCGTGATGATGTTGTTGACCGCCCAG
>CAYSAC010000195.1:4386-6182 GCA_964428815.1 uncultured Acidimicrobiaceae bacterium | reverse complement strand
CCCTCCTGGTACAGCCGGCACTCGCCCGCCTCGCTGCCGTGGCCGGGAACGAGCCCGCGGTAGTCGCCCTGCAGCAGCCCGTCGAGGCGGTTCGACACAGCCAGGTCGAGCCGCCGGAGCACCTGCTCCGGCGCCTGCAGCCCGATGCGCGGCGGGGTGTTGGCGATCACGCGGTGCGGATGGCCGTCGGATCCTGCGATGGGGCGATGCGCGGCGCCGGCACGGTCGAGAGGACGCGGGCGAGGATGTGGTCGACCTCGACGCCCTGGGCGAGCGCCTCATAGGACAGCACGAGCCGGTGCCGCAGCACGTCGGGCGCGATGTCGAACACGTCCTGGGGGAGCGCGTAGGTGCGGCGCCGCATGAGCGCCAGGGCGCGCGCACCGGCGACGAGGCCGAGGCTGGCGCGCGGAGAGGCGCCGTAGGCGACCAGCTCGGTCAGGTCGGGCATGCCGTACGCCGAGGGCGAGCGCGTGGAGGTGACGAGCGCGACCGCGTAGTCGATGACGCCGCGGTCGACGTACACCTCGTCACACGACGCCTGGAGGCGGATGAGGTCCTCGAGGCTCAACCGCTCCACTGCGGTCGGCGGGTCGACGCCCATCCGGGTGACGATCTGCACCTCCTCGGCCGGCGACGGGTAGTCGACGACCGCCTTCATGAGGAACCGGTCGCGCTGCGCCTCTGGCAGCGGGTAGACGCCCTCGGACTCGATCGGGTTCTGCGTGGCCAGCACGAGGAACGGCTGGGGGACCGGGAAGGTCTGCCCGCCGATGGAGACCTGGTTCTCGGCCATCACCTCGAGCAGCGCCGATTGCACCTTGGCCGGCGCCCGGTTGATCTCGTCCGTGAGGAGGAAGTTGACGAACACCGGGCCGAGCGCGACGTCGAACGTCTCGGTCGACGCGCGGTAGATGCGCGTGCCCATGATGTCGGCCGGCAACAGGTCGGGCGTGAACTGCAGGCGCGCGAACGTGCCGCCCACGACCGTCGACAGCGTCTCCGCCGCGAGGGTCTTGGCCAGACCAGGCACGCCCTCGAGCAGGCAGTGGCCCCGGGCGAGCAGGCAGACGAGCAGCCGCTCGATGAGCCGGTCCTGCCCGACGATGACCTTCTTCACCTCGAACATCGCCTGCTCGAGCAGGGTTGCGTCGTCGAACTCTGGCGCGTTCTCCATCCGACAGAGGCTACGTAGCCCTGACGAGGACGGGGGCTCGCGGCGCCATGTTCTCGGCAAAGTCTCAGGTTCGCGGCGTCACTAGCGCCTTAGCTCCCTAGGCTGCCGCCGTCATGGAAGTCCTCATCCTCCTCCTTGTCCTGCTCGTCGTCATCGGCGGCGCCGCCTACGTCGTCTCCGCCCGCCGCCAGCAGGAGCGAGCGCTGGAACCACCGGCGGAGACGGTCGCGCCGCCCAGTCCGCGCGACGAGATCGTCACCGAGCCCGAGGCGGACGAGGCGCTCGTCGCCGAGGTCGAGGAGGCGCTGCGCGAGGTCGAGGCGCCGGTCAAGCCGTCCTTCCGCGATCGGCTGACGAAGGCGCGCAGCGCGCTGTCCGGTTACGTCGGCTCGATGCTGTCCCGCTCGACGATCGACAGCGAGACGTGGGACGACCTCGAAGAGGCGTTGATCCGCGCCGATGTGGGCGTGTCGACCACCGCATCGATCCTCGAAGAGCTGCGGATGACGGTCGACGGCGACAAGATCACCGAGCCGCAGGCGATGCTCGACGCGCTCAAGGTGCAGCTCAAGGCCGACCTCGCGGGCGGCGACCGCACGCTGCGGATCGAGCCCGGCGG
>CAYSAC010000195.1:0-4286 GCA_964428815.1 uncultured Acidimicrobiaceae bacterium | reverse complement strand
GTGCTCGCCGACACCGCCGGCCGCTTGCACACGAAGGTCAACCTCATGGAGGAGCTGCGCAAGGTCCGGCGAGTCGCGGACCGCGATCCGGGGAAGGTCACCGAGGTGCTGCTCGTCCTCGACGCGACCACCGGCCAGAACGGGCTCGTGCAGGCTCAGCAGTTCACCGAGGCGGTCGACCTCACCGGGGTCGTGCTGACGAAGCTCGACGGGTCTGCCAAGGGCGGCATCGCCCTCGCGATCCAGTCGACGCTCGGCATCCCGATCAAGCTCGTCGGCCTCGGTGAGACCGTCGACGACCTGGTCGAGTTCGATCCCGACGAGTTCATCGACGCGCTGTTCTCAGAGAGCTAAGGGGGCACCATGTTCTTCCTCATCCGCCTGATCGTCCTGCCGGTGCGGATCGCGCTGGGCCTCACGTCGGTCACCGCGAAGACGAGCTACCGGACGGGGCGGCTGCTCGGCTACCGGCGCGTGTTCGTGTTCGGCGCCGGGATCGCGGTCGGGCTGCTGCTCGCCCCCGTGCCTGGCGCGCAGCTGCGGGCCAAGCTCCAAGGGCTGATCGATGCTCGCCGTGGTGGGTCGGTGGGTGACGCCGAGCTGCTCGAGCGGGTCCGGTTCGAACTCAGCCACTCGCCTCGCACGTGGCACCTGCCCCAGCCCGAGGTCGAGGTCGTCGGCGGCAGGGTCGTCCTCACCGGCAAGGCGCCTCACGACACCGGGCGCACCGACCTCGAGCGGGCCGCCGCCGCGGTCCACGGCATCGCCGAGGTCGAGAACCGGCTGGTCGTCGCGGGAACCAACGGCGCGGGCTAGACCGTCCTAAGCGCTGACGACCCTTCGAGGAGGTGGCACATGCGTGGACGGATGGCTCTGTGGGCGGTGCTGGTGGCGATCATCGTCGCCGTCGCCGCCATCATCGTGGTCGGGGGCGGCGGCGACGACTCCACGACCCTGGCCAAGCTGCCGATCTCGCTCGGCTCTGGTGAAGGCGGCCGCGACGCCGCGATGTCGGCGGATGCGATGTTCGCGCCGGTCACCTACGTCCTCGACGACGGGGCGCCTGGCATGGGGGGCGAGGCCGACGCCTACCGCCTCACGGGCGAGCTGACCGACCAGACCGTGGCCGAGCTGGCCAAGGCGCTGGCCGTCGCCGGATCGGTCCAGCGCGACGGCGACCGTGCCTTCGTCGAGGACGGCGATCGCATCCTCGAGGTCTACGACGTCGCCGGCCTCCCGTGGAACATGTACGACATGAAGGGCACCGTGTCGAGCGGTGTCGCCGTGGCCTGCTCCTCTGACATGAAGGTGTGCCCCGAGCCGCCCCAGCCGGAGCGCCCGGCCGACCTGCCGAGCGAGGACGAGGCCCGCGACATCGCCCTCGCGTTGCTCGACGCCGCCGGCACCGACACGAACGGCGCGCACATCACCGTCGACGACGCGTTCACCGCGTGGGGCGTCGCCGTCGACCCGCTCATCGACGGCACCCCTACGTGGGGCGCGACGTCCTACATCACCGTCGGCAGCCAGGGCGCGATCCAGTCCGCCAACGGTTGGCTCGGCAAGCCGCAACCGCTCGGCGCCTACCCGCGCATCGACACCCAGGCGGCCGTCGACCGGCTGAACAGCAACGGCGGCTGGTTCGGCGGTGGCCCGGTCGCTATGGCCGAGTCCGAGTCGTTCTCCTCCGCCGGCGCGCCCGTCGAGGGTTCGGGTGGCGGCAGCAGCGGGTCGACCGGCAGCGCCGGCTCCACCGAACCTGGCGTGTCCGGTGGCGGCACTGGCGGCTGCACGCCTGAGGAATGCGGCTACACGTGCAAGACCCAGCCGGACGGCAGCGAGATCTGCGAGGCGCCCGGCGAGCCCCCGATGCCGGCCACGACGGTTCCCTGCGAGGGCGGCCCGGGCGACGACTGCGCGGCGCCACCGCCCGTCGACTGCCTCGCTGGCGCCGACACGCCGACGACCGACGAGGAGAAGCTGGCCCAGCAGACCGACCCGTCCTCCGGCGGCTTCTGCCCGTACCCGTGTGACGTGCCGCTCACCGACGAGCAGCCCACGACGACGACCGCCATCGCTGGCTCGGAGGCGCCCGCCATAGCTGTTGCGCCGTGCGGGCCGTACCCGTGCATCACCGACGATCCAGCCGAGCCCGGTGTCGCGACCGACCTGGCGCCGATCTGCGAGCCGTATCCCGAGCCCGAGCCGGTCACCATCGTCCTCACCGACGTGCAGCCCGTCCTCCTGTTCATCGGCGGGTGGGATGGCGGTGACGCCTACCTGGTGCCCGGTTACCTCTTCAGCGCCGAGGACGGCTCGACGGTCGCGGTGCCCGCCATCCCCGACGACCTCATTGAGCAGCCGAGGGTGAAGATCCAGCCGGAGCCGCTCCCACTGCCCGGTGAGACCGAGCCCATGCCAGCGCCGGCCGAGGGCAAGGGCGCCGAGATCGGTGTCGGCTACTACGTCGACGTCGTCCTCCACTGCGGCACCGTCACCTTCGACGGCTCGAGCTGGATCACCGATACCGACGTGAGCGGCTGGAACGACGGGACCGAAGGCGGCACGTTCACCCTCACGTCGCCGGATGAGGCCGAGTTCGTCGGTGACGCCAACCGCGACAAGGTCGCGAGCTTCAAGCGCCAGCCGGGCGACCCCGTCGCCTGCGAGTGACCTGCTGCACCGTCTCGAGGCAATACCTGTCGGATCGCGGACTTGAGGCAATGACTTGCGCATGCGCAAGTCATTGCCTCAAGACCTGAGGGGAGTACCCCTCCCGCTAGGCTGGTCGACCGCATGTTCGAGGCACTCTCCGACCGGTTCGACGGCATCTTCAAGCAGCTGCGAGGCCGGGGGCGGCTCAACGAGGCCGACGTCGACGAGGTCCTGCGGGAGATCCGCCTGGCCCTGCTCGAGGCCGACGTCAACTTCAAGGTCGTGAAGTCGATGGTCGCCCGCATCCGCGAGCGCACCGTCGGCGTCGAGGTCAGCGAGGCCCTCAACCCGGCCCAGCAGGTCGTCAAGATCGTCCATGACGAGCTCATCGCGACCCTCGGCGGCGAGACGATGCGGATCACGTTCGCGTCCAAGCCGCCGACCGTCGTGCTGATGGCCGGCCTCCAGGGCTCCGGCAAGACGACAAACTCGGCCAAGCTCGCCCGCTGGTTCAAGCAGCAAGGCCGCAACCCGATCCTCGTCGGCGCCGACCTCCAACGGCCGGCCGCCGTCGAGCAGCTCCAGACCCTCGGCCGCCAGATCGACGTGCCCGTGTTCAGCCAGCCGGGCGATCCCGTCACGACCGCGAAGGCTGGGCTCGACGAGGCCCGCCGCCTCGGGCGCGACGTGCTGATCGTCGACACCGCCGGCCGCCTCGCCATCGACGCCGAGCTCATGGAGCAGGTGCGTCAGATCAGCGAAGCGGTGACGCCCGACTACACGTTCCTCGTCGTCGACGCGATGACCGGGCAGGACGCGGTCACCGTCGCCGAGTCGTTCAACGCGACGCTCGCGCTCGACGGCGTCATCCTCACCAAGCTCGACGGCGACGCGCGTGGTGGCGCCGCGCTGTCGGTGAAGGAGGTCGTCGGCAAGCCGATCGCGTTCGCGTCGACGGGGGAGAAGCTCGCCGACTTCGAGCCCTTCCACCCGGACCGCCTCGCCGGCCGCATCCTCGGCATGGGCGACATGCTCACCCTCATCGAGAAGGCCGAGGAGGTCTTCGAGAAGGACGAGGCCGAGGCGGCCGCCGCCCGCATCCTCGACGGCCAGTTCACCCTGGACGATTTCCTCGACCAGATGCAGCAGGTCAAGAAGATGGGGCCGATCTCCGGGCTCGTCGGGATGATCCCGGGCATGCCAAAGGAGCTCAAGAACGCCCAGATCGACGACAAGGACATCGCCCGCGTCGAGGCCATCGTCCACTCGATGACCCGCGAGGAGCGTGCCAACCCCGACATGATCGACGGCTCCCGGCGAGCCCGCATCGCCGCCGGCAGCGGCTCCGACGCCGCCGCCGTCGGGCAGCTGGTCAAGCAGTTCGGCGAGTTCCGAAAGATGATGAAGCGCATTCCCGGCTTCAGCGGCACCAAGAAGGCGCGGGGCGGCGGCAAGGGCAAGAAGAAGAAGGGCGGGCGGGTCTCGCCCCCCAAGCAGCAACCGCCCAAGACCCCGTTCACGCTCCCTGGCTTGAACTGAGCAGGCGGGTGGACCAGCATGGCGGGTCCCCCTTTGTTGAGAGAGAGATCACCGTGGCCGTCAAGCTCCGCCTGATGCGGATGGGCAAGAAG
>CAYSAC010000194.1:0-6184 GCA_964428815.1 uncultured Acidimicrobiaceae bacterium | reverse complement strand
CCAGCAGTTCACGTGGAAGGAAGAGCAGTTCAACGCCGAGCTGGCCGACAAGATGAAGCACGCGTACCGCGCCACGCAGGACTTTGCGGATGAGCGGCACGTGTCGCTCCGGCAGGCGGCGTACGCCATCGGCATCGCCCGCGTCGCCGCCGCCGCCCGCCTCCGGGGCTACATCTAGGCACTCAGGCGGGAGACGGGCGAACGAGCCGGAACCGTTGTCGGCTCCCGCCCTCGGCTCCGTTGTCGAGCACCTCGGCGGGCACGAAGCCGGCCGACTCGTAGAGCCGGCGGGCGGGCCTCGAGCCAAGCGACGTCGTCATCCGTGGCCGTTTCGACCTGGAGGCTCGACGTGGAGAGGCGAGTCATCGCGAACCGCGTGCGCCGATGCTTCCGCGTGCGCCAGTGCTGCTCATAGCCGCATCAGCGCACAATGTTCGGTTGGTCCGGCGAACCGTGTGCACGGTTCCTGGCTGCGGTCCGATGTGGGCTTCAGGGCTTGGGTTCGAGGATGACGACCGGGATGTCGCGGTCGGTCTTCGTCTGGTAGTCAGCGTAGCCCTTGTAGGTAGCGGTGATCCGCGGCCACATCTCGGCCTTCTCCTCGGCGCTGGCGATGCGCGCCCGCATGGGCCGGATCTGGCCGCCCATCATCACCTCGACCTCTGGGTTGTCGCGCAGGTTGAGGAACCACGCTGGGTGCCGGTCGTCGCCGCCGTAGGAGGCGATCAGCACGATGCTGTCGCCGTCCTGCAAGGGCGACGTGAGCATTGTCGTGCGCTTCTTGCCGCTCTTGCGCCCGGTCGTCGTCAGGATCAGCACTGGCATGCCGAAGCCCCGGCCAGACACGCGGCCGTTCGACGCGCGGAACACCGCCTCGTGCACACCCGTCACGGCCTTGGCGATCTGGTCCTTCAGGTTCACGGTGATGACCCTACAGTCGCGAGCCGATGGAGCTTCCCGAAGGCATGGTTGCGGTCGTCAAGCGTGACTGCCCCACGTGCGCATTGGTCCAGCCGGTCCTCGCCGAGCTGGCCGAGCGGGTCGGGCTGACCGTGATCTCCCAGGATGATCCCGGCTTCCCGGAAGGCATGGGCGCCGTCGATGACCGGACGCTAGACCTGTCATGGCACCTCCAGATCGAGACGGTGCCGACGCTGTTGAAGGTGCGCTCCGGTGCGGAGGTCGAGCGCACCGTCGGCTGGTCGCGGGAGGCGTGGGAGCGCTGCAGCGGCGTCGACGCTCTGGGCGCCGGGCTGCCCGACTACCGGCCCGGGTGTGGGTCGCGGACGCTCGACCCCGATGTCGCCGACGAGCTGGCCGTCCGCTACGGCGGGTCGACGCTGCGGAGCCGCCGGGTGCAGATCGGCGACATCGAGGACGAGGCCGAGGCGATGTTCGATCGCGGGTGGACCGACGGCCTGCCGGTGGTCGCGCCGACCGAGGTGCGGGTGCTGCGCATGCTCGAGGGCACCACGCTCGCGCCCGACGAGATCGTGGCCACCGTGCCTCCTGACCTCGTGCCGTGCACCGTGGAGAAGGTCGCGGTAAACGCAGTCCTCGCCGGTTGCCGGCCCGAGCACCTCCCCTTCGTGATCGCCGCGGTGCGCGGCGCGTGCAGCGCCGAGTTCAACATGCACGGCCTGCTGGCGACCACCTACGCGGCAGGCCCCGTCCTGATCGCCAACGGCCCCGGCGCCCGCGCCGCCGGCCTGAACGGTGGCCTCAACGCGCTCGGCCAGGGCAACCGAGCCAACGCCACAATTGGTCGAGCGCTTCAGCTGGTCGTGCGCAACGTGGGTGGCGGCCGCCCCGGCGGCGTCGACCGGGCCACGCAGGGGAACCCCGGCAAGATCGGCCTCTGCTTCGCCGAGGACGAGGAGGGGTCGCCGTGGGAGCCGCTCTCGGTGGAGCGTGGCTTCCCGGCCGACGCGACGACGATCACGCTGTTCGCCGGCGAAGGCCCGCGCACGATCGTCGACCAGCTCAGCCGCGAACCCGAGTCGCTGGCGCGCACGCTGGCGGCGGGCCTGCGGTCGGTCGCCCACCCGAAGCTCCCGATCGCGTTCGACGCGATCCTCGTCGTCAGCCCCGAGCACGCCCGCGTGTTCGCCGACGCCGGCTGGGACAAGGCTCGGCTGCGGTCCGAGCTCTCCGAGGTGCTGCAGCTGTCGGGCGCCGAGATCATCCGCGGCGCGGGCGGGATCGCAGAGGGCGTGCCCGAGTCGCTCATCGATGCGACGCTCCCGAAGTTCCGGGACGGTGGGCTGCTCATCGTCCACGCCGGCGGGCGGGCCGGCATGTTCTCGGCCATCATCGGGGGTTGGGTGAACGGCGAAACCGGGAGCCAGCCCGTGACCGTGGAGGTGCAGCCATGAGGATCGTGCTCGACCCGACGAGCGAGCAGTCGCCCGCCTCCCGCGAGCGCGCTGCCAGGCCGGCGTCGCTCGACGGCGTGACCATTGGCCTGCTCGACATCTCGAAGGCGCGTGGCGACGTCTTCCTCGACCGGCTCGACGAGCAGCTGCAAGCGCGGGGCTGGCGCACCGAGCGGTTCCGCAAGCCCACCTTCACGAAGCCGGCGCCCGCCGATCTGCGCCACGAGATCTCCCAGCGCTGCGAGGTGGTCATCGAGGCCCTCGCCGACTGAGGGTCTTGCACGTCGTGCAGTGTGCACGACATCGCTGATCTCGAGCGCCGCGGCGTGCCCGGCGTCTTCATCGCGTCCACCGAGTTCGTCGACGCAGCCGAGAGCCAGGCGCGGTCGCTCGGCGTCCCGGATCTGGCGCGAGCGTTCGTGCCTCACCCCATCCAGGACCGGACCGACGACGAGCTGCGCGCACTGGCCGATGGTGTGATCGACGAGGTCATTGCAGCGATCACCGCTGGCTAGGTACGTTCGAGCTGGCGGGCTCAGCGCCCCGCGTGGAGCGGCTCGAGGCGGTGCTCGCCCGTGTCCTCCTCTTCGTGGAGCTCCCACCCGCAGCGCTCGGCCAGCAGCGGATGGCCCTCGTCGGGGCCGCTGGCGATGAGCTCGTCACCGGCTTCGAGGACGACATCGCCGCGGGGACGGTAGAGGTAGCGACCGCCACGGCGAACGGCGAGCACGTGGAACCCGGGCTCGATGTCGAGCTTGAGGTGCGAGAGCGTGGATCCCTCCGCCTCCGACCCTGCGGCGACAGGAACGCGCACGACGACCTCGTCGGACTCGCCCAGCGCGATCCCGAGGATCGGGTGCAGCTCCTCCTTCTGCTCGATGAGCCACACCATCTGCTGCGCCGCGTCACCGAGATCCTCGGCCGCCTGAGAGAGGTGCAGCAGGCCGCGCAGCGGTGCCGGGTCGAGGTTGTCGGCGCTGGCCCGCAGCACCCACAGCTCGAGCCGGTCCTTCATCTCGTCGAGCCGGTCCTCGAGGTGACGGACCTCGGCCGCCAGCCCGTGGTCGCGCAGCACCAGCGCCGAGTAGGCGAGACCGACGGCGACCTCCGACACGTTCTTCATCTCGACGAGCACGTCGACGGCGCGGTCGAGGTCGCTCAGCGTTCCGTCCTCTGGCGGGGTGGGCGGTTCCCAGAACGGTGCAGCGGCCAGCTCGCGCAGGCGAACGATGCCCGCGGGCGAACCGCGAAGGAACAGGACGTCGCCCGGCATGCACAGCTCGTCGCCATCGACGTCGGTGATCCAGTCGCGCTCGCGGCGGATGGCGACGATGGTCATGCCCGTCTGCACGGGCAGCTCGAGCGCCGACAGCGGGCGGCGGGCAAGGTGCGAGCCTTCCCGCACACGGACCCGGTGCGAGACCTCCTCCGCGTTCGAGAGGTCGGCGACGAGCTCGCGTGGGATGCCAAGCCGGTGGGTGACGATACGAGCGATGTCGACCGCAGAGTTCGCGATGCGCTCGATGGCGCCGATCACCTGCAGCACCGACGCCATCGCCTCAGCCTCGCGGGGACCGCGCGCGGCGAGGACCGAGACCGCTCGCATGTCGTGCACGAGGTCGCTCATCCGCTCCTCGAGCTCGTCCACCTCTTCCGCCATGTCAGCGTCGCCGAAGTAGAGCGCGGCGTAGGCCAGGTCGACCATGAGCTCGGAGAGGTCCTTCGCTTCCGAGAGCATGGCCCGCAGGTTCCGGGGTCTGTCGTTCATGGGTGTGTGCCGCCAAGGATAGATCCGCGACACTCTCCTGCCGTGAGCGGAACCCTCCTCCTCGCCTTCAGGCTGGTCACGTCGGGTGCGCTCCTGGTCGGGTGCGCCTCCGACGACGGCCGCGACCTCGTGGCGCCGCGCCCTGGCCAGACGGCTCCGCTGCGGACGACAACCAGTCCCCCGGCGGTGCAGGCGACCGAGCTGCTCACGCTGACGAGCCCGGCGTTCGCCGAGGGCGAGCCCATCCCCGCCCGGTTCACCTGCGACGGCACCGACGCCTCACCGCCGCTGGACTGGAACGGCGTGCCGTCAGCTGCCGCCGAGCTCGCGATCGTCGTGCGCGACCCCGATGCCGGCGGGTTCGTCCACTGGGTCATCGCCGGACTGGCTCCGCAGCTCACGGGCATCGCCGAGGACGCCGTCCCAGAAGGGTCAGTAGAGGGCCAGAACGGCTTCGGCCGCACCGGCTGGGCGGGACCGTGCCCACCGACCGGCATCCACACCTACGAGATCACGCTGCACGTGCTCAGCGAGTCGCTCGGCCTGCAGCCGGAGCTGCCCGCCGCTGACGCCGCGCAGCTCGTGGAGACCGCGAGCATCGAGACCGCGACGCTGCGCGGCACCTACGAGCGCTGAGCCTGGCGCTTCAGGCGTTGAGGCTGGCGGCCTCGAGGTACTCCGCGAAGCGCTCCTGCGCGGCCTTGCGGCGTGTCGGGATGTGCTCGGTCGGCACCTCGTGGGGCTCGTAGCGCTTGAGCATCTGGCGGGCGATCGTCACCTTGTGGACCTCGTCGGGCCCGTCGTAGATGCGCGCCGCACGAGCGTGTCGGTACATCGACTCGAGCGGCAGGTCGGTGGTGTAGCCGAGCGAGCCGTGGACCTGGATGGCGCGGTCGATCACGTTGTAGAGCGCGCGTGCGCCCCAGAACTTGATCATCGCGATCTCGACCCTGGCCTTCGACGCGCCCTCGGTGTCCATCTTCCACGCCGCTTGCAGCGTGAGCAGCCGCGCCGCCTGCATCTCGGTCGCCGACTCCGCGATCCAGTCCTGCACCATCTGCTTCTCCGCGAGCGTCGAGCCGTGCGCGTACCGCGACAGCGACCGCTCGCACAGCATGTCGAAGGCGCGCTGGCCCTGGCCCAGCCAGCGCATCGCGTGGTGGATGCGACCAGGGCCGAGGCGCTTCTGCGCGAGCGCGAAGCCCTGCCCGAGGCCGGCCTCGCCGCCGACGACGTTGTCGAACGGGATGCGCGCGTCGCGGTAGAGGATCTCGGCGTGCCCGCCGGGCTGGCCGGTGACGTGGTGCGGATCGCCCATCGTGGGCACGTCGCGGACGATCTCCACCCCGGGCGTGTCGACGGGCACGATGAACATGGAGATGCCCTGGTACGGGTGCACGTCCGGGTTGCTGACCGCCATGACGATCAGGAAGTCGGCGACCGACGCGTTTGACGTGAACCACTTGTGGCCGTTGATCACCCACTCGTCGCCATCGCGGGCGGCGGACGTCGTGAGCAGGGTCGGGTCGGCGCCGGCGCCCGGCTCGGTCATCGAGAACGCGCTGCGGAGCTTGCCGTCGAGCAGCGGCTGCATCCAGCGATCCTTCTGCTCCTGGGTGCCACCGACGGCGAGCAGCTCGGCGTTGCCGGAGTCCGGCGCGTTGTTGCCGAAGATCGACGGCGCGTAGATGCAGCGCCCGAGGATCTCGTGCATCAAGCCGAGCTTCACCTGGCCGAACCCGCCGCCGCCGAGCTCCTTGTCGAGGTGCGCGGCCCAGAGCCCCTGACGCTTCACCTCTTCCTTCATCGGGTCGGTGATGCGCCGGAACGTGTCCATGTCGAGATCGAGCGTCTCGAGCGGCTCGATCTCCTCGCGCACGAAGGTGCGCATCCACTCGAGCTTGGCCTCGAACTCTGGTTCGGTGGAGAAGTCCCAGGCCATGTGGCCCCCTTGTCACTGATCGGCGGTGCGGCTGCCACAGTAATCACCGCCGATGCTCTTGGACCTCGTCACCATCGCCGTGCTCGCCTTCGTCGGCAC
>CAYSAC010000193.1:0-6198 GCA_964428815.1 uncultured Acidimicrobiaceae bacterium | reverse complement strand
AGCACGGTCGACGAGCGCACGAGGTGCTCGGTCCGCTCGACCTCGAAGTCCTCCGGCGAGAGCCGCACCGGCGTCCCGCCCCCAGTGCGCTGGATCGCGTTGCGGATGGTGCGCTCGATGCTCAGGTTGAACGGGTCACCGAACTCGTAGGGCTTGGTGTCGTAGCTGCGCTCGTGGCCCGCGCCGGTGCGCTCGATCTCGTGGCGGCCGAGCTTGTCGCGCGCGAGCTTCTGGAAGAGGTCGTTGAGCGCGTTGCGGCCGATCTTGCGCAGGCCACGCGGCGTGAGCTCGAGCCGGCCCTCCTTGTTGTTGATGAGCCCAGCGTCCTCGAGCTGCTTGGCCAGCTTGGCCATCGCGTCGAGGCTGCGCGCGGCATCGTCACCCAGGAGGTCGCGGGCCTTGTCGATGTCGACCTCGGCGAGCGCTCCCGGGCTGGCGGCACCGCGCAGCAGGTTCTCGAGCTGGTCGATGTCACCGAGCTCGTTCATCAGGGCCGCGGCCTCGGCGAAGCCGAGCGGGTCCTGGCCGCTGAAGTCGTACCGACGGTCCCAGCCCATCTGGGGGAACAGGCCGCGCAGGTGCTCGCCGAGCTGGTCGACCTGCCAGCGGAGGTCCATGTCCTCCATCAGCTGCTCGGCCAGGCCCTGCAGCTGGGCGCGCTGCTCGGGGGTCATCGAGTTGAGCATCGACTGCATGGCCGCCATGCGCTGCGCCATGATCTCGAGGAGCTCGTCGAGCGTCTGAGGGTTCTCCGGGAAGAAGTCGCCGTAGCGATCCATGAAGCCCTCGAAGTCGGGCTCCTCGCCCCGCTCGCGCTGCTCGAGCATCTGGTTGAGCGCGGCAAACATGTCCTTCATCCGCTGCATGTCCTCTGGCGACATGTTGCTCATCGCGCCCGACATCTGGTTGAAGTAGGACTGCGTGAGCTGCTGCCGCAGCTGGTCCATCAGCTCGTCGAACTTCTCGCGCGCCTCGGTCGAGGTGAACTCGTACTGCTGTAGCTCGCGCACCTGCCCGGCGAGGTCGGGCGGGAGCATGTCGAGCTGGAGGTTGCGCTCCTGCACGACCTCGTCGGTGATCTCCTGCCGGCGCTGGTCGCCTGAGTCGCGCGCTTCCTGCGCGAGCTGCTCCAGGCCTTCGCGCTCCATGTCGATCACGTCGCGCAGCTCTTGGGCGATGTCGTCGTAGACGCCGCCGAGGTCGTACTGCTCGAGCTGCTCGCGGCGCTTGCGGCGCAGCTTCTCGAGCAGCTCGCGCATGCCCTGCACCTGCTGGCCGTCTCGGTCGCGGAAGCCCGATTGCATCAGGCGCCGCAGGGCGGCGTGAAGATCGCCGTGGTACAGCAGGTCGTCGGTGATCTGCTCGAGGATGGCGTCGGCGTCGAGGTCGAAGCCCACCTGGGTGCCGTCCCATCGGGAGTACCGGAACTTCGGGGCGCGCGCCACGACGGCCACCGTAACCGCCGGGCCTGCGGTTCCGCCCGGAGTGGCATGTTTCACATCTGGTAAGTATCTCTTGACGATCTGGCAAGCCAGCGCGCAGGATGCGCGCATGGATGCCAAGGAACGCCGAACCCTGCTGGACGCCGTCGCGAGGGGCGAGGTGGCGCCCGACGAGGCTGCGGAGCGCCTCGGAGGCGCCCCCGAGGACCGGCCGGGCCGAGTCGTGCTCGACGACGGGCCAATCCGGCGCATCAGGGTGCGCGTGACCGCCGGTGCGGTGAAGGTCATCGGCGATCCCTCGGTGGTCAGCGCAGACGTCTCTGGCGAGCACGAATCGGCGTCGATGGAGCTCGAGGGCGACACCGTCGTCGTCGACATCACGCCGCTCCATGGAGTGTTCGGGGAGCGGGGCGCGGAGCGCTTCCGGGTCCGGAGCCGCCGCGGGTCGAGCCGCATTCGCGTGCACCGCATGGTCGACGGCCGTGCGTTCGAGCCTGTCACCGTGCGCGTCAACCCTGAGCTGCCGATCGACCTCGCCGTGACTGCCGGCAGCCTCTCCGCTTCGGGCCTGCGCGGGGCGCTGTCCTGCGACGTCGACGCGGGCTCGTTGAGCCTGCGCGACGCGCGCGGTCCTATCGACGCGCGCGTGACCGCGGGTTCACTCTCCTACGCCGGTGTGCTCGACCACGGCGACTCGCGCTTCAAGTGCGACGCCGGCGCGCTCAATGTGGTCCTGGAGCCGGGCAGCAGCGTCAAGGGCCACGCGCACGTCGAGCTCGGGAAGCTCGACATCCAGCTGCCCCACCGCGACGACGGCGAGGGGTTCATGGTCGGCGGCGGAGCAGGCAGCTTGTCGATCGACGCGACGATGTCCTCGGTCTCGGTGCGCGCGCAATGAGGCACGAGCGCTACGGCCACCGCCCGCCGCGCGACTGCCCGGTCTGCGGGGCGTCGCTGGTGCTCACCCGGTTGAGCTGTTCGGCCTGCGACAGCGAGCTCTCCGGCGCGTTCGAGACGTGCGAGTTCTGCGTGCTGACCGATGGTGACCGCGAGATGCTTCGGGTCTTCCTGAACTCGCGCGGCAACATGAAGGAGCTCGAGCGGCACCTCGGGGTGAGCTACCCGACGGCGCGAGCCCGCTTCGACGACCTGCTTGGCCGGCTGGGCCTGAAGCCGCCCGAGTCCGACCCGACGGTCGAGGTGCTCGAAGCGCTGGCGCGCGGAGAGATCGACGTCGACGAGGCAGACCGGCGGCTCGCGTGAACGGCACCGCCGACCGCGCCGGCTACGGCCTGATGATGGGGCGCCGGTCGCGGGGCTGGACGGTGGAGGACCTGGCCGCGCGCCTGGGCTGGCCGGTCGAGCGCATCCGGAGCCTCGAGCTCGGGCAGGCGCGGCTGGAGCCCGGTGAGGATCGCCAGGTGATCGTGCTCCTCGGCCTCGAGCCCAGCGCCGCCCGTGCCGTCGAGCGTCTCGTCGAAGTTCAGGCCCGGGAACGGTAGGTGGCGCGGGCGCCGACCGCGTCCTTGTTCAGCCGCTTGTTCAGGTGGAGGCCCTCGAGCACGAACTCCACTGCACTCGCCACCGCCGCCGGGCTCTCATCGCCACCCGTGAGCGCGGCGACCGGCTCGCGCAGGGCCGGCAGCTGCTCGAGCAGCGCGACGTAGTCGGCGGAGGAGACGTCATCGCCGGCGTGCACGACACCGCCCTCCTCGAACGCGGCGAGCACAGGGCGGTACTGCTCCGAGCTCACGCGGTCCTTGAACACGGTCAGCACCGCCGCCTTCACGAGGTTCTCCGCGATCTGCTCGTCCCGGCCCTCTTCGAGTGACTCGATCTCGACCTTGCCCATGGTGGACGCGGCCAGCGCGTCGAGGTCACTCACGCGCGGTGACACCTCACGCTCGCCGTGGCGCAGCGCGCGGCGGGTCGCGTTGGCGACGAGCGTCTCGTGGTTTGAGATCGTCAGCCGAACGGAGACGCCCGACCGCTGGTTGATGTGGGGCGACTGGCGCGCGAGGTGGCTGAGCGTCGCGACGATCTCGGTCATGTAGTCGGGCACGCTCACGCGGATGCCCTCGGCCTGCAGCGGGCGGGCCTCCTGCTGGGCGATCGCGACCTCGGTCTCGACGTCGAGCGGGTAGTGCGTACGGATCTGGCTGCCGAAGCGGTCCTTCAGCGGCGTGATGATGCGGCCGCGGTTGGTGTAGTCCTCGGGGTTGGCGGAGGCGAGCAGCAGGACGTCGATCGGGAGCCGGATCTTGTAGCCCCTCACCTGCACGTCGCGCTCCTCGAGGACGTTCAGCAAGCCGACCTGGATCCGCTCCGCGAGGTCGGGCAGCTCGTTGATCGCGAAGATGCCCCGGTTCGTGCGGGGGACGAGGCCGTAGTGGATGGTCAGCTCGTCGGAGAGGTAGCGGCCCTCGGCGACCTTGATCGGATCGACCTCACCGATGAGGTCCGCGATCGACGTGTCGGGCGTCGCCAGCTTCTCCCCGAAGCGTGTGTCGCGGTGCACCCACTCGACCGGCGTGTCCCCGCCGTGCTCGGCCACGAGGTCGCGGGCGTACCGGGAGATCGGGTTGTAGGGATCGTCGTTGATCTCGGACCCGGCAACGATCGGCAGCCACTCGTCGAGCAGCGCGGTGAGCGAGCGGATCATGCGCGTCTTCGCCTGGCCCCGCTCACCGAGAAAGATCACGTCGTGGCCGGCGAGCAGCGCGTTCTCCAGCTGTGGCAGGACCGTGTCCTCGTAGCCGAGGACCGAAGGGAACATGGCCTCGCCCGAGGAGATGCGGGCCACGGCGTTGCGCCTGACCTCTTCCTTGACCGGCACGGACTGCCAGCCCGACTCCCTGAGCTGCCCGAGGTTGGCAGGTCGCGACATGGGCGTCACCGTATCTCCGACCCGCCCGCTTGTTGTCGGCGAGGCCCGCGCAGCAACCTGTCGCCGTGATCGTCCAACGGCTGCTGGGGGTCTGGATCGCGCTGGCCATCGTCGCGGGCGGCACCGCGGTCGCGGTCGAGGCGCTCGACCTCGCCGCGGACGAGGCGAATGTCGACGCCACGCCGTCCACCACCGCGACGACCGCGGACCCCTCTCTGCGCCCGGACCAGGTGCGCGTGACGGGCACGATCACGGCGCTGCACGTCGAGGGCGCGCGGCTCGAGCCGCTCGCCCTCCCGCTCACCATCGATGCCCCCGAGCGGGGCAGCGGCAACGGCGCCGAGGTGCGCGGCATCCTCGTCGATGGCAAGCCGGCCACCGTCGTGTGGGACGCGGGCCGGCCGCTGCAGCTGAAGAGCGGCGCCGCGCTGGTCCTCGACCCGGTGACCATCGACCTCGCGCCAACCGGGCTCGTGCTCAGCCTCGGTGGCGCGGTCCACGGCTTCGCACCGGGGACCTACCGCATCGACACCCCGGTCGCGCTCGGTCAGAGCGGCCTCGCTCGACCGAGGGACACCGTCACATTCGACGCCGATGAGCGCTCGACGATGGAGGTGAAGGGCAGCCCCGCGATCCTGCTTCCGCGAGTGATCGCCCTGATCCTGCGCGGTCCGGGGCGTGTGACACTGACCGGCGACCTCCGCGCCATCACCGCCGACGGCAACCGCGCCGTGCACGCGATCGAGCTCCCCTCTGGACCGTTCGAGATCGAGCTCACACCCGGCCCGGCGGGCTACACGGTCGAGGCGCTCCTCGAAGGCGCGACGACACTCGCGTAGGCTGGCGGTTCCACTCTGGGGAGGTTGGACATAGGGAAGCGCTGGATCGGGGTCGCGGCGTGCTCGGTGGCCGCGCTGTGGCTGGGTGTGGTGACGGCAGCGAGACGTCGACCGGCGGGGACGCGCTGACGCTCGTCCAGGGCGCCGGCGACGCACTGCTCGCCGAGGAGACAGCGCGCATGGAGATCGTCATCGACGCGGCCGACCAGACGATCCGCATGGACGGCCAGATCGACTTCGTCAACCAGCGGGCGAGCTTCACCACCGACAACCCGCTCACCGGTCCGATCGAGATGGTGCAGGACGGCACGACGCTGTTCGCTCGCAAGACGGGTCCCTGGATCGCCAGCGACCTCGTGGGCGAGGTCGCGGAGCAGGCGCTCGGCGCGTCGGGAGCGGACCCGAGGGCGATGCTCGACCAGCTGCGTGAGATCTCGACCATCGAGGTGGTCGGGTCGGAGGAGATCCGCGGGGTGTCGGTCACGCACTCCGCAGGAGCAGATCGAGCTGTTCGAGCAGCAGCTCGCACAGCTCGACGAGAGCGGACTGGCCCATCGCACTGTGATGACGATGTCGGTCGGCGACCTCTTCGACATGCACATGACGATGGACCTGCTGGACTTCGGGGCGCCCGTCGACGTCACCGCGCCAGACCCAGCCGAGGTCGGCGAGGTCGGCGCATCGCGAGCACGCAGTTCCAGCTCCAGCAGGCGATCCAGGCCCTGCTGCCCACGCTCTGACCCTCTAGCGATCCGTCGCCGGTAGCGTCCTCCGCCGATGGACCTCACCGGCACGTGGCGGGCCGCGCTTGCCGACGAGGAACTCCGACGCGCGTACGTCGAGGACGGCTTCGACGACGGCGGGTGGGAGCACATCGAGGTGCCAGGGCACTGGCGGTCGACGCCCGCGTTCGGCGACGCCGACGGCCCGCTGCTCTACCGGCGCGCGTTCGAGACCGACGGTCCAATCGAGGGCCGCCGGTCGTGGCTCACCTTCGACGGCCTCTTCTACCAAGGCGACGTCTGGCTCG
>CAYSAC010000192.1:0-6221 GCA_964428815.1 uncultured Acidimicrobiaceae bacterium | reverse complement strand
GAGGAGCTGCTTGGAGCGGGCCTCCGAGAGCGTCGGCATGGGCGGTTACCGTAGCGCCCGTGATCCGCGGGCTGATCGAGGGGTTCTACGGCCCGCCGTGGTCATGGGAGTCGCGCCTCGAGGTCATGCGCTGGTGCGACGACCGCGCCATGACCCACTACGTGTACGCCCCGAAGGACGACCCGTTCCACCGCGAGCGCTGGCGCGAGCCCTACGGGAGCGACGTGCTCGATGGGTTCACCCGGCTTATCTCCGACGGCGGGCTGCACGTCGGCTTCGCACTGTCGCCCGGCCTGTCCATCGACTACGGCTCGGCCGACGATCGCGCCGCGCTGGCGGCAAAGGTCGACCAGGTGGTCGACATCGGCATCAACCTCATCGTCCTCGCGCTCGACGACATCCCGTTCCGCGATCGGCTCGGCGAGGACCACGCCGAGCTCACGACGTGGCTGCGCAACCACGTCGGCGACGACGTCGACCTGCTCCTGGTGCCGACCGAGTACGTCGGTGTCCGATCGACGCCGTACCTCGACGCGCTGGCGAAGGGCGTGCCCGACGACGTGCCGATCGGGTGGACGGGCCGGTCCGTCGTCAACGACTCGATCACCGTCGCCGAGGCCGAGGCGAGGGCCGACGTGCTGGGCGGCCGCGCCCCGCTGCTCTGGGACAACTTTCCCGTCAACGACGCGATCATGGCGGACCAGCTCTTCCTCGGACCGCTGTGGGGTCGCGAGCCGGCCCTGGTCGAGGTGTGCAGCGGCTACCTCGCCAACCCGATGGTCCAGCCCCGAGCGTCCAAGCTTCCGCTCGCATCGGTCGCCGCGTGGCTGCGCGGGGAGGACGCACTGACGGCGTGGGCGCACGAGTCCGAACAGCTCGGGTGGCGCGTCTTCGCGGAGGCCTGCGACGGCGCCGTGCCGCGCGCGCTGGTCCAAGGCGTCGTCGACGGTGGTGACGTCGAGCTGCTCTCGCGCTGGCTCGAAGAGGCGGCGGCGTGCTCGGCGCCAGGGCTCGAGGACGAGGCCGGGCCGTGGATCGACCAGGTCCACGCCGAGGCCCGGCTCGGGCTCCAGGCGCTGCGCGTGATCGGCGCGGCCCGCGTCGACGACGTGGACCACGCGCTCTACGGCGCGTTCGGGCTAGCCGCGCAATGGCCCGCCGTCCGCCGCGCCGATTGCACCGTGATGGGCGCGCGCTGCAGCTTCCGCCCTGTCCTCGCGCAGCGCGAGGACGGCCGCTGGGCCTTCGACCGCGCATCGCTCACCGAGGGTGCCAACGCCATCGACGCGCTCGTCCGCTGCGCGCTCGACGCCGCATCCGACCTCGCCTAGGGCGGGGTCGGCGTTCTGGCGGTGAAATTGCACCAGCCGTGGCGCGTTTTCACCGCCAGTTCGAGCGGGTCTCGGGCTACGGCTCGAGGACGGCGCGGAAGAACTCGCGGATGTGGTCGAGGCGGTCCTCGAGCGCATCCTCGGCGAGCGGATCGCGCTCGAGCAGCGCCTCGAGGAACGGGACGTCGCTGAAGTAGCCGAGCACCGCGCCGATGCCGGTGATCATGAGCTGCTCGGCGTCCTGCTTGCGGAAGTGTCCGAGGTCCATCTCCCGCTCGAAGTAGCGGACCGCCTGGTCGAAGTACGGCTTCAGCGCGGCGCCCAGGTCGAGCCCGAGGTGGCTGACGGAGTCGAGCGCCTCGCGGCGGACGATCCGGACGAACTCGGGGTTGCTGCGGAAGAAGTCGAAGGCGGCGGTGAGGACGAAGTCGGCCTTGGTCCAGCCCTCGGTCTGGGGCGCCTCGTTGGCCTCCTCGACCCGCAGGATGAAGTCCGACAGCGACGTCTCGAAGACCTCCCTGTAGATGGCGTCCTTGGACGGGAAGTGGTGCAGCAGGCTGGGGCGCCGGATGCCGACCTCGGCGGCGATGTCGTTGAGCGACGTGCCGTCGTAGCCGTGCTCGGCGAAGCACTTGCGGGCCTCGACGAGGATCGCCTCGCGCGTCGTGCGCGTCGCTTCGCCGTCAGCCATGGGGCAAGGCTACCGGCCTGTCCCCTTTAGGCTCGGGGGATGGACATCGTTGCCGCACTCTTCATCGACTCCATCGACGTGCAGCAGCCGGTGCCAGGCGGACCCACCAAGATCGACCTCACGGGCGTCCACTTCTCGGCGGTGGCCCCCAGCGCGCCCCCCTTCACCCTCGCCCCTCACCTGGTGGTGCTCGTGCGCTGCGCCGTCGGCGAGCCCGGGACCGGCGCCCTCGAGGTCACCTACTGGCGGGGCGACGACCAGGTCGCGCGCAACGTCCAGCCCCTCCAGGTCGAGCCGGGCAAGTTCAGCTACCGGCTCGTGCGTGGCGAGGTCGACTTCGACGACATCGGCTCCATCGAGGCCCGCTGCCGGGTCGACGGCGGCCACATCACCGTCGTCCCCTACTCCGTCCTGCCCCCCACATGAGCGGGTTCGCGGCCGCGCTCTCGGAGCACCCGGTCCCCGCGCACGCCATCGGCGAGGTGATCGGAGAGGTGCTCGAGTCGGTCGGGTCCGCGCCCGACCTCGCCGTCCTGTTCACCACCGCGCCGCACGGTGGCGCGATGGAGGACATGGCCGCCGCCGTCCGCAGCGTGCTCGCGCCGCGGACCCTCATCGGCGCGACGGCCGAGTCCGTGCTCGGCGGCCCTCGCGAGGTCGAGGGCTCCGGTGCGGTCGTGCTGTGGTGCGGGTGGACCGGACCGGTCCAGCCGCTGCGGCTCTTCGGCGAGCAGCTGGGCGAGGGCTGGCTCCTCGGCGGGCTCGAGCTCGACGGCATCCCCGCCAGCGCGACATTGCTGCTGCTGGCCGACCCGTTCAGCTTCCCCGTCGACCTCGTCCTCGACCGGCTGCGTGACGAACGCCCCGACGTCCACGTCGTCGGTGGGCTGGCGTCGGCGGCGCGGGGGCCGGGCGGCAACCGGCTCGTGCTCGACGGCCAGATCCTCACCGACGGTGCGGTGGGCGTCGTCCTGGCCGCGGGCCAGACCGTCGACACCGTCGTGTCACAAGGGTGCCGGCCGATCGGCGAGCCGATGACCGTCACCAGGGCCGAGCGCAACATCATCTACGAGCTCGCCGGCAAGCCCGCGCTGGAACGGGTGCACGCGCTCATCGCATCGGTCAGTGCCGACGATCGCGCCCTGCTGCAGAAGGGCATCCACCTCGGCCAGGTGGTAGACGAGCAGCGCGACACGTTCGGGCGGGGTGACTTCATCATCCGCAACGTCCTCGGTGCCGATCGCGATGCGGGCGCGATCGCGGTTGGAGACGAGGTCGCGGTCGGCTCGACCGTCCAGTTTCAGGTGCGCGACGCCGACTCAGCCGACGAGGACCTCCGCGTGCTCCTCGGCGATCGCAGCGGCGCGGCAGCGCTCGTGTTCACCTGCAACGGCCGCGGCACCCACCTGTTCGGGGTGCCCAACCACGATGCCGAGGTGGTGCACGGTGCGGTCGACGGGGCCGCCACCGCGGGCATGTTCTGCGCTGGTGAGATCGGACCCGTGGGCGGGCGCAGCTATCTCCACGGTTTCACCGCCAGCGTCCTCCTCTTCGCCGGGAGCCCGACCTCGGCGCATTGAGGGTCCAACTAGGGTGGCCCGGAGTGACCGAGCTCGAGCAGCGCGCCATCAACGTCATCCGGGGGCTGGCGATGGACGCCCCCCACGCCGCCCGCTCGGGTCACCAGGGCACGGCGATGGCCCTCGCACCACTGGCCCACGTGCTGTGGACGCGAGTCATGACCTACGACGCGGCCGAGCCCGACTGGCCCGACCGCGACCGCTTCGTCCTCAGCGCCGGGCACGCATCGATCCTGCTCTACTCGATGCTCCACCTCACCGGCTACGGCTTGACGCGTGACGACCTGCGGGCGTTCCGCCAGTGGTCGAGCCAGACGCCGGGCCACCCCGAGGTCCACCACACCAAGGGCGTGGAGGTCACGACCGGGCCGCTCGGGCAGGGCTTCGCAAACGCCGCCGGCATGGGCGTGGCCGAGCGCTACCTGCGCTCGCGGTTCGGGACCGACGTCGTCGACCACCACACCTTCGTCATCTGCAGCGACGGCGACCTCAGCGAGGGCCTCAGCCACGAGTCGGCCTCGCTGGCCGGCCACCTCGGGCTCGGCCGGCTCGTCTACGTCTACGACGACAACCACATCAGCATCGACGGCCCGACCGAGCTCTCCCTCTCCGATGATGTCGTCAAGCGCTTCGAGGGTTACGGCTGGCACGTCGACGCGATCGGCGAGGTCGCCAACGACTGCGATGCGATCGACGGCGCGCTGCGGCGAGCGATGGATGAGCAGGACCGGCCGTCGCTCATCGTGCTGCGCACCCACATCGGCTTCCCCTCGCCGGAGCACACCGACCACTACGCCGCGCACGGCTACGCGATCCTCGACGACGAGATCGCCGACACCAAGAAGATCCTCGGGCTGCCGCCGGAGGAGACCTTCTACGTCCCCGACGACGTGCTCGAGCTGTACCGCACCGCCGGCGCCAGAGGGCGCGACGAGCGGGAGGCGTGGCAGAAGCGGCTGGAGGCGTTCGACGGAGACCGCGCCGTGCTGGAGGCCTGCTTCGCCGGCCGCGGCCTGCCCGGGTGGGAGTCGGCGCTCCCGCGGTTCGACCGGGGCAAGTTGATCGCGACCCGAAAGGCGAGCGGCGAGTGCCTGCAGGCTCTGGCCGAGCCGTTCCCCTCCCTGCTCGGCGGCGGTGCCGACCTGACCAGCAACACCGGCACGGTGATCAAGGGCCTCGGCGTCCAGTCCCGCGATGAGCCGGGTGGGCGCCAGGTGTACTTCGGCGTCCGCGAGCACGCGATGGGGTCGATGATGAACGGCATGGCGCTGCACGGCGGGGTCGTGCCGGTCGGTGGCACGTTCCTCGTGTTCTCCGACTACATGCGCCCCGCGGTCCGCCTCGCCGCGCTCAGCGAGGCGAAGGTCATCTACAGCTGGACCCACGACTCGGTCGCGCTCGGTGAGGACGGGCCGACCCACCAGCCCGTGGAGCACATCGCGTCGCTGCGCGCCATCCCGCAGCTCACGGTGATCCGTCCGGCCGACGCCAACGAGACGGCTGCCGCGTGGCGCGTCGCGCTCGAGGGCGATGGCCCGGTCGCGCTGATCCTCTCCCGCCAGGACGTCCCCGTCCTCGAGGGAACAGTCGAGGGCGAGGTCGCCCGCGGCGCGTACGTCCTCGAGGGCATCGGCGAGCCCGACGTGGTGCTGGTCGGCACCGGTAGCGAGGTGTCGGTGTGCCTCGACGCTGCAACCGTGCTCGCGGAGGACGGCGTGCAGGCGCAGGTCGTCTCCATGCCGAGCTGGGAGCTGTTCGCAGCCCAGGACGAGACCTACCAGGACACCGTCCTGCCGCCCGACGTTCCCACCCTCGCGGTCGAGGCCGGCGTCTCCTTCGGCTGGGACCGGTGGGCCGACGACGTCGTCGCCATCGACCACTTCGGCGCGTCGGCGCCTGGCGACGTCGTGCTCGAGAACTTCGGGTACAGCGGCGGCAACGTCGCCGCCCGAGCGCGGCAACTCATTCACGATCTGGAGGAGACGTGACCCGTCTGCAAGACCTGTGCCGCCAGGAGGGCCAGAGCCCATGGCTCGACAACCTCCGCCGCGGCTACATCACGAGCGGCGAGCTGCAGCGTTGGGTGGACAAGGGCATCAGGGGCATCACCTCCAACCCGACGATCTTCCAGAAGGCGATCGCCGGCGGCTCCGACTACGACGAGCAGTTCGGCGACCTGTCCGGCAAGGGCACGTCGGTGCTCGACGCGTACTGGCAGATGGTGACGTCCGACATCGAGGACGCGCTTGCGATCCTGCGCCCGGTCCACGACGAGAGCGACGGCGTCGACGGCTACGTGTCGGTCGAGGTCGCGCCCGATCTCGCGCGCGACACCGCGGGCACGATCGAGTCAGCCCGGCAGCTGCACAAGGCGATCGACGAGCCGAACCTTTTCGTGAAGATCCCGGCGACGGCAGAGGGCGTGCCCGCCATCCAGCAGATGATCAGCGAAGGCCGGTCCATCAACATCACGCTCATCTTCAGCCTCGACCGCTACGCCGAGGTCATCGAGGGTTACCTCGCGGGGCTCGAGGCCTGTGACGGCGACCTCGCGCCGGTCCGCAGCGTCGCGTCGTTCTTCGTGAGCCGGGTCGACACCGAGGTCGACCGGCGGCTCGA
>CAYSAC010000191.1:0-6330 GCA_964428815.1 uncultured Acidimicrobiaceae bacterium | reverse complement strand
GCCGCAGCCGCCGGCGACGACACCGCGCTCGCCGCCGCCGACCCGGTCGGCGGTCTTCGGGCCGCCCTCGTCGACGCGACCGGCGCGACGCGCGGACGGATCAGCCTCGACGAGTCCGAAGGCAGAGTCGAGGTCCGCGTCACGATGAGCGGGCTCACCCCCGGCTTCCACGGGATCCACGCCCACGGCGTGGGCCTCTGCGACGCGAGCACGACCTTCACGTCGGCCGGCCCGCACCACAACCCGGCGGCCGCCGGCCACGGCGCCCACGACGCTGATCTGGTCGCCCTGCTGGCTGCACCGGACGGGACGGCCTCGGCTCGCTTCCTCACCGATCGCTTCACCGCCGCCGAGCTGCTCGATGCTGATGGGTCGTCGGTCGTCGTCCACGCCGGGCGGGACAACTACGGCAACGTCCCCATCCGCTACGACTCGACCGACCCCACCGGCACCGCGCCAGGGCCGGACGGGCCCACGCTCGCGACCGGCGACGCCGGCGCCCGGTTCGCCTGCGGCGTCCTCGTCCCCGCGACCAACACCGAGCGCTACGTCGAGCGCGTGTACGGCGCCCTCCTCAACCGGGCGGTCGACGACGCCGGCCGCGCCTACTGGGCGACCCGGCTCGACGGCGGGCTCGACCGCCGCACGTTCACGACCACCGTCGTGCGCTCATCTGAGGCCGACCGGTTCTACTGCGAGCTGGCCTATGAGCAGGTGCTCGCCCGCACCGGCGATCCGGCCGGTGTCGACCACTTCGCCGGCCAGCTCGCCGCGGGGATGACGCTGCAGTCCCTCGAGGCGGTGCTCGCCGGTTCGACCGAGTTCCGGACCCGCGCGGGCAGCACCGACGGCGGCGTGGTCGACGCGATGTACCGCGCGCTGCTCGGCCGGCAGGCCGACGCCGGCGGCCGGACCTTCTGGACCGGGCGCCTTGGGGCCGGACAGTCCGTAACGTCGGTCGCCGCCGAGCTGCTCGGCACCACCGAAGGCAGGGAGCGCCAGGTTCGGGCCGCCTACGAGCGGATCCTCGAGCGCGGGGCCGATTCATCAGGCCTCGCCTTCTGGTCGGGCTTCCTCGGCGGCGGCGCCGACCGGCGCGCCGTCCTCGCGGCCCTTGCCGCCAGCGACGAGCTCAGAGCCCTGCCGTGAGGACCCGACGCTCCGCGGGATTCTCGCGGGATTGTCGCGGCGGTGTGTCGGCTCACCGACGACCAGCCGAGAGTCGGTCGAGAGTCGGTCGACGAAGGCAGGTCCGAGGAACTCGACCTGCTCGGATTGGATGGCCTGGCCCCCTGCACGGCTGATCGCACGATGGCGGCGGCAGTCCGGTCGACGTCGTCGACAAGGTGGCGGACGGCCAGGCGACTTACCTGACGCGCAACGTCGAAGGCGTCGCTACCGACCTTGCGCGGGTCGCGTTGACGTCCGACGCCTTCGCTGATGCCCAGCTTGATCGCGATGAGCGCTGACGCCCGAGCGACCGAAACACTGGTAGCGACGATCTGATCATCGTTGGACGGTCGGACGATCACCTCGACCTGGGTACGGGTGTCGAATGCGAACCGGTGCGTGAGGTACGGGAGGTAGTCGGGATCGCCCTCGCTCACGGTGTCGACGTCGTTCGTCGCCCGGTGCGCCTGCCCGAGCCGCGTGATGACGGCGAGGCCGCCGATGACAGCGAAGGGCGCGAGCGCGGGACCAAGCTCCGCGAGCCGAGCGATGGCGCGATACGGAACGCTGCCAGCCTCGGCGACCAGGATGACGCGAGCCTCACCAGACACGTTCGACGCCCAACGGACTCGGATCCCACGCTTCGACGATTTCACGGCCGCGGGCGCGGTCATGGGCGAGATCGAGGGCAACCACGACGGGGTGCGCTACTCGGAACCCGGTGGGCGTCGATCGGAAGGGCTCAGCCTCATGGATCCCGGCGTAGCGGATCGCTCGAACGGTTGCGGCGGGCGCACCGCGCGCTGGGCCGAAGTGCGACAGAGCCAGATCGACGATCGACGGCTGGGGCACGTAGAAGTCGGGCGGGCCCTCCGCGGAGACGAACACCGGCGCTCCGAGGAAGAGCGCGGCCTGGGTGTCGGTCAGGACCCAGTCGCCTGGCAGACCGAGCCACGACAACTGCTCGAACGGTCCCGCGAGGCCGGGGAACTCAGCCAAGCCGAGCGCCCGCTCATGCCAGGGCGCCACCAGCTCCCAGAAGAGCTCCGGTCGCAAGGGATGGTTTCGCCGGTCAACCAGTCCGGCGTCGCGCAGCGCCCGCAGACGTTCGGACACTTCACTGGCGGCGCGACCCACCGAGGCTGCGAGGTCCTTCACGGTCCAGTCCCGCTCCGGCTCCTTGAGGAGTGCGAGCGCTACCTCGATGCCAACCGGTGGGAACACCGAAGAGAACCGCGCGCTCGCCGGCGCAGCGAACAGCGGCTCGATGTCCGCGGCGACTCGAAGGCCCTTCGCCCACAACCGCACGTGCCCTCGGCGATCGACCCATCCCCAGCCCCTCGCCGCGAGCTCGCGACGTGCTTCGTGACTGATCCGATCGGCGACTACGACGCCGAGCACATCCTTCGCCGGCTTGCGCAGTCCCGTGCGTTCGAGGGCGTCACCACTGCCATGCGTTGCAGCTCGAGCTGAACGGGCACACCGTCGATGCTCAAGCTCCCGGAGCGTTCGCGCCGGATCGGGACGCCGGCCCGGTTCAACGCGTCAACCAGCTCGCGCTCACCGTCCACTGCCGTCTTCGCGGTGGTCAACGGTCAGAGGCGGACGATTGTGGGTCGTACTCCGATGTGAGCTGCGGTCCGTCGAACGTCATCGGTGTCGCTGGTGATCGCCGAGGCGGGCTCACCAAGGACCGCGAGTGCTTCCCCGAGGTGGGCATCAGAGACGGAAACGCCGAGAGCCGTGCGGATCGAGGCTGCTCGGTTCGCAGCCTCCGAGTCGAGCGTGTGATCTCTCACGCGGAGACGGTTGACCACCGCCGCTCGCGGTGCGGTGCGATCCCATCCAGCCTCGACACGGACTGCAGTCGGGACGACGAGACGCTGCGACCCAGCACGCCTGAGGTTTCGGGCGGCGGTCGCCTCGACCAATGCGAGGGCACGACGGTGCTTCGCGTGCTTGGGATCGGTGAGTGCTTGCACCGCCTCGTTGTCGAGGAGAACGGCTCGGGCTGTGGTCATGCAACCGCGGCGGCCAGCCCCGCGGCGTACAGGAGCACGTCGTCTGGGGAAGGGTCGCTTCGCAGCGCGGCGACCTCGACGGTCGCGCGTCTGACGAGGTCAGGGTGCCCAGCGAGTGGGTTGCCGTCCAGCTCGGCGCTGGCCAGCGCGATCTCGGCCAGGTCCGGCCGCGCCGCGGGGTGCGATCGGTAGTGCGCGTCGAGGATCGCTCGCTGAGCGAACGCGTCGAGCGCGTCGCGAAGGCCACGCACCGTTAGTTCGGTCGTCGACTCAGCCAGACCCATCTCAGCCGCGACGGTTGCGGCATCGCGCAGGTTGGCGGGTAGCCGTACCGAGGTGCCGACGGTCTCGTCCTCGGCGCGATCGAGCAGGTCCAGCAGCTTCTTCAGTCGTCGCTCCATGCAGCAGATCGTACCACGCTCTGTACCACAGCCCTCCCCCGGACAACGATGGACATCAGATCGGACACCTCCCTCCAGAGGTGCCGGTTCGGCGGCGCTGGCGGCTGCGGTTGTCGCCGGTGTAGCCGTCGCCGTTCGCCTGCTCCTCGAGCTGGGGTCCTCAGCTCGATCCGTACTGCCCCTCGCTATCCCACGCGTGGTGAGATGTCGTCGTGCAGACAGCTGCCGGCTTTGCATGCCTCATGCTCGGCGTTCTCCACTTCGTTGATCGCGACCGAGTCCATCAACACGCTCGCTCGTACTACTTCGGCACCCTCGTGCCCCGTTCACCCGGCGTCAGAGCGTTCCTCGCGCTCGTGGAGGTTGGCTTCGGCTTCGCATTGCTCTTCACGGCGTAGCCCTGACCGACAGGAGGTCGACATGCCAGAGGTGACGATCACCGACGAGAGCGCGGCACTGCTGCGCGAGCTGTGGGGAGGGATGCAGGCCGAGCACGGCGACACGCGCGCCGAGGCGCAGCTCGTCGACGACGCCATCAAGCGGGTTCACCGCGGGTTCTTCGGGTTGGCGCCCGGCACCGGAGGCCCGGAGCAGCCGACGCGCCCGTTCCGCAAGTGGGCGAGCGACCGCTGGGCCGAGGTGCTGCTGCGGCAGGTGGACGCCAAGACGTTTCGGTTGTCGCAACCGTTCCGCTACGACGACGGGACCACGCGGTTCGACGTCCCCGAGGACGACGTCACCGACCTCGCGTCGGTCCCCCGCTTCCTCACCTGGCTCGTCCCCCGGTACGGCCGCCACACGCTGGCCGCGCTCCTGCACGACCACCTGCAGGACGACGTCACCGTGTCCTCTGAGCACGCCGACGAGATCTTCCGCGACTCGATGGGCGAGACCGGGGTGCCGCTCAGCCGCCGGTGGCTGATGTGGTCGGCGGTCGCGCTGCGCACCCAGTGGAAGCTCGGCGGGCTTCGATCGGCTCGGGTGCTGCTGTGGGTGGCGATCTTCGGGCTGGCGGCGCTCGCCCTGTGGCCGACCGTGTGGCTTGTCCTCGCGTTCTCCTTCGGCCGGGGCGCGCTCGCGTTCGCCGCGAGTGCGGTCGCCGCGGCGGTCGTGCTCCCCGTGGCCTTCTCCTGGGTGTGGGGCCGGCTCTGGCGGATCGGCGCGCTCGGAGGCATCGCGCTCATGTTCTTCACCGTGCAGGTCGTGCTCGTGCTCTTCGCGCTCGGCGTCTACCTCGGAGTCGAGTGGCTCGTCGAGCGGCTCTTCGTGCCGCGACCGAAGCGCAACCCGGTGCTCACCCGCAACATGTAGCGCGGGGCTTCCTAGGCTCAGGTCGATGGGCGAAGGAGACGACACGTTCGACCTCGGCGCGGCGCTGGCCGAGACCCTCGAGTTCCTGCACGTGCGACCAGACGGAGGCGAAGGCGAAGGCGCGTGGATCGGTGCGCCGCCGACGTGGTTCGGCGACTACCTGTTCGGCGGGTTCGTCATCGCCCAGGCGATCATCGCCGCCACCCGGAACGCGCCGGAGGGCCGCCGGATCCATTCGATGCACGCCTACTTCCTGCGGCCCGTCTCCGCAGCGAAGGCGATCTCGTACAACGTGCGCCCGCTCCGCGAGGGACGCACGTTCACCACCCGCCATCTGGAGGCGAGCCAGGACGGCAAGCCTGTGCTCGACATGTCGTGCTCGTTCACCGCCGACACCGACGGCTACCTGTACGACCTCTCCGGCAGGCACGACATCCCTTCGCCTGACGAGCTCGCGGTCGAGCAAGGCCCGGGACCCTGGGTTGCCGCCCATGTCGGCCCGACACCACCTGCCGAAGACGGCACCCGCGAGTCAACCCACCGGATGTGGTTCCGCGTGCCGGCTGCGCTGCCCGATGACGAGCACCTGCACACCGCGCTGCTCGGCTTCGCCACCGACTGGACGGGCATCGGCGGCCGGCCGCTGCACCTCGAGGGCGACACGCAGGGCATGGTGAGCCTCGACCACGCGGCCTGGTTCCACCGGCCTGCACGCGCCGATGGCTGGCTGTTCTACGACGTGCACTCGCTCGTCAACGCCGGCGGGCGAGGCCTCCTGCGCGGCGTGATGCGCGACGCCGAAGGACGCGTCGTCATCTCGGTCGCGCAAGAGATGCGCCTCACCCCCGTCGACACCCTCTGATCCGACCCGGGCCGGGTCAGGTGCCTTGCGGTGGGAGCACCATCGAGACCATCCACGTGCCGTCGGTTCGTGCGAGCCCGACCAACCCGCCCTGCCGGAAGCTGACCACCGAACGGTCGGCGTCGCCGGTAAGGAGCGCTCCGGCGAGCCGATCGAGGTGAGGAAGATGGCCGACGAGCATGAGGTCGTCCACCGCCGCGTCGACGCGCTCGACCCACGTCGCGGGGCCGTCGTTGGGAGCAAGGGAGTCGCCGCTGGCGAACGTAGCTACGGGAGATAGATGAGCTCAGGGTCATGGCTCAGATGGGCGACCAAAGGAGCCAGGGCGCGGATCCGATCGAGCGAGTCGCGGGCTGCGTCGTGCCATGCACCGTCATGGAGGTTCGTCGCCGCAGGCAACCCAGACCGCAGCTCGCTCGCGCGGTACGCGCACTGCGCAGCCAAGACGACCCGTTCGTCGCCGGCTTCGATCACCACCGACTGGTGACCCGGCGTGTGTCCCGCCGTGGGAAGAAGTCGGACGCCGTCCAAGATCTCCTCCTCACCCTCCACGAGCCGGAGACGG
>CAYSAC010000190.1:0-6339 GCA_964428815.1 uncultured Acidimicrobiaceae bacterium | reverse complement strand
TGCGCTTGACCTCGGCGCCGCACTCGTCGCCGTGGTAGCGGTCGGGCTTGGGAACCTCGATGCCGACCTGGCCGAGCACGGAGTGGGCGACGCGCTGGGCGGGATCGGGGAGCGCGCCCGCGGTCGCCAGCCCAGTGCTGCCGATCAGCAAGCCGGCGAGCAGCGCTGCCGCCACGCGCAGCTTCGGTCCCACCGCGATCCGTCGGTGCGTGCGAACCGCTTCTATCGCGGTGAGGTGGGCGGCCTGCAGCGCGGGGTCGACCGGCTCGTTGCCGAGGGCCCGCATGCGCTCGATGATCTCGTCGTGGTCATCCATCGACGGGTTCAACGTCGTCAGCCCCTGTGAGGATACGGGCGAGCTGCTCGAGCGCCCGGTGCTGCATCGACTTCACCGCGCCGACCGAGCGGCGTGTGATGTCGGCGACCTCCTCGAGGGACAGGTCAGCGACGAACCGCAGCACGATCACCTCGCGCTGTTCTGCGGTCAGCGCGCCGAGCGCGTCGAGCAGTTCCGGGTCGATGGGGGCCGCAGGCGGCGCGGCCGGAAGCTCCGGAAGCGGGCGCTCGACGAGCAGCGGGCTCCTGGCGCGGTGCCGGCCGGCGTCGATGACGCGGTTGCGGGCGATGGCGAACACCCATCGCCGCAGGTGCTCCTCGTCGCCTCGGAACCGACTGAGCGAGCGGGCGACGCGGAGGAAGACCTCACCGAGCAGGTCCTCCGGATCGTCGACGCGCTGGCCGCGGAGATAGCCGCGCACGGCGGGGGCGAACCGTCGGTACACCTCACCGGCGTCCTCGGTGCGCATCCGCGACCGTACCGGGAGCCGGGGGACGCGACGGAACCCCCGGGTCAGACCCGGGGGCTCCGACACATCAGGTTCGCCGTCGCAGCGCCAGGACGGTGACGGCGACGGCAACGGCGACGGCCAGGGCCGCAAGGAGGGTTCGGGTGCTGGTGCCGCCGGTCGCCGGGATCTGGCCGCCGCCGCTGCCGTCCCCGCCTGGGTGCGGCGCTGCAGCACCCACGAACTGGTAGGTCCACGCGCTGCGGCCGTTGGTGGCGGTCACGAGCGTGCCGTCGTCACCCGGCTTGAGCTTCACGGAGAACACCGGTGCCGTGGGCAGCCCGGCCAAGTGCTGCCAGGCATCGCCGGCGAGCGAGCGCGACAGGAACACACCGATGTCCGTCGCCGCGATCAGCTGACCGCCGCGCGTCGTCAGGGCGTTCAAGGGAATGTCGGGGAGGTCGGCGCTGATGTCCTGGAAGGTCTCGCCCGCATCCGTGCTCCGGAACACATGCCCGGTGCCGACGTCCGTGAGGTCTTCGCCCAGCACTCCCGGGGGCGCCCAGCGACGGCCGTAGCCGGCAAGCCCGACGTACACGGTCCTCGAATCCACGGGGTCGATGGCGATCGCCGTCACGATCCGGTTCGGGAGTCCATTCGCGGCGGCGATGTGCCACGTTCCGGTCCCTGCGTTCGTCGCGATGCCGCTCGCGAACGGCAGCCCTTGCGTCAGCACGTCGCAGTAGCCGCAGTAGCCCGCGTACACCGTCGACCCGAACACGTCGAGCGCTGAGGCCTGGTTGTCAGGGCTCTCCTCGCTCGAGCTGGCGCCCGCGTTTCCCGGCTCGTCCTGCGTCCCAAGGTCGAACGCGATCTTCCAGGCGGTGTCGTTGTTCGTTTCGGTGTCGGGGCCCGCGAACGTCTCCGCGACCTCGCGGCCGCCGACGACGAGGTGGCTGGCGTTCAGCTCGTCCATCTCGAACGGCGCATGGAACAGCGCCGAGGTGAGGAACGGATCGATCGAGCGCCAGGTGAGGCCCCCGTCGGTCGACAGCGACATGGCTGCGTTCGTGTACTCCTCGTAGGCGATCTCGCTGTTGTCGGGGTCGACGGCTGCGTCGAAGCCATCGCCGCCGAAGACGCCGATCTGCTGGCCGTCGAGCTGGATCTTGGCGTGCCCGTTGTCTTGCAGGCCGCCGTACGCGATTCCGTTTTTGGCCATCGCCACCTCGTAGTAGAGGAGCGTGTTGAACCCGTTGTTGTTGCCGTCGCCCCAGCCGCCGTTGTCGAAGTCGCCGCCGGTCGCGATGCGCTCGCGGTACACGCCGCCGTCGTTGCCGACGATCAGCACGAGGTCGTTGCCGTCGACGACGAACAGCGCGGCGTGCTGATCGGGGTGGGTGGTCGTGCTCTGGTTCGGTGGCCGGTTCGTCGGGCAGACGGCGAGGAGGCCGCTGGTGCCTTGGCACGTCGTGCCGCCGTAGTAGCGGCCGATCACCTTCCACGACAGCGGCACGGAGCCATCGACCGGGACGGTCCCGGGAAGCTCGTTCTCCCAGACCTCTTCGAGGCCGAAGACCAACCGCACCGGCACACCGTCCGCACTCGCCGCCGACGGATCGACCGCCAAGAACTGGTTGTACCAACCCTGGACGCCAGGCGCGTAGCCGATGAGGGCGTTCGCACCGAGCGCCGTGCCCGTGGTGATCGGGGCGAGCTGCTGCGCGTTGGCGATCTGCGCCCAGCTGCCGCCGAGGTCCGTAGACGCGTAGATGCCGTTGAGCACCGACGAGAGCAGGATCGGCCCGACGCCGGTCGGTTCCGGCACATCGATCACCGGCACGCCGCCGTTGAAGACCACCGCGTCCTGCACGATGGCGTACACGACCTCGTGGTTCTGCGCTAGACCGGTCGCGACGGCGAGTTCGGTGCGTCCGATGCGCTCCTGAGGTGCGTAGCCGGTCGGCGCCAGCTTCACGAACGAGCCGGGGTCGCCGGTCGTCGAGCGGTAGAGCCCGTTGTTGGGGGACTGCGGGCGGTCCTTCGCGTCCGGCTTCGCGCCTGCGCGCCAGCCGACCGCGGCGATCACGACGCCGCCGCTGTGGTTCGTCGAGCCGCCCGCTGCGGTCACGACGACATCGGTGACGATGTTCGCGAGGAAGCAGCCGTCGATGAGCTGCTGGCCCGCGCACGGTCCCGTCGGGAGCACGACGTTGGTGAACGTGCGGCCCGCGTCGGTCGACCGGTACAGGCCGAGCGAGGTGGCGACGTAGACCTCCGCAGCGTTCGTCGGGTCGACCTCGACCTGGAAGCCGAGAGCTCCGTCGGGCACGCCGGTCGCGTGGTGCCATGAGGCGCCGTCGTCGTTGGTCCAGTACGTGCCGAGGCCGCTCGTGCTCGTTCCACTGAACGCGTTGTCGCCGGTGACGACGATGAGCGTGCCGTCCCCGGCCGGCGTGTACGCGATCGAACCGGCGAGCTGAGTCGGCAGCGCATCGCCGATCGATGTCCATGAGCCCGCGAGGTCCGTCGATCGCCACACGCCACCGTTGGAGATCGCGACGTACAGCGTGTCGGTACCAGGGATCGTCGCGAAGTCGCTCACGCGGCCCGCCACGTCGACGAAGCCGAGGCTGTTGATCTCGTCGTAGCCGACGGTGTCCTGCGCAAGCGGCCCTTCGCCGAGGTGATGCCAGCTACCGGCGCTGCCCGGCACCGTGCCCAGCCGATCGCGTGCCTCCAGCGCGGCGCGCAGGGCGCCGGTGCGAACGGCGGTGAACGGCGCAGTCGCGCGTGAGTCGCGGTCGCCGTTGAGCGCGGCGAGCTCGGCGAAGGACTCGGGCTTCTTGTTCGGCACGCACTCATAGCCGCGCTCGCCTTCGCCTTCGCCTTCGCCTTCGCCTTCGCCCTCGTCCCGTTCGCGCTCGCGCTCCGCCTCGCTCTTGCCACCACCGGCGTACGCGGGATCGGCACGCTCGGACACCTTCGGCTCGCGCTCGGCGCGCATGCCGTCCGGACAGCTGACCGCGGCGGTGAACGGCTCGTCCGATCCGGTGCACGCGACCAGCGCGAGCGTCCCCAGCAGCGCGACCACGAGCGGCAGCGTGCGCTTCACCGCCTGAGCTCCGCGAGCTCCTCGCTCAGAGGATTGTCATGCGGGAGCCCGCCGAGGACGATGTCGAACCGGGTCAGGTGCAGGTCGACCGCGAGTCCCACGAAGCGTCGATCGGATTCACGGCCGACGGGAGCACCGACGTTGAGCGAGAAGCCGAGGACCTCTCGAGCCGCGCCGTGAGCCATGTGTCTCCCCAGAGCCGTGCGTGCAAGATGACAGACGAAACCTAATGGAGGGGCACTGGACCGGAGATCACCAGGGTGCCGTCCACGGACGAATGGCAGGCTGCGGCTCATGGACGCACAGCGCAACTGGGAAGAATTCGCTCGCACGTTGGAAGCGGCGCTCGACATGCGCAAGGAGGGCGGTTTCCGCGAGCTGTTCGCGCCGGGTGCTCGGTTCGCGGATCCGGCGAATGCGCCCACCGAGGATCTGCGCGACATCCAGCGCCAGACCCGGGCGGTGATGCCCGACTGGCATCAGGACATCACCTCGATCCGCGGTGGGGACGACTGGGCCGTCTTCGAGTGGGTTGGTCACGCCACCTACCGCGCCCCGGGAGGCCAAGGGCCCGGCGATGGAACGCCGATCACGATGCACGGCGCGACGATCATCGAGGTGGACGAGGCCGGGCACATCACCTCGTGGCGCGACTACCTGGACCGCAAGGAACCCGAGCAGCAGATCAAGGCTGCCGTGAAGGCGTCAGCGCCACAGCAGCGCTAGATGTCGTAGTTGCGTCGCGGCGGATCAGGTGGTCTCGGCGTCGAGGGCGCCGGAAAGGAGCTGGTCGCGCAGCACGAACTTCTGGATCTTGCCGGAGGCCGTGAGCGGGTACTCGGCGACGAACGCCCACCGCCGCGGCGCCTTGTAGGCAGCGAGCTCGTCGCGCACGAAGGCGAACAGCTCCTTAGCGCCCGCCTCGTGCCCGGCGGCGAGGCGCACGATGGCGGCGACCTGCTCGCCCCACTTCTCGTCGGGGAGGCCGAGCACGGCGGCGTCGGCGACGGCCGGGTGGGTGAAGAGGACGTCCTCGATCTCCCGCGGGTAGATGTTCTCGCCCCCGCGGATGATCATGTCCGTGAGGCGGCCCTCGATCCGGCAGTAGCCGCGGTCGTCCATCGAGGCCAGATCGCCGGTGTGGTACCAGCCCTCCTCGTCGATGGCCGCTGCGGTGGCGTCCGCGTTGCCGTAGTAGCTCTTCATCACCATGAAGCCGCGGGCGCAGAGCTCACCGACCTCGTCGATGCCCACGGTTGCGCCCGACGCCGGGTCGATGACCTTGACCTCGGCCTGTGGGATGGGCCGGCCGATCGTGGTGGCCTTGTCCTCGGGGGAGTCGTCGAAGCGGGTCTGGGTGACGAGGGGTGAGCACTCGGTCGTGCCGTAGACGATGCAGAAGCGCACGCCGAGGGTGGCTTCGATCCTCCGCACCAGCTCCGCCGGCACGAGGCTCCCGCCCGACACCGAGGACTTCACGCTCGACAGGTCGCGGGTGGCGATGTCGGGGTGTTCCATCAGGGCGATCTGCATCGTCGGCACGCCGAGCATGAGCGTGCCTCGCTCGCGCTCGATGAGCTCGAGCACGAGCCCGGGGTCGAAGGCCACGACGGGCAGGTGGGTGGCCCGCACGGCGAGGGTGCCGATGGCGCCGAGCACGCACCCGGCGGTGTGGAACATCGGCATCGGGTTGACGTACACGTCGTCGGACCCGAGCTCCACGAGGTGGGCGAAGATGGCGGCGTTGTCGGTGAGGCCGCCGTGCCGGAGCAAGGCCCCCTTCGGGAAGCCGGTGGTGCCCGACGTGTACTGGATCTGCACCGGGTCGTCGGGCCCGACCTCAGGGAGATCAACCGGCTTGGCCGAGTCGAGGAACTCGGTCCACTCGGTGAACTCGATGACCTCGCGCAGGTCGGCCAGCTCGGCCCGCGCCTCGTCGAGGGTGGCCAGCATCGGGTTGCCCCGCCACTCCGCGGTGAGGAAGATCCCGGCCGCCCCGGACTGCTCCAGGACGTAGGCGAGCTCGCGCTTCTGGTACGCAGGGTTGACCGTCACGAGCACGAGGCCGGCGAGCGCGGCGCCGAACTCGAGCATGATCCACTCCGGCAGGTTCGGTGCCCACACCGCGACCCGCTCGCCCGGCTCGAACCGGTTGAGGAGGGCGGCGGCCACCCGCTCGGCGTCGGCGAGCAGCTCAGCGAAGGTCCACCGGCGGTCGTCGCCGGGCACGCCGGAGATGAGCGCCGGTCGGTCGGCCGAGTCGGTCGCCGCCTCCCGGAGCAGGTCGCCGACGGTCTGGTCGCGGCAGGGCGACCGAGGTGTCTGCCGGCCAGTACGCCTCCGTGAGCATGGTCCGCCCCCTTCACGTGGTGTCCGCGGCGGAGCGTACTTTCTGGTGGCGGCGGGGGCCCGGGGCGTCAGATGTCGTAGTTCTGTTCT
>CAYSAC010000189.1:0-6361 GCA_964428815.1 uncultured Acidimicrobiaceae bacterium | reverse complement strand
GGCGACCACTACACGCTCGGCGACATGGGCTACATGGACGAGGACGGGTTCCTGTTCCTGACCGATCGCACCGCGAACCTCATCATCTCGGGAGGCGTCAACATCTATCCCGCCGAGATCGACGCCGTGCTCCTCTCCCACCACGCCGTCGGCGATGCCGCGACCATCGGTGTCCCCGATCCGGACTGGGGCGAGTCGGTGCTCGCGGTCGTCGAGCTCCAGCCCGGCGTCGCGCCGTCGCCCGAGCTGGCGACAGAGCTGATCGGGTGGTGCCGCGATCGGCTCGCCCACTTCAAGTGCCCGCGTGCGGTCGACTTCGTCGACCATCTGCCCCGGCATGACAACGGCAAGGTGTACAAGCGCCGCCTCCGCGACGAGTACCGCGCCCGTGCCTAGTCTCCACTGGTGCGCGGCTGCGATGCTCGCGGTCGCGCTGCTCACGATCCCCGTGTGCGCGCTGGCGGGCGAGCCGACGGAGACGACGGCGGCGGAAGAAGCGCCGCAGATGATCCCTGAGCCCAACCAGGGACACGCGCCCCGCGACGCCGGTGACCGAGGCGGCGCCGCGCAGATCGCCTTGCTCGTAGGTGTGACCGGCGGGATCGCGCTGATCGTGGCCCTCGTGGTGCGAGACTCCCGCCGGTCACGGCCTCAGGGGCCTGGTTAGCCACCTGCGTGAGGCTACAAGGCGGAGGCGGATCTACGCTTTGTAACCGGATAACGTGCGCCCCATGAGCATCCTCACCTTCAAGGTGTCCGAGCGAGGCCAGATGGCGTTGCCTGCGGAGGCGCGGCATCGTTGGCAGCTCGACGACGGCGGGACCGTCGAGGTGATCGACCTCGGGGGCGCACTGCTCATCGCACCCGCACGCGGCGGTGGGCTGCGGCGCTTGCTTCGCGAGGCGATCGACGTCGCCGGGGGCTACGCCGAGCTGGCTGCCGTGGCGGCGGCGTCGGATCCAGACCTGAGCTGAACAGACGATGGCCGACGTTCTTGTCGACGATCACCTGTTGCTGTCGGTCCTCCTCGACGAAGAGCCACCCGGCTTGCGCCCTGACGGCGGTCGCGTCTGGACGACGGGGCTCTGGTACCACCGGCTCTGCCGAGCGCTTGTCGCGCCGGTCGTTGAAGGCCAGATGTCTGGTCGGCTCAACGACGTTGAGCCGGTATTGGCTCGGGCCGCCGTCGGCGCGCTGCTCAACCTTCCCGACGACGTCGGGCTTGTGTCGCTTCGGTCGTTGGCCTGGCCTATGGCATCGTTGCTCGCTGACGGTGTCCGGCTCAATCTTCTTTCGCTGGAGGCGCTCGCCGCCGCCGAGCACCTCAACGACGTCGAGATCTGTCTCGCCCCGGCCGACCTGAACGATCCCCTTCTCGCAGCGAGCGAGCGGCGCGGCGTGTCGGTGCGCGTCGTCGGCTGACGGATGACGACGCTCATGAAGGCGGGTCAGGCTCGTCGAGCACGATGTGGGTGTAAGCGTGACGGAGCAGCTCGGTGAGCGGTGTGCCGCCGAGCAGGACGTCGAGCGGCTCGAGCGCGTCGAGGACAGCGTCGGGCCGATCGGGCCTCGCCGGTTCGAGAGCGCCCGGAGGGGCGAGTGAGCGAAGCGGGCCGGGGGCGAAGGGCCACCACGGTGCGACCTCGTCCTCGTGCTCCGTCTTGTCGATCCGAGCCTGTCCTCGCAGCGACTCGAGGATCTGGTCGCGGGTTCGTCCTCGCCATGCGAGCAGGAGCCAGGGATCAGCGTCGAGCTGGTCGGCGAACAGGTAGAGGACGGCTGCGATGTGCTTGCACGGGTTCTCCCAGTCGGGGCAGCTGCAGTCCGAGCGAACTGCCGACCACGCCCTCGGGAAGAGGTCGATGCCCGCCGCGCGGAACACTGCTTCGAGATCAGTGGGCACCTCGCCGGCGAGCAGTCGGGCCACGAAGCCGACCTTGGCTGCGATGGCCGTGTCGATCGCGTGCCACTGCGACTCGGTGGGCTCGGGGAGCGAGATCGTTACGAGGTATGGCGTGCGGCGCGATCCCTGCACCTGAGCGGCAAGCACTGCTGCCCTGACGTCGAGGCTCAGCACCTGCCCCGTGCGCGCGTAGCGGCGGCCGCGCTGCATGCGCGCGCCGAGGCCGTAGGACTCGAGCACCTCGGTGAACCGGCGTGACCACCACGATGTGGCCATCGGTCCACGCTGCTTCGACGAGGCGATACCGCCCTCAGCGGGCAGCGGCACCGAGGCGGGGTAGCGCTGCCACGGGTCATCCCAGCCGCGACGGGGCATCAGTCGACCTCGGTGTCGCGCAGGGCGACGAGCTCGCGCAGCTCAGCGGTGGACAGCTCGGTGAGCCAGTCCTCTCCGGTGCCGACGACGCGCTCGGCGAGGTCACGCTTGGCGGTGATCATCTCGTCAATGCGCTCTTCGACCGTGCCGGCGGTGACGAGCTTGTGGACCTGGACCTTGCGGTGCTGACCTATGCGGTAGGCGCGATCGGTGGCTTGGTCCTCGACCGCGGGGTTCCACCAGCGGTCGAGGTGGATGACGTGGGAGGCGGAGGTGAGGTTCAACCCGGTGCCGCCTGCCTTCAACGAGATCAGGAAGAGCGGCGGGCCATCGTCAGAGGAGAACCGCTCGACCATCTCGTCGCGAGCCTTGCGTCGCACCCCGCCGTGCAGCCACAAGGCCTCCACGCCAAAGCGCCGCTGGAGGTGCGGACCGAGCAGCTCACCCCACGCCGCGAACTGCGTGAAGCACAGCACCTTGTCGCCCTCGGCGAGGATCTCCTCCAGCAGCTCCTCGGTGCGGGTCAGCTTCCCGGAACGGCTCGCGAGCGGCGAGCCGTCGGCGAGGAAGTGGGCGGGGTGGTTGCACACCTGCTTGAGCCGGAGCAACCCCGCGAGCACCCGTCCCCGTCGGCTGATGCCCTCGGCCTCCTCGGCGTCAGCGAGCAGGTCGTCGACGACCGCGCGGTAGAGCGTCGCCTGCTCGCGGGTGAGCGGGCACCGGTCGACGGTCTCGATCTTGTCGGGCAGATCGCTGATGATCGACCGGTCGGTCTTGAGCCGACGGAGGACGAACGGGCCGGTGACCCGCCGGAGTAGCTCCGTGGCCTCGGGATCGTGCTCCCGTTCGATCGGTGACGCGAACCGCTCACGGAACGACCGAGCAGAGCCGAGCAGGCCGGGGTTGAGGACGTTCATGATCGACCACAGGTCGCTGAGGCGGTTCTCGACGGGCGTTCCCGTGAGCGCCACCCGTCGAGTGGCGTGCAGGCCGAGCGCTGCCTTCGTCTGCGCGGCGCCAGGGTTCTTGATCTGCTGGGCCTCATCGAAGGCGACCCGGCCCCACGCGACGGATGTCAGGTGGCCAAGGTCGCGAGCGAGCAGAGAGTAGGTGGTGAGCACGACATCGCTCCCTGCGGCACGCGCCGAGAAGGGCTCGGCATCGCTGTGACGGGCGCTGCCGTGGTGGACGAGCACCGTCAGCTTGGGCGCGAACCGCTCCAGCTCGCGGTGCCAATTGCCGAGCACCGACACCGGGCAGACGACCAGGGTCGGGCCGGCGCCAGGGTCGGCCAGCAGCGCGGCGATCAGCTGAGCAGTCTTGCCGAGGCCCATGTCGTCGGCGAGACAGGCGCCCAGCCCGAGCCGTCCGAGGAAGGTGAGCCAGCCGACGCCACGCTCTTGGTAGGGACGAAGAACCCCATCGAAGTCTGCCGGTGTCGGCACCGGCTCGACGGTCGCGTGCAGCGCATCGTCGAGGAGCGCGCCGAGCCACGCGACGGCCGAGGCGTCGACGCCGACCACGTCGACCTCATCAGAGCGGCCCAGGTCGTCGAGGCCGAGGCCAGCGCGGAGCAGCTGGCCCGCCGCGGCCTCGCCGCCGGTGCCGATGGCGCCGAGCATGTCGTTGATGCGGGTTGCGTCGATCTCGAGCCATTGCCCACGAACGCGGACGAGGGACTGCTTCGCCTCGGCCGCTCTGGTCAGCGCGGCGAGGTCGGCCTTGGTCAGCCGGCGATCGCCCAGCGCCCCCTCCCAGGTGAACGCGACGATGGCATCCATGCCGACCCCGCCCGCGGTGAGGGCCGCTTCGCTCGATGCCGCCTTCGCGCGCAGCCCTAGTCGGGGTCGGTGCGACCACCAGGACGGCAGGAGCACGCCGATGCCGGCGTCGTCGAGCGGCTCGACCCGGTGCCGCAGCAGGGTGACGATGGCGGTGTCGTCGACGGCGACCTCGCTGGGCGCAGCCTCGTCGAGGACATGGTCCAGCTCCGGCGCCAGGCGCGCCACCCGACCGAGGGAGATGAGCGTGTCCTCGAGCGCCGTCGGGCCGAACGGTGACCGCCCCTCCCACACGTCGTCGAGCGGCAGGATCAGGCTTGGTTCGTCGCGGTCCTGGGCGAGGAGCTCGACTCGCCAGGAAGAGGCTTGTCGCCGACGGTGCGACTCGACTGCTGGCTCGTGCACGCGCAGGCACAGACGCAGCCGGCCGCCGATGACCGCGCCGGAGCGCACCCATTCCTGCACCTCTTCGCCCAGGGCGCGGACCTTGGCCGCATCGAGCGACGCCGCCAGCCACGGATCGGCCGACACCAGAGATCGCGCCCACGCCTCCGGCACCGTCGGACGACCTGACCGCCGTGGCGCGATGGACACCTTCGCCGCGGCCAGCTGCTGACGCACGCTCTCGTCGACCGCGTCCGCCAAGCGGCCGGCGGCGAGCCGCTGGCCGCTCATGGAGTCATCGACGACGAGTGACGCGACCAGACCGCGGTGCGCCGCCGCCGGCATCGGCCACCACCAGGAACGCGCACGGCCGTCAGCTTCTACGGCCAACCCCGGCACGACCCGTCCCGACCGGACCAGCGTGGAGGCGACCTCGGTGAAGGCCTCGTGAGGGATCTCGATGACCGTGCTCTTGTTCACGCGGGGCACGCTGACCATCATGGCGGAAGGCAGAGCGGATCACCGTCACGCGGGACGGCAAGCCCGTCGCGAAGCTGCGCCCCCTGCTGTCGTTCGGCCCGCTCGTGGCGTCCGACGACGCCGAACGAGCCTCTCGTCAGGCCCGGCTGCAGCAGACCGAAGCGGTATTCGACCCGCTGCCGTTCGCTGCGATCACGCTGGCCAACGACTTACCCGTCTACACCTGCAACCCGAGCGACTTCGATGGGATCGAAGGACTTCGTGTAGAAGGCATCCGTCACCCGGACGCTGGGAGCTGAAGCTCTCGGTAGCCTTCGCGGCATGGGCGACGCGCTGTATCCGGCTCGCTGGGAGGCGGACGTCGTGCTCGCCGACGGGGCGACCGTGCACCTGCGGCCGATTCGACCCGACGACGCCGAGCGCATCGCCGACTTCCACGGCCGCCAGTCACCGCAGAGCATCTACTACCGGTTCTTCAGCCCTCGGCCACGGCTCTCGCCGGCCGAGATCGAGCGGTTCACCACCGTCGACTACGAAGACCGGATGGCGTTCGTCGCCATCCTCGACGACGAGCTCGTCGGCGTGGCGCGGTATGACCGCTGGCGGGGGCGGGCCGAGGCCGAGGTTGCCGTCTTCATCGACGACGAGCACAACGGCCGGGGCATGGCAACGGTCTTGCTGGAGTACTTGGCCGCCGCCGCCCGCGAGGCCGGGCTCGCGGCGTTCACCGCGTCGGTGCTGCCCGACAACCGCAAGATGCTCGGGGTGTTGAAGCAGGCCGGTTTCACGACCGCGAGCCGCTTCGCCGAGGGCGTGATCGAGGTGCGGCTCGACCTCCAGCCGACGCCGGAGGCGGAGGCCGCGATCGAGGCGCGCGCGCGGCGAGCGGCGTCGTCATCGGTCCGCCGGCTGCTCTCGCCCGCCGCGGTAGCGGTCATCGGCGCCAGCCGCACGCCCGGCACAGCAGGACACGAGATCTTCAGGCACCTCGTCCACCGCGGGTTCGTCGGGCCTGTGTACCCCGTGAACTCGGCGGCGGTGTCGATCGGGGGCGTGCGCTTCACCGCGAGCATTCTCGACATCGTCGACGAGATCGACTTGGCGGTCGTCGCGGTCCCCGCCGATCAGGTGGCATCGGTCATGGAGGAGTGCGGCCGCAAGCAGGTCTACGGCGTGATCGTCATCTCGGCAGGCTTCGCCGAGATCGGTCCGGAAGGCGCGGCGCGCGAGGCAGAGGTGCTCGCCATCGCCCGCCGGTACGGCATCCGCCTGCTCGGACCCAACTGCCTCGGAGTGATCAACACCGATCCTGCGGTGAGCCTGCACGCCACCTTCGCCACGCCCTCGCCGACGCCGGGTCGGGTGGCAGTGCTGTCGGAGTCGGGGACCCTCGGCGCGGTGATCGTCGAGCGGGCGAAGGCGTTCGGCGTCGGGCTCT
>CAYSAC010000188.1:0-6391 GCA_964428815.1 uncultured Acidimicrobiaceae bacterium | reverse complement strand
AATGTTGCCTCGGGGCTGCGCCCCGAACCCATCGCCGTCCGGCTCGCTGGCGCTCGCTCGGCCAGCCTGCTGCTCGCGGTGCTCGCATCAGTTGGACTCCTCTATGTCGGCGATCTGAGCGAGGCGCTTCTCGTGGCGGCCGCCCTCGAACTCGGTGCTCAGCCACAGCGTGAGGATCTCACTGGCCAATCCGTCGGCCACGATGCGGCCACCCATCGACAGGACGTTGGCGTCGTTGTGCAGGCGCGACATGCGCGCGGTGTACAGGTCGTTGCACAGCGCGGCGCGCACGCCCCGCACCTTGTTGGCCGAGATCTGCTCGCCCTGACCGGATCCGCCGACGACGACGCCGCGGTCGGCCTCACCGGCGACGACCGCGCGCCCGACCGCGGCGCAGATCGGCGGGTAGTCCACGGGCTCCTCGTTGTCGGTGCCGAGGTCGAGCACGCCGTGCCCGAGCTGTTCGAGCACGCCGATCAGGTGGCTCTTCAGCCGGTAGCCGGCGTGGTCGGACCCGATAGCAATTCTCATGCGCGCGCCTCCGGCGCTCGACGGGACGCCTGGCCCTGGCGGGCCGACGGCGCCCAGCGCTGCTCGCAGGCTCGCATCGCGTTCTTCACGACGCAGCCTTCGCGCGTGCATCGGGCCAGGCGTGCGCCACCAGACGACCGAGGAGGTCGTCGAGCTCGGCTGCGGTCTGCTCGTAGGCCTCGACCGGGCGGCCGATCGGGTCGGCGACGTCGTCGTGATCTGACTCCCCCAGCAGGTCATCGGTCCGGCGATCGGCGCCGAGGCGCGTGAGCCAGTCGGCCAGCGACTCGCCCGTCGCCCTGGCGCCGCGCGCCTCGGCCCGGCGGACCAGGTCCTTCAGCGGGAACGCGCGCTCGAGGCAGGCGCGGTCGAGCAGCGCCGCCTCGCGGACGTGACGGCGAGCCATGCCGATGATGAGGTCGGCGCCGGCGAGCAGGTCGGCACCCACGGTCCGGCTGCGGTGGCCGCTGAGGTCGAGGCCCCGGCGGCCGATGACCGTCACCCCGTGAGCCGACGCGGGCACGCCCTCGTCCATCAGCCCGGCGGAGGTCACCGTCGCGTCGACGCCAGCGTTGGCCAGCCGGTCCCGCAGCAGGGCTTCGGCCATGGGCGAGCGGCACTGATTGCCCGTGCAGAGGATGAGGACGTCGATGCCCGGATTGTAGTGACGGACCCCCCGTCCCTAATCTTGACCGGACGGTCAAGTTCTCCAGGAGGCGCGAGATGCCGATCGATCCCCGCACGCCGGTCCTCATCGGCGGTGGCCAGCTGAACCAGCGGGTCGATCGCGGCGACTTGGCGCTCGAGCCGGTGGACATGATCGTCGAGGCCGCGCGCCGTGCCGCCGAGGACGCGCACATCACCGGCGAAGGGCTGCGCGAGATCGACTCGGCGCGCGTCGTGGCCCTGTTCTCGTGGCGCTACCGCGACCCGGCCGCGCTCGTCGTCGAGCGGCTCGGGGCAGCCCTCAAGGAGACCGCGCTGACGGCGATGGGCGGCAACAGCCCGCAGTCGCTCGTCAACACGACGTGCCTCGACATCCAGGCCGGCCGCAACGACCTCGTCCTCCTCGGAGGGGCGGAGGCGTGGCGGACGCGCATGGCGGCTCGCTCCGCCGACAACCGCCCGGCGTGGACCGAGCAGCCCGACGACGTGGCGCCGACGCGCACGCTCGGTCACGACGAGACGTTGAGCGCTCCGGGCGAGATGGCCAGAGGGATCTTGATGCCAGTGCAGGTCTATCCGCTGTTCGAGCAGGCGATCCGCATCGGCGCCGGCCGGAGCATCGAGGACCACACGGTGCTCATCAGCGAGCTGTGGGCGCGATTCAGCGACGTCGCAGCGATGAACCCGAACGCGTGGATCCAGCAGGCCTATACCGCCGAGGAGATCCGGACGCCGGGACCCGAAAACCGGATGGTCGGCTTCCCGTACACGAAGCTCATGAACTCCAACAACAGCGTGGAGCAGGCCGCCGCCGTCCTCCTCTGCTCGGCGGAGCGGGCCGAGTCGCTGGGAGTGCCGCGCGACCGATGGGTCTTCCCGCTCGCCGGGACCGACGCCCACGACCACTACTTCGTCTCGGAGCGACACGACCTGCGGTCCTCCCCCGCCATCGGGGCGGCAGGCCGCGCGCTGTTCGAGCTGGCCGGCACGACGCCCGATGACGTCAACCACGTCGACCTTTACTCGTGCTTCCCGTCGGCGGTTGAGATCGGTGCCGCCGAGCTCGGCTTCGACCTCGACCGGCAGCTCACAGTCACCGGCGGGCTGTCCTTCGCCGGCGGACCGTGGAACAACTACGTCATGCACTCGATTGCCACGATGGCGCAGGTGCTCCGCGACGATCCCGGCTCGGTCGGGCTGTGCTCCGCGAACGGCGGGTACATCACCAAGCATGCGTTCGGCCTGTACTCCACCGAACCGCCAGCGGCCGGCTTCCGCCATGCTCACCCGCAGGACGAGGTCGACGCGTCGCCGCGGCGCGAGCTGTGCGAGGAGCACGACGGCGAGGTGACGATCGAGAGCTGGACCGTGATGCACGCGCGCGACGGCCAGCCCGAGAACGGCATCGCCGCGTGCCTGCTCGACGACGGTCGCCGCGCGTGGGGCACCACCCAGGAGCCCGCTCAGCTCAAGGCGATGCTCGTCGACGAGCTCGCCGGCCACCGCGCCCGATTGACACCGGACGGCGCGCTCAGCCTCTGAGCTACTCGTCGCTGACGCGCGCGGCCCGCTCGCGCAGCAGCGCGTCGACCTTCTCGGCCGCTTTCGGCATCTCGTCCAGCAGGCGCCGGAAGGCCGCGGTGTCGAAGGACAGCAACTGGAGCGGCGTCATCGCCGTCACGGTCGCGTTGCGGGGACTGTGCGCGATGAGGGCGTTCTCGCCGACCATGTCACCAGCGCGCAGCGTGGCGACCTTCTCGAGGCCACGGAACACGCCGACCTCGCCCTCGACGATGACGAAGCACTCCTGACCCGGCTTGCCCTGGTCGATGAGCACCGCGCCGGGCTCAGCCCAGACCTCCTCAGCGAGCTGCGCGACGCGCTCGAGCTCGTGGTCGTCGAGGCCGTCGAAGAACGCGACCTTGCGGAGCGTCGCGCCCCGATCCTCCGCGGCCTTCTTGCGGAACGGCATGGTGTCCCCCCCGGTGTCGTGCTGACCAGCCTGACGGCCGGTCCGAAGACTACGCGAGGTCGGTCACCGAAACCGGGGTGCGGACGGGCTCGTCCACGACCCGCGATGCGGCAAGGTCGTGCTCATCCATGACGATCACGAGGATGAAGCCGCCGATGACCAAGGCCAGCACACCGCCCATCGCCGCGGTCGCCGGCGCGAGGCCGACGGCGGCGAGCGACATGAGCGCCACGCCGAGACCGAGGATGATGGTCGCGATCTTCAACGGTGCCTCCTGTAGACGAACAGCAGGGTCGATACCCCTGCAGCCGTCGCGGCAACCGTGGATCACGCGCGCCCGGCAGCCTCGACCTCGGCGAGCCCGATCGCGCCCGCGCGCAGGACGCGCCAGGTCTCGCCCGTGCAGTCGAGGACCGTCGACGGCGCGCCCTCGCACCGTCCGCCGTCAACGACGAGGTCGACAGCGCCGCTGAGCTCGGCTTCGACCTCGGCCGCGGTCGTGGGTGTCTGGTGCCCGTGGCGGTTGGCCGAGGTCGTCGCGAGCGGGCCGACGCGGCCAGCCAGTGAGCGGACTAGCGCCTGGTCCGGGCACCGGAGCCCGATCGTGGTGGACGGCTCGCCCAGCGCGAGGTCGATGCCTCGCCGGCGGGGCAGCACGAGCGTCAGCGGGCCGGGCCAGAGGCGTTCGGTCAGTCGCTTGACGTCCGGGGTGACCGTGCCGGCCAGCGAGAGTGCTTGCGCAGGATCCGCGCAGAGCACGGCGATGGGCACGTCGCCGGTCCGCCCCTTGATCTCGGACAGCCGCGCCGTCGCCGTCGGGAGGCTCGCGAGGGCGGCGATGCCGTACACGGTGTCGGTCGGCAGCACGACCACGCCCCCGGCGAGCAGCACCTCGGCTGCCGCGCTGATCGGATCGGAGGAAGACACGACGTCGACAGTAGGTTCCTTCGCCATGCGAGCTGCGGTGATGCGAGGAAAGGAGCTGGTCGTCGACGAGGTGCCGGACCCGCGGCCGGCAGCGGGTCAGGTGCTGGTGCGCACACTCGCGTGCGGCATCTGCGGATCCGACCTCCACGCCCTCAAGTACGGCGAGCAGATGGTGGCGCTGTCGGAGGAGGGGTCGGGGTGGATGCCCGACGAGATGCGGCCGAAGATCATGGACCTCAGCCGCGATGTCGTGATGGGTCACGAGTTCAGCGCCGAGGTCGTCGAGCTGGGCGACAACGTCGGCAACTGCTCCGTCGGCGACATCGTCGTGTCGATGCCGATCGCGTTCGACCCGTCAGGCATCCACCCGATCGGTTACTCGAACGACCTGCCCGGTGGCTACGGCGAGCTGATGGTGCTGTCGGACATGCTCGCCCTCAAGGTGCCGAACGGGCTCGACCCGCGCCACGCGGCGCTGACCGAGCCGATGGCCGTCGGGCTCCACGCGGTGAACAAGTCGACGATCCAGCCCGGACAGGCCGCGGTCGTGCTCGGCTGCGGACCGGTCGGGCTCGCGGTCATCGCCGCGCTCGCGCTGAAGGGCATCGAGCCGATCGTCGCCTCCGACTTCTCGACCAAGCGGCGCGAGCTGGCGACCCGGCTCGGCGCGCACGGGGTCGTCGACCCCCGCCAGGAGCCCGCGCTCGAGGCGTGGCGACGTGTCGACGGCACCCGCCCCGTCCACATCTACGAGGCGGTCGGCGTGCCCGGCATGATCGACCAGACCATGCGTGACGCTCCCAAGGACGCGCAGGTCATGGTCGTCGGCGTGTGCATGGAGGCCGACAGCATCTTCCCCATGCGCGGCATCGGCAAGGAGCTCACGATCCGCTTCGCGCTCGGCTATGACCCGATGGAGTTCGGGGGCACCCTGCACTCGATCGCCGAGGGTCAGATCGACGTGGTGCCGCTCATCACCGGTTCGGTCGACATCGACGGCGTCCCCCAAGCGTTCCGCGACCTCGCCGACCCCGAGGCCCACGCCAAGATCCTCGTCGAACCGGCCTGACCCACGCGTTCCTGCGGCACTTGTCGACGGTCTTCGTCGGTTTCTGCCGCAAGAACCTCACCGATGGGCGACGAGGACCCTTGGCTTGCCGGCGAGGTCCGGGTGGATCTCCGTCTCGCTGAAGCCGGCGGCGACCGCCATCGACAGCACCGCGTCGGCCTGCGTCTCACCGATCTCGACGACGAGCGCGCCGGGGCGCGACAACCAATCCGGAGCGCCCGCGACGATCTCCTCGATCGCCTCCAGGCCGGTCGGGCCAGGGATGAGCGCGTCGCGTGGCTCCCAGTCCGCCACCTCCGCGGGCAGCGGATCGGTGGCAGCCACGTAGGGCGGGTTGCTGACCGCGACGTCGACGCGCCCGCGCAGGGCGTCGGGCAGCGCCGACCACCACGACCCCTCCACCAGGTTCACCCGCGCCGCGGCCCGTCCGAGCCCGGCGAGGTTGCCGCTCGCGACCTCGAGGGCGGCGGCCGACCGGTCCGTCCCCCACACCTCGAGGCCCGGTCGCTCCGCGGCAAGAGACAGGGCGATCGCGCCAGAGCCGGTGCCAAGGTCGACCGCGACCCGCGCCGACAAGCGGTCGACCTCGTCGATGGCGTGGCCGGCGACGACCTCGGTCTCAGGTCGAGGGATGAGCACTCTCGAGTCGACGTACAGGTCGAGGGTGCGGAAGCCCCAGCTGGCCAGCACGTACTGCAACGGCTCGCCCTGCGCGCGACGACCGAGCATCGCGTCGAGGAAGGCGACCGCCCGCGTTGTCACGGCGTCGTCGAGGGTGAGGATGAGCTCGGCACCGGACGCACCGGAGGCCCGCTCGACGAGACGCAGCGCGTCGATCTCGGGGGACGGCAGGCCGGCAGCGCGCAGCTTGGTCGCGGCGTCGGCCTGCAGCTCGCGCCAGGTGATGGTGCTCACGACTCTGCTTGGAGGCGCCTCGTCTGCTCGTCCTGCACGAGCGCGTCGACGATGTCATCCAGCTCGCCGGCCAGCACCTTGTCGAGCTTGTAGATGGTGAGCCCGATGCGATGGTCGGTGACCCGGTTCTCCTTGTAGTTGTAGGTGCGGATCTTCTCGGACCGGCCGCCCCCGCCGATCTGACCCCTCTTTGCCTCCGACAGCTCGTCGCGCTGGCGGTCCTGCTCGAGCTTCAGGAGCCGCGATCGCAGCACGACGAGCGCGCGGGCACGGTTCTGGATCTGGCTCTTCTCGTCCTGCATGGCGACGAC
>CAYSAC010000187.1:0-6395 GCA_964428815.1 uncultured Acidimicrobiaceae bacterium | reverse complement strand
CGATGATGCCGTAGGCGGCGCCGATCGACAGCAGGTTCATGATCACGGCCTTCAGCGGCACGAGGACCGAGCGGAACACGACCATCAGCAGCAGGAACGACAGCGCCAGCACCACCCCGAAGAAGTACGGCAGGCGGGACGACAGGTAGTCGGAGAAGTCGACGTTCACCGCGACGCTGCCAGTGACCGCGACGTCGATGCCGGCCTCGGACTCGGCCGCGGGCAGCACGTCGCTGCGCAGCCGGTTGACGAGCGCGGTCGTCGCCTCGTCTTGAGGGCCGCTCTTCGGGATCAAGACCCACATCGCCGCGCTCGGCTTGGCCGAGTCGTTGGGCCGCACCGGTGAGATGAAGGCGACGCCCTCTTCGGCGGCCACCGCTCGGTCGACAGCGCCGAGCTTGGCGAGATCGGTGCCGTCGGGGAGCGCGGCGACGAGGAGCAGCGGACCGTTGAATCCGGGACCGAACCCGTCGACCAGCAGGTCGTAGGCCTGCTTGGTCGTGGTGTCCTCCGCGAAGTTGCTCTCGTCGGAGAACCCGAGCCGCAGACCGAGCACGGGGATCGCCAGCACGAGGAGCACGACGGCGCCGCCGATCGCCGTGATCCACGGACGGTGTTGGATGACGCGGCTCCACCGGTAGGCGACCGTTTCGCGCAGCGGCTTCGGTGGCTTGCGGGGCACCTCGCGCTTCAGCGGGCCGACGAAGAACCCAGCGATGAGCACGATCGCGGCCAGCCCCGCCAGCGCGAAGCCGATGGGCGTGGCCTTGAGTCCGAGGCTCACGAGCGCGAGCGCGACCAGGCCGGCGGTGATGAGGCCGCGCCAGCGCGTCAGCTCGATCCTCTCGCCGGCGAAGCCAAGGAGCGCGGGTAGCAGCGTGAGCGACGCGATGACCGTGACCGCCACGACCGACGCGGCGGCGACGGACAGCCCCTGCACGAAGCTGACGCCCATCACGAGCATGCCGAGCAGGGAGATGACCACCGTGATGCCGGCGAAGAGCACGGACCGACCCGCGGTGTCGATGGCGATGGCGACCGACTCGCGCACGGTGTGCCCGGCGTGGAGCTGCTCGCGGTAGCGGGTCATGATCAGCAGCGCGTAGTCGATGCCGACACCGAGGCCGATCATGATGCCGAGGAACGTCGCGAAGTCGGGGATCGTCAGGACGTTGCTGAGCAGCGTGATGATCGTCGTCCCGATGCCGATGCCGAACAGCGCCACACCCACCGGCAGGCCCATGGCCAGGACCGAGCCGAAGGCGAGGATGAGGATGACGACGGCGAACGCCAGGCCGAGGATCTCCGACGACGGCTGCTCGAACTCGGAGAAGATGAAGCCGCCCAGCTCGACCCGCAGACCGTCGATCTCCGGCGTGCTCGCCATGATCTCGTCACGGATCTCGGCGGCCCGGGCGAAGTCGAGGTCGTGGGGCACCTCGATGTTCGCGTAGGCGATCTTCCCGGCGTCGTCGCCCTGGAACGCGATCTGCTGCGCGCCGCCCTCGGCGTAGGGGCTCTCGACGCGTGTGATGTCGTCCAGCGTTGCGGCCTTGTCGAACAGGGCTTGCATCCCGCCTCGCACGGCCGGGTCATCGACGCCCTGCTCGGCCAGGAACACGATCGTTCCGACCGCGCCGGTGCCCTGGCCGCCGAACTCCTCGTCGAGGATGTCGAAGCCGGTCTTGGACTCGACGTCGGGCAGGTTGAACTCGTCGCGGAACGCGTTGCCCGCCGCGCCAGAGGCCGCGCCGAAGAGGACGAGGGCCGCGATCCAGAGGCCGAGGACGAGCTTGCGGCGGTCGTGGCACCAGGGACCGAGTCGTGCGAACACCAGAAGCCTCCGGATGCGATGTGGGAGATCGTTTCTCTCACACGATCAGACGGCGCGCCAACACGAAACTGATCGCGCCGCGCCGAGTTCATCTCCTGTTCGCTTGTGGTCACCCTCGCATTCGCCCAGATTGATATGCGTGACAGTTGATCTAGCCGACGCGTCGACGCTGCTCAAGCTCCTCGGTGAGCCGGTGCGGTGGAGCATCGTGCAGCGCCTCGCCGTCGAGGACCTGTGCGTGTGCCACCTCGTGGAGGACCTTGGCCTCGCCCAGCCGCTGGTCAGCCACCACCTGCGTGCGCTGCGGCAGGCCGGTGTGGTGCGGACCGAGCCGTGCGGCGCGTTCACCTATTACATCCTCGAGCGGCCCGTCCTCGTCCGCTTGGCCGGCCGCATCAGCGCGGCGGTGGAGCCGAGGACGCCGCGCCGGCGGCCCTGCGCATGAGCGCCGACCGCTCCGTCGGCACCCGCGCGCTCGCCGAGGGGCTCGGCACCGGCCTGCTCGTCGCGGTCGTCGTCGGCTCGGGGATCGCCGCGGAGCGGCTGTCTCCAGGGGACGTTGGGCTGCAGCTGCTCGAGAACTCGACTGCGACTGCCCTCGCACTCGCCGCGCTGATCCTGACGTTCGGACCCGTGTCCGGTGCGCACTTCAACCCCGCGGTGACCCTCGCCGAGATGGTGACCCGCAAGATCGATCCGCGCGCCGTCGTGCCCTACATCGCGGCGCAGATCGCGGGCGGTTGCGCCGGCGCTGTCGTCGCCAACCTGATGTACGAGCTGCCCGCGGTCGACTGGTCCACCAAGGACCGCATCACCGCGGCGACCTTCCTTGCCGAGGTCGTCGCCACATTCGGGCTGCTGACCGTCATCTTCGGTGTCGTGCGCTCCGGCCGGCTGACCGCGGTGCCGATCGCGGTTGCGGGCTACATCGGCGCCGCCTACTGGTTCACGTCGTCGACGAGTGTCGCCAACCCCGCGGTCGCGATCGCCCGGATGCTCAGCGACACCTTTGCCGGGATCGCGCCGGCATCGGTGCTGCCGTTCATCGCCGCCGAGCTCCTCGGTGCCGCGCTCGCGGTCGTCGTCGCCCGGATCTTGTTCCCCGAACCCGAGCCCTCGCTCGAGGAGGCCCTCGATGCCCGACCTTGATCCACCCCGCGACGATGGTCTGCCTGTCGTGCTGTTCCTGTGCGTGCACAACGCGGGCAGGTCCCAGATGGCCCTGGGTTGGTTCAACCACCTCGCCGGCGGCAGTGCGATCGCGTGGTCGGGTGGATCAGAACCCGGGACGGAGGTAAACCCGGCCGCGGTGCAGGCGATGGCCGAGGTCGGCATCGACATCACCAGTGAGTATCCAAAGCCCTGGACCGACGAGATCGTCCGCGCCGCCGACGTCGTCGTCACCATGGGCTGCGGCGATGCCTGCCCGCTGTTCCCCGGCAAGCGCTACGAGGACTGGGAGCTCGACGACCCGGCCGGCCGGGGTGTTGACGCCGTGCGGCCGATCCGAGACGGGATCGAGGACCGGGTGCGGAGCCTTCTCGCTGACCTTGGGGTCGTCGCTGAGACCGGACGAATCGGAAGATCCGGCTAGTAGGGTGTGACAACGAACACGTCGTCGTCCTTGACGAAGCAGGGATGGCCCGCCGTATCGGAAGGGCTTCCCCAGCATGTCGGAGGATCCTCGGGCGAGTGCGCTCCACGCGCTCTCGCGGTTCCTCGTCGCGAATGCCTCACTCGGTGACACGCTCCTCTACATCGCGCAGCTCACGACCGACGCGCTGCCCGGCGCCGAGATGGCGAGCGTGTCGATGCTCGACGAGCAAGGTCGGCCGACGACCACGATCTTCACCGACGACGCGTCGCCCGAGATGGATGAGGCGCAGTACCGCAGCGGCGCGGGACCGTGCCTGGACGCGTGGCGCGCCCAGCGGGTGGTCCGCATCGATGACATGGACAAGGCCGAGGGCGACTACCCGGACTTCAGCCTCGCCGCCCGCGAGCACGGCGTGCTGAGCGCCCTCTCTTTGCCGCTCGTCGCAGCCGGCAAAGGTGTCGGGGCGCTCAACCTGTACGCCAAGGAGCGTCTCGCGTTCTCCGAGGACGACGAGCAGCTCGGATCCGAGCTCGCCGGTGCTGCAGCCATCGTGCTGTCCAACGCCGCCGCCTTCTGGGGAGCCTTCACGCTCGGTGAGCAGCTTCAGGAGGCGATGCAGAGCCGCTCGACCATCGAGCAGGCCAAGGGCATGCTCATGGCGCAGTCGCCGGACATGTCGCCGGACGAGGCCTTCGACGTGCTGCGGAGAGCCTCACAGCGCGAGAACGTGAAGCTGCGGGAGATCGCGCAGCGGCTCGTCGATCGCCAACCGATGATCAGCGAAGGCACTGGCTGAGTCATCAACGGTACGTTCGAGGTGCCATGGACCTCGAGGCCTTCCAGCAGCTGATGGCCGATACGTACGGCGCGCAGGACCGTGAGCGCGGTGTCGCAGCGACGGTCGCCTGGCTGACCGAGGAGCTGGGCGAGCTGTCACAGGCCGTGCGCAAGGGCTCCGCCGAGCAACAGCTGCACGAGCTCGGCGACGTGCTCGCGTGGCTGGCGTCGCTCGCAGAGCAGCTCGGCCTGTCCCTGTCGGATTCCGCCCTGCGCTACGCCTATGGGTGCCCGCGCTGCGGCGCGACCCCCTGCGCGTGCGCTTAGCGGCGCGCGAGGAGGGCTTCGGCGATCTGGACCGCGTTGAGCGCTGCGCCCTTGCGGAGGTTGTCGCCGGACAGGAACAGCGCGAGGCCGTTCTCCACCGTCGGGTCGCGCCGGAGCCGGCCGACGTGGGTGACATCGCCGCCGGTCACATCGAGGGGGGTCGGCACGTCGCTGAGCTTGACACCCGGCGCACTCGCGAGCACCTCCGCGGCTCGGTCGGGTGAGATCGCGCGGGAGAAGCGGGCGTTGATCGACAGCGAGTGACCCGTGAACACGGGGACCCGCACGCACAAAACGGATACGGCGAGGTCCGGGAGCTCGAGGATCTTGCGGCTCTCGTTGCGGAGCTTCTGCTCCTCGTCTGTCTCGAGCGCACCGTCGTCGACGATCGTGCCGGCGAAGGGCAGCACGTTGAACGCGACCGTCTTGGCGAACTTCGACGGAGCGGGGAACTCGACCGCGTCGCCGCGGTGGGTCAATGCCGCCGCCCCGTCGGCGACCTTGCGCACCTGCTCGTCGAGCTCGGCCACGCCCGCGAGCCCGCCGCCCGAGACCGCCTGGTACGTGCTCACGACCATCGACACGAGCCCGGCCTCGACGTCGAGCGCCTTGAGCACCGGCATCGCGACCATCGTCGTGCAGTTGGGGTTGGCGACGATGCCCTTCGGAATCGACGCCAGCGCGTGGTCGTTGACCTCGGCCACGACGAGCGGCACATCGGGGTCCATGCGCCACGCTGACGAGTTGTCGATGACCGTGGCGCCTGCGCCTGCGACCTTCAGGGCGAGTGCCCGCGACGCCGGAGCGCCTGCGGCGAAGAGGGCGATGTCGAGCCCGTCGTAGCTCGCGAGCTCCGCGTCCTCGACGACGATCTCGCCGCCGTTCCACGGCAGCGAGCGACCGGTCGACCGGGAGGATGCGAAGAGTCGCAGCTCGTCGACCGGGAAGGCACGCTCGGCGAGCATCTCGCGCATCACGCCGCCGACCTGTCCCGTTGCCCCGAAGATGCCGACACGCATCCCGCCAGGTTACTGGCGGCCGGCACGGGCACCGAAGTGCTTTCGGCTGACATCAGCGTCGGCAAGCGACGCAAATGTCAGCCGAAACGAGTGGGCTTGGCTCAGGCGTCGAGGCCGAACGCGGTGTGGAGCGACTGCACGGCCCGCTCGATCTGGTCCTCGCGGACCACGCAGCTGATGCGGATGGCCGAGGTCGAGATCATCTCGATGTTGATGTCGTTGCCCGCGAGCGTCTCGAACATCGTTGCCGCGACGCCCGGGTTCGACTTCATGCCCGCTCCGATGAGGCTGACCCGCGCGATCGAGTCGTCGGTCGACACGCCGGTCGCGCCGATCTCCTCGGCCAGCGCCGACGTGATCGCGCGCGCCGCTTCGAGGTCATCCCTCGGCGCGGTGAACGAGATGTCGGTGACGCCATGATCGGAGACGTTCTGCACGATCATGTCGACGTTCACGCCGCTGTCAGCGAGCTGGCGGAACAGGCGCGCGGCGATGCCCGGCATGTCGGGCACGCCGAGCACCGTGACCTTGGCCTCGGTGGTGTCGTGGGTGACCGCGGACACGATGGCCTGCTCCATGGACGGATCCTCCTCTTGCACCCAGGTGCCGGGCTCCCAGGTGAACGCTGATCGGATGTGCAGGCGGACGCCCCAGGTGCGGGCGAACTCGACGGACCGCATGGCGGGCTTGGGGCAACCGCACGCGGTCATCTCGAGCATCTCGTCGAAGCTGACCCTGGCCATGCGGTGCGCCGTGGGCACCAGCCGCGGATCGGCGGTGAACACGCCGGGCACGTCCGTGTAGAGCTCGCACACCTCCGCGTCCAGGGCGTGGGCGAGCG
>CAYSAC010000186.1:0-6399 GCA_964428815.1 uncultured Acidimicrobiaceae bacterium | reverse complement strand
GATCCGGGTCGATCGAGGTCGTCGCCGAGGCGGCCGACGGCACGGAGGCCATCGAGCGGTGGCGGGAGGTCTCGCCGGACGTCGTTGTGCTCGACCAACGCATGCCCGGGCTCAGCGGCATGGAGGTCGCGGAGCGAATGCTCGCGGAGAAGCCCGACCAGGCGATCGTGCTGTTCTCGGCCTACCTGACCGATGCCATGCGCGACCGCGCCAGAGCGATGGGTGTCGGCGCCTGCATCTCCAAGGAGGAGATGTTCTCGGTCCCCGACACCATCCGCGCGCTCCTCCCCGAGTGATCTACGCGCTGGGCGACCGGGAGCCCACGATCCACCCGGACGCCTACGTCCACCCCGACGCTGTGGTGATCGGCGACGTCCACATCGGCGCCGAGGCCTCCGTCTGGCCAGGCGCCGTCCTGCGCGGTGATGACGGATCGATCCGGATCGGCGCACGCACGTCGGTGCAGGACGGCTCTGTGATCCACTGCACGCCGTTCGACCCGACCGAGGTTGGCGACGAGTGCGTGATCGGCCACCTCGTGCACCTCGAGGGCTGCACCATCCACGACGGGTCGCTCGTGGGCTCCGGCGCGGTCGTGTTGCACCGAGCGGTCATCGAGTCGGGCGCGCTCGTCGGCGCAGGCGCGGTGGTGGCCGGCGGCACGGTCGTGCCCAGTGGCGCGATGGCGCTCGGCGTCCCGGCCCGCATCCGCGAGGGCGCGGTCGACGCCGCGACGATGATCGTGCCCGGCATGCTCAGCTACGTCGCCCGCACCCGCCGCTACCGCGACGAGCTGAGACGCCTGACCTGACTCCGGATGGGTCAGACGGGTTCGGCGACCGGTTCCAGCAGCGTGATCTCGCCGGCGGCGGCCCGGCGGCGCGCCCATGCAGCGACGAACGGGTCATCGGTCAGGTACATGAGCTGGGTCTTCTCGCCGAGCCGGCGCAGCATGTCGAGCAGGTCCCACTTCCGCTCGGCGGGGATGCGCAGGAAGATGTCGTCGAGCACGACCGGCACGGCCTCGTCTTGCGGACCGGCGTGGGCGGCCTTCGTGAGGTGGGCCAGCAGGTACTGGTGGAGGTCGGCGAGCGCGCCGGGCGATCCGGTCGAGCTGAGGCCGTCGTAGCGGGACTCCAGCGCCGCGATCCTGCGCTCCATCGCGCTGTGGCGGTCCGCGAGGTGCTCGACGTCGACCTCGGGGCTGGTCTCTGACAGCGCGGCGGTCACCTCTTGGCGGCGACGCTGCAGGTGATCGAGATCGGGCTCCTCGGCGTCGGCCGCGGTCACGGTGGCCCACTCCGGCCGGCGAAGGCGCCGCGCCTCCTCCTGGAGGTGGACGAGGTCCTGCTCGACCTCGTCCCTGCTGCGGGCCAGCACCCTGGCCTCCTCGCGGTCGTTCGCCCGGCCGACGGCCCAGTCGAGCGCGCCGACCCGGGCCTCGAGCGTGCCCTCACTGAAGCCGAGCTGATGCAGGAGGTCGTCCAAGCGGGCGGCGAGCTTCTGCTCGTCGGCCTCGGCCGCCTCGAGCTCGTCCTGCAGCCGCGCCGTGCGACCCAGCGCGAGCTGGTGGTGGACCTGCCGCGCGACGGTCGCGTTGTCGGTCAGGTCGATGACATCGTCGGCCAGCCCGTAGGTCCGCGTGAGCTCGAGCACCTGGCCGCGGGCTCGGTCCAGCTCGGGCACGGCGCGTTCGGCGAGATCGCGGCGCAAAGCCTCGATCTCGTCGGCGGCGCCGCCAAGGCTGTGCAGCGCGTCGTCGTAGGCGCGAACCTCGGCCTCGAGGGGCGTCGCCGTCGCCGGGTCGACATCGCCGGCGACGTCGGCCCATGCCGTCGTCGCCAGCCGGTGCTCGAGCGCGGCAAGGTCGAGCTGCTCGCGCACGTCCGGATCCACGGTGGCCTCGACGCGCCGGATGTGGAATGCGAGGTACGACGGTGCGGAAGCGCCTGCGAGCGCGCGCTGCTCTTGGCGCTGGGCCCGGGCGAGGCGGAGACGGGGGTTGACGAGCGCGGAGATGGCGGAAGCCAAGCCTGCGGCCAACGCCGGCACCACGAAGATCGGCGAGGCGGACAAAGCGATGAGGGCCGCCGCGGCACCGGTCGCGGTCCCCGCGATGCCGGGAACGAAGCGGCGCTCGACCATGCCCTCGGCCAGCTCGAGCTCGGTGTGGGCTGACTCCAGCGCGGCGACGATCCTCGGCGCCGGGCCGTCCTGGCCGCCGATGCCACCGAGGGACACCTGCGCCTGTCCAAACCGCTGGCTGGTCTCGAGGATCCGCCGGTGGGCGGTCCAGAGCGCATCCTGATCGGCCCGCGCCAGCTCGACCACGACGTGGTGCGACGGCTCGGGCAGCTTCGACTCGGCCAGCTGGTGCAGGCGGACCTCGAGCTCGGTGTGCTCCTCGGCGGCGCGCGACAGCGCGTGCAGCTGCACGTCGAGGTCGCGCGGCGGCTCGTCGGCAATGTGGCGTGCGGTCGCGAGCAGGTGCTCGTCCAACCGCTCTACGTCACCGAAGGGCCCGGCAACCTCCGCGAGCCGGACGGTCGCCTCAGTCCACAGCGTGCCGAGCGCGCGTGCGTCGTCGGCGCTGGCGAGCAGGTGGCGGTCGGCGTCGACGCCGTCGCCACCGCTCTGGAGCGCGTTGGCCTCTGCCCGCACGCGCTCGAGCTGCGCGAGCACGCGCGCGTACTCCCGACGTGCAGCGCCGTCCTGGGCCTGGCGGATCGCCTTGTCGATGCGGTGCCGCTCCTGCTGGAGCGAGTCCAGGGACTGGCGCGCAGTCATCGCGCCGCGCAGCTGCTCGGTGAGCTGTTCCAGCGTGGCGCGGGCCTCGCTCAGCTCAGGTGGCTCGTCGCCGCGCAGCGCGGATGCGGTGAGCCCGAGGTCGCCCGCCTGCAGCAGCATGAGCGCTCGCAGATCGTCCTCGTCCTTCGCGATCATGCCCAGCAGCGGAGCGACGGGAGAGCCGTCCGCTTCGTCGGTGCAGCTGACCCGTCCGCCCGACGCCCGCAGCGCGACACGGCGGCCGGCGCCGTCGGTGTAGGTGAGGGTCGCGTCCTCAGCCTTTCCGGTGACCGCACCGAGGATGCTGTCGGCGAGGGCTTGGCGCTCGAGCAGCCCGATGCCGGTCAGCACTGTCAGGTTTTCGTGGAACCGGATCCGCAGCTCGTCGCCGGGGATCTTCAGCAGAAGCTCATCAAAGCGCACGTGGGGGACCCTCCTCGACCAGGAGCATCGGCATGAAAGCCCCGGACCTGAAGTCCCTGGCCTGGGCCTCAGCCCGCCCCGGACCCGAGCACCGCGACCGCCGGGATCGGCAGGTTTCGCACGATCGCGAACGCCACCGCCAGGCCGATGAGCGCGATCTTGATCGGCGCCGGGATCGACACGGCTCTCGCGCCGCGACCGACCAGCGGTGCCACCCGCCCGAGGAGGATCACGATCGCCAGCGGGACGGCGATGACGAGCAGGGCGTTGTGGTCGAGCGCCTCGAGGACCCGGCCGCGCAGCAGCGCGTGGACCCCCCGCAGCGTCCCGCATGCGGGGCAGTCGATGCCGAGCAGCAGGCGGGTCGGGCACGCCGGGTAGACGCCTGAGCCGTCCGGGTCGACCGCCGCGAGCACCGCGCACCCGGCGACCGCGGTTGCGAGGGCCACAGCGGCCCCACGCCGCGAGCCATGGTCGGTCCGATCCGCCAGCGGCAGCACGGCGCCAGGATAGTGATACGGACAGGGCGATAGGTTGCGGCCGTGCAGCTCGGACGCGTCGGCCTGTGGACCTTCCAGCTCGACCTCCAGCCTGCCTCCGCGGCGCGCGAGGCGGCCGTCGAGATCGAGGAGCTGGGCTATCCGACGCTCTGGATCCCAGAGGCGGTCGGCCGCGAGGCGCTGACCAACGCCGCGCTGCTGCTCGGCGCGACCGACCGGCTGGTCGTCGCGACCGGGATCGCGAGCATCTGGGCGCGCGACGCGATGGCGATGGCCGCGGCCGAGCTCACCTTGGACGAGGCGTACGGCGGCCGCTTCCTCCTCGGCATGGGCGTGAGCCACCAGCCGATGGTCGAGGGCTTGCGCGGCCACGACTACGCGAAGCCGTACTCGGCGATGCGGGCGTACCTCGAGGCGATGGACCGGGCCGTGTACGTGTCGCCCCGGTCGTCGAAGCCGCCCAGCCGCGTGCTCGCCGCGCTCGGACCGAAGATGCTCCGCCTTGCCGCGGAGCGAACGCTCGGCGCGCACCCGTACTTCGTGCCGGTCGAGCACACCGCGTTCGCGCGCGCCGAGCTGGGTCCGGACGCAGTGCTCGCGCCAGAGCAGGCGATCGTCCTGTCGACTGACACCGAGGTCGCCAGGGCCATAGCGAGGGCGCACATGAAGACCTACCTGGCGCTGCCGAACTACACCAACAACCTCCGGCGGCTCGGGTGGGGAGACGCTGATCTCGGCGATGGAGGCAGCGATCGTCTCGTCGACGCGATCGTCGCGTGGGGGGACGAGGATGCGATCGTCGAGCGCGTGCGCGCCCACCACGAGGCCGGCGCCAACCACGTCTGCGTCCAGGTGCTCGACCCCGACGTGAGGGCTCTCCCGATGCGGCAGTGGCGCGAGCTGGCACCGGCGTTGCTCTCGCTCTGAGCGCGTGAAACGGCGCGGATTCGAGCGGTCGTCGCAACAAGCTCGCGCCGGCAGCACGCGCCGATCGGGTTCGAGACGTTGTGCTTGGGCGCCGGAACCCCCGCGAAGAGAGAAGGGCTCACCGCGTCCAACCTCCGAAGGGTCGCGGCGCCTCGGGCCCAATCCGTCTCGATGACGGGCGGTGTTGTGCGGACCCTCTGAGCGCGGAAACGTTTCGAAGCGCCGGGGGTGCTCCCACTAGCCTTGACCCTCGGGTCAAGACGGAGGGCTGAGGTGGAGGAGCGGACGCGGAACCCTGGGTGGGCGCTGCTGCGCGCCTCCTGCCGCGGTCGCGCTAGGGGCATCGCGGCTGGTGTCCTCGTGGGCCTGTGCTGGACCGCGGCCAAGGTCAGCGTCGGCCGGCTCGTCCAGCTGGCCATCGACCACGGCATCGAGGTCGACGACATGGGCGCGCTGCGGTTCTGGGCGCTGGCGATCATCGCCGTCGGGCTCTTGTCCGCGCTCTTCACCGGCCTGCGTCGCTACCTCGCGTTCCGCGAGGCCCGCTGGATCGAGACCGATCTGCGCGAGCGCCTGTTCGCGCACCTGCAGCGCCTGCACTTCGCCTACCACGACCACGCGCAGACGGGTCAGCTGATGAGCCGCGCGAACACCGATCTGCAGCAGGTGCAGGCCTTCCTCGTGATGATCCCGCTCACGATCTCCAACGCGGTCACGGTGCTCGCCGTCACCGTGATCCTCGCGACGATCGACCCCCTCCTCACCCTCTTCGCGCTCGGGTCGCTGCCGTTCCTCAACCTCCTCGCCAACCGGTTCTCCAAGCGCCTGCACCCCGCGGTCATGGGCATCCAGCAGGAGTCGGCCGAGCTCGCCGCGGTCGTGGAGGAGACCGTCGCCGGCGTTCGCGTCGTGAAGGGGTTCGGCGCGGAGGGCGTGCAAGCGGCGCGCCTTCGGAAGGAGGCCGACGACGTCTACGAGCGCTCGATGGAGGCGGCGACCGTGCGAGCGCGGTACATGCCCGCGCTCGAGCTGCTGCCCAACCTCGGGCTCATCGTCGTTCTCGGCTACGGCGGTCACAGCGTGCTCGAGGGCTCGCTCACCCTTGGCGAGCTCGTCGCCTTCAACGTCTACGTCGTCCAGCTCATCTGGCCGCTGCGCATGCTCGGCAACATCCTCGCCCAAGGCCAGCGGGCGGCGGCGTCGGCCGAGCGCGTCCACGAGGTGCTCACGACCGAGCCCGTCATCGCCGAGACCGACGACGGCCTGCCGCTGCCCAGTCAGCGCGACGGCGGGCTGGGCGAGGTGCGGTTCGAGTCCGTCCGGTTCCGCTATGCCAACGGATTGCCGGTAGTGCTCGACGGGTTCGACCTCGCGATCGCGCCCGGAGAGTCGGTCGCACTGGTCGGTGCGACCGGATCGGGCAAGACCACGGTCGCGCGACTGATCCCGCGCTTCTACGACGTCGAGGGTGGCCGCGTCACCGTGGATGGCGTCGATGTGCGCGACCTGGCGCTGCGCGGCCTGCGGAAGTCGGTCGGCATCGTCTTCGAGGAGACGTTCCTCTTCAGTGACACCATCGCTGCCAACATCGCCTTCGCGGACGCGGATGCTGCTGCGGACCGCATCGAGCGGGCGGCGCGGCTGGCGGGCGCTCACGACTTCATCGAGCGCCTGCCGGAGGGCTATGACACCCCGATCGGCGAGCGCGGCTACTCCCTCTCCGGAGGTCAGCGCCAGCGCATCGCGATCGCGCGGGCGATCC
>CAYSAC010000185.1:0-6432 GCA_964428815.1 uncultured Acidimicrobiaceae bacterium | reverse complement strand
GCTACGACGAGCGGTCCTCGACGCTGATCGTGGACACGGAGTACGAGAACAGCGACGGCATCAGCTACCGCGTCCTCTCGGAGTCCCCTCGCCTCACGCCCGACGCGCTGCGCACCGCGACGCGGGAGCAGGTGCCGGCCGAGATCCGCGATCGCTACCTCGCGCTGCCTGCCGGCTTCTCGTCTCGCACCACCGCCCTCGCGGTGGATCTGACGAGCGGCGCAGCCACGCCGTACGACGCTGCGCTCGCGCTGCAGAGCCACCTCCGCGGCTTCACCTACGACCTGACCGTCGCTCCCGGCCACAGCGGCGACGCGCTGGAGCGCTTCCTGTTCGACGCCAAGCGCGGGTACTGCGAGCAGTTCGCGGGCTCCTTCGCGGCGATGGCGCGGGCCGCAGGACTGCCGGCGCGCGTCGCCGTCGGCTTCACGCCAGGCGTCCAGGACGAGGTCGACCCGACCCTTTACCGAGTGCGTGGCGAGCACGCCCACGCCTGGCCGGAGGTGTACCTCGCCGGCTTCGGCTGGGTGGCGTTCGAGCCGACGCCGGGGCGGGGGGCGCCCTTCGCCGAGCAGTACACGGGAGTGGACGAGGCCCAGGACACCCCCGGTGGCAGCACTCTCCCGACCGTGGTCACCACCCTCGTGTCGGACAGCTCGACCGGCGGCTCGACCCCTTCGAGCGTTCAGATCGACCCGGGCCGGCTCGACCAACCGCTCGACGTCGGAGGCAACGGATCGGAGAACGACGGCGTCGTTGACCGCTGGTACGTCCGCTGGGCGATCACCGTCGCCGCCGCCGTGCTCGGCCTCGCACTCACCTACCTCGTCGCGGTCCCGTCCATCGCCGCGATCCAGCGGGCACGGCGCCGGCGGCGAGCGGTGGACCCGGCCAGCCGGGTCCACGTCGCATGGGCCGAGAGCCAGGAGGCGCTCGAGCTCGTCGGCGTGCGGGTGGACGCGGCGGAGACCTACGGGGAGTACGCCACCAGGGTCGCGACGACGCTCCCAGAGGCGCGCGGCGCGCTCGGAACGCTCGCCAGGGTGGCAGAGATGGCCGACTATTCGCCCACCGGGGCCGACGACGGCGGCGCCGACGCGGCGGAGACCGCCGCCGGCGCGATCTCGACGACGGTCAGGGAGCGGACGACGCTCAAGCAGCGGGCGCGGCGAGCACTCGATGTGCGCACGGTGCTGCCCCGGTCGGCCCGCTCTCGGCGCCGGGCCGGCTGGTCGCCCCGCCGGCCCTGGTAGCTACTCGCCCTCGCGCTTGAACCGCTCGCGCATGCGCTGACCGGTTGAGCCGAGGAAGTCCTTCACCCCGCTGGCCTTCATCGACTGGGTGACCTGTTCGAGGCCGGCCTTGCCGAGCTTGCGAGCGTTGCGCTCGAACATCAGCGCGCAGCCCAACATGACGAGAAAGCCGCCGAAGGCCAGCAACTCCGACGTCGAGAGGGTCACGACCAGGATCACGAGCCCGAGCACGAAGCCCGCCATCGACCACTTCAGCCGGCGGACGCTGTGGGTGTAGAGCGTCGTGCTGCCGACCGCGTGCGCCAACTGCGGATCGTCGGCATAGAACTGTTGAGCGATCTCTTGGAGGATGCGCTCCTCGTCCTCTGAAAGCGGCACGGCCCGAAACCCCTTGTCACCCGTCCACTCGCTGGCTGGCGATGCCCGCCATCTTCGCACAGGTCCTGGAACGCAACAACGCGCTCACCGGCCTGGTCCCCACTGCTGGTCGCCCCGCTGCTTGACCCTGATGCCCTCCGGACCGGCGAGCGTCGCGGGCACGATCGCCTGGTCGCCGAATCGATCCCGGATCGCGTCGACCGCCTCGCTTGCGTCGTCCCACGCCGCCGCGCCGTCGTCGTCGAGGCTCAGCTGGCGGGCACCGTCGTCGCTCAGCTGGCTCACGCTCACACCGATCAGCCGCACGCCCGGCGTCGGGTCAACGCCGTCGAGGAGCGCCTTCGCGACGCGGGCGATCGCCGGTCCCGCGTCGACGGCCGTCGGCAGGGTCGAGCTGCGCGTGATCGTGCGGAAGTCGTTGAACCGCACCTTCAGCGTCACGGTGCGGCCGGCGAGGTCGTGCTTGCGGAGCCGGCCGGCGACGGAGTCGGCGAGCCGCACGATCTCCCGTTGCAGCGTCTCGCGCCGGTGGTGGTCGTGCGGGAACGTCTCCTCGTGGCCAACCGACTTGGGCCGCTGCTCCGGTTCGACCTCGCGCTCGTCGATGCCGTGTGCGAGGCGCAGGAGGTGGGCGCCGCTGGCCTGGCCCAGCGATCCGACGACGGCCGGATCGGGCAGGTCGGCGAGGTCGCCGACGGTGCGCACCCCGAGTCGCTCGAGCTTGGCCAGCGTGGCCGGGCCGACGCCCCAAAGCGCCTGCACCGGCAGCGGGTGGAGGAAGCGCAGCTCGTCACCGGGCTCGACCACGTGGACGCCCTCGCCCGCGACCGGTCCCGTCTGCGAGGCCGACGGCTTGGCCGCCTCCGACGCGAGCTTGGCGAGGAACTTCGTCGGTGCGACGCCGACTGAGCAGGTGAGGCCCTGCTCGTCACGCACCCGCTCTCGGATCGCGGCGCCGATGGTCGGGCCGTCACCGTGCAGCCGCCGCGCACCGGACACGTCGAGGAACGCCTCATCCAAGGACAGCGGCTCGACCAGCGGGGTGAAGGAGCGGAAGATGTCCATCACGCCCCGGCTGATCTCGGAGTAGTGGTTGTAGTCGCCCTGCAGGAAGACCGCCGACGGGCACAGCCGCTGCGCCCGCACCGAGGGCATCGCCGAGTGGATGCCATAGGCCCGAGCCTCGTACGACGCCGCCGCAACGACGCCGCGCGATCCCTTGCCGCCGACGATGACGGGTGTGCCGCGCAGCTCCGGTTGTCGGAGCAGCTCGCAGGACACGAAGAACGCGTCCATGTCGACATGCAAGATCGTGCGGTCGCCCACGCGCTCATGATGCCGGGTCTCGGTCGAACTGTGTGCGTGAACCCATCTGCGTGCGTGAACCCGTGGCTGCCGCGGGTTGGCGCACGCGGTTCGCATCTCGGCTGCCGGGCGGCTCAGGTGCGGGTGACGACGACCGTCGCGGGGTCGGTGCCGGCGACGTGGAAGCCGAACGGGCGGGTGTCGCCGTCCCAGCGCTCCTTGAGCCAGGCCGCGAGCGGCACTCGCACCCAGGGCGGGCAGCCGTGCAGGCTGTCGTGGCAGTCGGCGAGGGGCACGAACCGGGCGTCGATGACGATGCCGTCGGGATCGTCGACGCGGAGCTGGCCCTCGTACTCGACGGCCTCGTGGACCTCGACGCGCAACCGCCAGCCCATGTCGGGCGCCTCGGCCGCGACCTCGTAAACGGGGCCCCGCCAGCGGGTCACGCGGAGCCCGGTCTCCTCCTCCACCTCGCGGGTCAGGCCGTCGAGCAGCGACTCGCCCTCGTCGATCACGCCGCCAGGAGTCGTCCAATCAGAGCTGCCGTTGCGACGCCGGTTCTGCACGAGGAGCAGGCCCTCGTCACTGGTGATGATCGCTCCCCCCACGAGCCAGTCGCGCACCGGACCAGTCTGGCACCCGCCGCTCAGCGCGCCCGGAGCAGCACCCGCCTGACCGAGTGGTCCGGGCCCTTCTCGAGGATGAGGTCGGCCCGCGCTCGCGTCGGCAGGATGTTCTCGGCCAGGTTCCGGCCGTTGATCGAGGTCCAGATGCCGCGGGCCATCGCCACCGCTTCGTCGTCGGACAGCGCGGCGAAGTGGCGGAAGAACGAGGTCTCGTCGGTGAACGCCGTCTCGCGCAGCGCGAGGAAGCGATCGACGTACCACTGCTCGACGTCGGCCTCGTCGGCGTCAACGTAGATCGACAGGTCGAAGAAGTCCGAGACCGCGAGCGGCGCCTCGCTCCCCTGCAGGACGTTCAAGCCCTCCAGGATGACGATGTCGGGCCGCTGCACGATCTGCACCTCGTCCGGCAGCACGTCGTAGATCACATGCGAGTAGACGGGCGCTTCGACCTCGTCGGCGCCGGCCTTCAGCTCGCTGAGGAACTGCAGGAGCCGGCGCACGTCGTAGCTCTCAGGGAACCCCTTGCTGTCCATGAGGCCGCGCCGCTCGAGCTCGGCGTTCGGCAGCAGGAAGCCGTCGGTCGTGACGAGGTCGACGCTCGGGTGGTCGGGCCAGCGCGCGAGCAGAGCCTGCAGGATGCGCGCCGTCGTGCTCTTGCCGACCGCGACGCTGCCGGCCATGCCGATCACGTAGGTCACCCGCTCCGCCGGCCGTCCGAGGAACGTGTCGGTGGCCCGGCTCAGACCCTGCGTCGCCGCGACGTGGAGGTTCAAGAACCGCGACAGCGGCAGGTACACGTCGCTCACCTCGTCGAGCGACACCCGCTCGTTGATGCCGCGCAGCTCGTCGAGCTCGTCCTCGCGCAGCGGGAGCGGCGTCGCCGCCCGCAGCGCGGCCCACTCCTCGCGTGAGAACGAGCGATACCGCGCGATGGCACCGTCCTCGGTGGTGACCGATGGCATGGCGGCGAGCGTAGGGGCTGTTCTCCCGGCGTCACTAGCCTGAGCGACCGTGGAACCCGCCCCCGACGACTCCTACGCACCGTCAGCGCTCCCGTCGACGGGCGCGCGCGTGCTCGCGTTCCTCGCCATCATCGTGGGCGGCGCCTGCGGCGGCCTGATCGGCTACGCCGTGACCGACCTTCAGTGCGGCGGCGACTGCACCACCCTGTCGGGTGTCGGTGGGCTCATCGGCGCGGTCGTCGGAGCGATCGGTGTCGGCGTCGTCAGCGTGCTCGCCCTCCGGGCGATGAGCGAGTGGCGCGCGATCGAACAGCGCCGCGACAGCTAGCCGCGCAGCCGCAGCCGCCGGTAGCCCTCCGCGTGCTCGACGCCCGCCTGGCGCCCGGCCTCCAGCGCGCGTTGCTCGAGCAGCTCGGCGACCAGCGCGGGATCGCCGCGGAGCTGGCTGGTGTGGCAGGCGAGGGCCGCGACCTTGCGCTCGAGGGCACCGCCGATCTCGACCCACGCGTCGGGCTCGAGCGTGCCGGAGAGGAGGATGGTGCCCACCTGGTGCGGCTCGCCCGCCTCGGGGAAGTACAGAGGGCTGGCCGACGCCGGGGCACACGCGTCGAGCGTCGCCCACCCCACCTCGCGGTGGTCGCGGTGGTTGAGGTAGCTGTCGCCGAAGAACACCGCCGTCGGGTCCGGGCACACCACCACGTCCGGTCGCAACCGGCGGATGCGCGCCACGAGCGCGCCCCGCAGCTCGACGCTGTTCTCGATCTCGCCGTCGGCATACCCGAGCACCTCGTGGCCGGCGAGACCCAGGACCGAGGCCGCGTCTGCGACCTCCTTCGCTCGCCGCGCCGCGACCGCGTCCGGATCGTCGCTGCCGTCGTTCGAGCCCTTGTCGCCGCGGCAGCAGATGACGAGGCGCACCTCGGCGCCGCCAGCGGCCCAGGTGGCGAGGGTGCCCGCGCAGGAGACCTCGGGGTCATCGGGGTGGGCGTACACGGCGAGGGCGCGTGCTGGCACCGCCGACTCGAGCACGCTCATGCCGGCGCGGAGGCGATCGCCTTGGCGACCCGCTCGACGTCGGCGTCGTCGACGTCGAGGTGGGTGACGAAGCGCACGACGCCGGGCGCGATGGTCGTCGCCAGCACGCCCTCGGCGGTGAGGTGCGCGAGCAGGCCCGCAGGGTTGGGCGGCTCGAACAGCACGACGTTGGTCTCGACCGTCGCAGGGTCGAGCCCCGCTCCCGGCCAGCGCTCGGCGACCGCGCCAGCCAGGCGGCGGGCCCTGGCGTGGTCCTCGGCCAGCCGGTCGACCATCGTCAGCGCGATGAGGCCGGCGGCGGCGATGATGCCGGCCTGACGCATGCCGCCGCCGAGGCGCTTGCGTTCGACGCGGGCGTGGTCGATCAGATCGGAGGGTCCCGCGAGCACCGACCCGATCGGCGCGCCCAGCCCCTTGGACAGGCAGCACATGACGGTCGTCGCGGGCGCGGCGAAGTCGGCGGCGCGCACCCCGCTCGCAACCTCTGCGTTGAACAGGCGCGCGCCATCCAGGTGGACGGGCAGGCCCACGTCGGCGACGGCGCGCAGGCGATCCAGCGGCCACACCCGGCCACCGCTCGGCAGGTGCGAGTTCTCTACGCACACCGCGCTCGGCGTCGGCCAGTGGTGCGCGGCCGCCTCGACGAGGTAGGCGACCTCCGCGGGATCGATCGTGCCGTCGTCGTCGTCGACCACCTGCAGCTGCGCGCCGAGGTTCATGCCGGCTGCGCCCTGCTCGTAGATCACCGGGTGCTGGCGGCGACCGACGATGAGCGTCGTGCCGGGCTTGGCCAGCAGGCGCAGCGCGATCTGGTTCCCCATCGTCCCCGACGGCACGAAGAGCGCGGCCTCCTTGCCGACGCGCTGAGCGAAC
>CAYSAC010000184.1:0-6458 GCA_964428815.1 uncultured Acidimicrobiaceae bacterium | reverse complement strand
CCGTGCACGTGACACCAGCGTAGTTTCGAACACCCGTTCGCTCAAGGACCCTCGGGAAAACGGCGAACCGCGTGCGCTGATCCGCCTCCTGGGCGGACTGGCGCACGCGGCTCGTGACGCTAGGAGCTGAGAGCGCTCAGCCCCAGCGGGGGGATTCGTCGGGATCGATGCCGAGCGAGAGCTTGGCGACGATCTCGTGGGTGAGCAGCTCGTTGGCGGGATGGATCCGGCCGAGACGGCAGTCGCGGAACAGCTGCTCCATGCGGTTGCGCTTGAAGATGCCCGCGCCACCGGTGAGGTCGAGAGCGGTGTCGACGATCTCGAACGCGGCGTGCACGACCGTGTACTTCGTGGCGACGATCTTGAGCGGCCAGTCGGCGTGCTCGACACCCGTCGACCACTCGCGTGCGGTGCGCTCGAGCACGGCGTCGATCATCTCGAGCTTCATGCGCATCTGCGCCACGTGGTGCTGCACCTCAGGGTGGTACGCCATCGAGCGTGTCAGCGCGATCGAGGAGCGCTTCGGCAACGACTCGATCGTGAGGTCGTACGCGCGCTGGGCGATGCCCGAGTAGACCGCGGCGAACCCCGTCAGCGCCCACGCGAACACGCCGACGTGGAACATGTCCGCGCCGGCAAAGCCGGCCGGGCAGACGACCGGGACGTGCTCGTCGGCGATGAACGCCTTGTCCAGCAGCGTGTCCTGGCTCGACGTCGCGCGCATGCCGAGCGTGTCCCACGTGTCGACGATCTGGGAACCCTCGGTGCCGCGCGGCATGAACGCGTGGATGACCCTCAGGTTCTCGGGATCGCTCGAGTCCATCGCGTGCAAGCCGAGGTAGTCCCAGACGGGTGACAGCGTCCCGAAGATCTTGTGCCCGGTCACGTTCCAACCACCGTCGGCCCGGTCTGCGACCGTCGTCGAGAGGAGGAGCGGCATGTCGTTGCCGGCCTCGGCGTGCGCTGCGGCGAAGATCTTGCCGGCCGCCGCCTCCTCGAGCACCCATGCGAGCCGGGTGTCGCCGGCGCGGTAGAGATCGGCGGCGAGACCCGTCCAGTAGACGTGCATGTTGACGGCGACGGCCGTGGCGGGCGCCACGTACGCGAGCCGGCGCTGCAGCCGCACGAAATCCTCGAGCAGCAACCCGCCGCCGCCGAGCTCGACCGGGATCGCGACCTTGAGGTAGCCCGACTCCCGCAGCTCCTCGAAGTCCTCGGTGAAGAACCGGTTCTCGCGGTCGTACTCGGGTGCCCGCTTGTCGAAGCGAGCGAGCATGTCCTCGGTGAGCACGTCTGTCGCGGTGGTCGTGGTTGTCATCTGTCCGCCTCCTAAAGCGTCGAGTCGTCGTGAACCGTACAAAAGGTCCTGACCGGCGTCTGCCGCAGATCCGTCACAACACCCCGAGCTCGTCGACGAGGCGTCGAACCGCGACGAGACCGAGCCGATCACTGATGTCGCGGGCTTCTGCCGCCCGCTCGCGGGCGGCGGCGGTCTCCCCCATCCGACGCCGCACTCGCGCACCGTCGACCAGCGCGCGCGCCAGCCAGATCGGCGCGCGCAGCTGCCGCTCGAAGTCGGCAGCCGCGTCGTAGTCGTCAGCTGCCTCATGGACCTGGCCGTCCAGCTCCGCGAGGAGGCCCTTGTAGCGCCGGTTCGAGCCGAGGTAGGAGAACGCGTGCCCGCTGAGCATGACCCCGTCGAATGGCGCGATCTCGGCGCGCAGCGTCGACGTGAGGTGAGCAGCACCCACCAGGAACGCCGTCTCCGCCATGAACGCGAGCACCCCCGGAAAGAGGTCGTCGCGTGGCACCAGAGCGCAGTTGTCGGCAGCGAGCAGCTCGAGCCGATCGCGGGCCTCGTCGTGCATTCCAGCCTCGGCGAGGATCAGCGAGAGACCGGGAAGCCAGAGCGACTCTGGTCGCTGCTGCAGCACAACGCGGAGCACTGGGGCGAGCTCGCGCAAGCGGTCTTGCTCGCGCCGAATCAGGAAGACCTGCCCGCCGTGCACACCAGAGACGTCCTCGTGCAGATCCTCGGCCAAGGATGACGCCACATCGGCGAGCTTCTCAGCGCGATCGAGATCACCGTCAAGGAACGCGATGCAATGGCGATCGGTGGCAAGGACGTACCGCGCGAAGAGCGTGCCAGCGCGGTCGGCGACGTCGTCCATTTTGCTGATCCATAGATCGAGCTCGTCGCGGTCGCCGAGCGCGAGGCTGGCGTTGACCGCGTACTGCGCGATGACGAACATCAGCTCGGGCTCATCGAGCGTTGCGAGCAGATGCCACGCCTCGCGGTTGCGCTCGAGCGCCGTCCGCACCGTCGAACGTGTCAGGGGGACGAGCGCCTGGATGGATGCCAACAGCGCGTGCGCAAGCGCCTCGGGATCGCCGAGAGTGCGCGCGTCGGCAAGTGCCTCGTCTGTAAGCACTCGCGAGCGGTCGCTCTCACCGTCGTAGTGGAGCGAACGGCCGTGCGATGCGCGAACCCTGATGGCCAGGGCCGGCGGCATCGCTGACCCGTGTTCAACCCCCTCAGCGAGCAGCGTGGGCGCGCCGCTACGTGGGAGCCCGGGGCGCCACACAGCGTCCTCGTAAGCGATCGTCGCGGCGCCGAACCGCTCCCAGTCGGCGACGTCACGGGCAAGCTCAGCCGCGCCGCGCAAGGTGGCCATGGCAGCTTCGTGCCCTCGATCCTTGCGTTGGGCCTCGCCCTTGGCGATGAGCAAGTCGACGGCTGCGCCCGCCGGCGAGTCGCTGAGCTGGGAGAGCAGCTCGAGCGCGATCTCGTAGTCAGCCACTGCGACGTCGAACGCGAACATCTTCATCGCCCGCTCTGCCGACGCGATGGCGTGTCGATGGGCGCGCGCCAACGTCGCCGAGTCGCCTCCGGCGTGGGCGTAGTGGTGGGCGAGCGCGTGGAGGTCCTCCTCGAGCACGCCACCGGCACGGGCCTCGATCGCCCCCGCCACCGCGGCATGAGCACGAGCTCGGCGCGACGCGCTCATCTCGTTGACCAACGCATCGCGGACGAGCGCGTGCGTGAAGCGGAACCGATCGATCGCGATCTCGGCGGCCAGCCCGGCGCGGACAGCCTGTTCGACCCGCGCCAAGCCGTCCTGCTCCTCGACGGCAGACGCCTGCAGCACGATGCCGAGTGGGAACTCCAAGCCGACGATCGCTGCCACCTGCAGCAGCTCCTGGGTCGCCTCGCTCAGGCGGCGCACGCGACGTCGGACCGCGGCCCTCACGTCGCTCGGAAGCGCGTCAGGCTGCTCTTCATCGCTCCGCCATCCAGCGAGCACGGCCCCGAGGAACAAGGGATTGCCGGCCGTCTCGCTCGCGAGGCGCTCGGCGAAGCGGTCCGGTCGCGTCGTGCTGACGCCAGCGGCATCGACGAGCGCGGCGACGTCGGCGGTCGTGAGGCCCGCCAGGCTCACGCTCCGGCTGCATCCCAACCGCACGAGGTCGTCGACGAGGTCAGCAAGCGTTTCGCTCGAGTCGGGATCGGTGTCGCGAGCGGTTCCGAGGAGCAGCAGCCGTGCCGGCTCGGCGCTGCGCGCGATGTGCCCGAGCATCCCGACGGTCGCCTTGTCGGCCCAGTGCACGTCGTCGACGACGAAGACAACGGGGACGTCGATCGAGACGCTCGAAAGCCAGCTGCGTACCGCGTCGAACAGCCGGTACTGCTCGGCCTCGGTGGTGGTGCCTGTCTCGGCAGCAAGACCAGGCAAGCGCGACCTGATCTCCGGCACGAGCCGCGCAAGTGGCTCGGGGTCGACACCGAGCTCGGCGGCAAGGCGCTCATCGTCGACTTGACCAGCGAACCACCGCAGCGCCTGGATGACGGGCTGGAACGGAGCGTTGACGTCTTCGTCGCAGCGACCGAACAGCACGAGGGCGCCCGTCGCGTGCGCTCGTGCGGCGACCTCGGTCGCGAGCCGCGTCTTGCCGATGCCCGGCTCGCCGAGGATCCAGAGAGCCTGCGCTTGCTGCGCGTCGCAGAGGAGCTCGATCGCTTCGTCGAGCTCGCGCGCTCGTCCGACGAAGCTCGCGCTGCCAGTGGTCGCGAGCTGGAGCGGAAGCGGCAAGCCCGAGCTGCGCACCGCGCGCTCCCAGCGCACCACGCACGCGGCGACCGGTTCGGGCAGACCCTTGAGCTCGAGCAGGCCGACGAGGTCGAACTCATAGCCGCCGCGACCGCGCGCGAGGAGACGTACGAGCTCGGAGCACAGCACCTGCCCTGTGCCCGCGGCCTCCTCCAGCCGCTTGGCCTCGACGACGGGCGTGCCGAAGATGTCGCCGTCCTGATGGACGACATCGCCCACGGACACGCCGATGCGCAGCTCGATGACCGTGATCGCATCGGGTTTGCGCGAGTACTCGTCGAAGCGCTGCTGGATGGCCACGGACGCTGCAAGCGCGTCGGTGGCTGACTCGAAGGTGGCGAGAACGCCGTCGCCCGATCCCTTGACAACCGTGCCGCTGTGCTCGCCGATCACGTCGCGCAGCAGCGCGTCGTGGACGTGCTGCAGCTCGTCGGCGCGCTCCTCACCGAGACCGACGCGGGTCGCGGTGGAGCCAACCCAGTCGGTGAAGAGGATGGTGAGGAGGTCGGCGGACGGCACCGCCGCTACCTACCGATCAGCTCGAGCCGACGTCGATGCCGACCAGGGTGCTCGGGTTGATCCCGAGGCCGAGCGGCCCGCCGGTCTCGATCGCGCTGATCTCGACGATCACGTCGGCCGGGATGTCGGCGCGTGCCGCCGCCTTGCGGATGTAATCGGCAGAGGGCGCCTCGTACAGGCAGTACGTCTTCTTCTTGTCCGCGCTCAGGAACGAGAACAGCCACCTGACGCCTTCGTCGTTGTTGATGGCGATGATCTCGTCAGCGCCCTCGCGCGTGATGTCGAGCTGATTCGCGAAGTTGCGTTCGATCACGAACAACGGCATGTTCCGCCCCTTTCACGACAAGTGGACACGCAGACCTTACTTCCCGGCTGCGGTACCGGCCCGCTCGCGCAGCATGTCCAGGTCACGGAGCAGGAGCCGTTGCCGTCCGGTCTCCACCCAGCCGAGGCGCCGGAGCTCGGTGAGCGCTCGCACAACGCCATCACGGGAGATGCCGCACCAGTCGGCGAGCTCTTGTTGCGAGATGGCACGGAGGACGAGCACGCCGTCGGGTGTGGTCTCGCCGTGCGACTCGGCCAGCTCGGCCAGGCGCTGGCACACGCGACCGAGCGAGTCGGTTGAACCGAGCTCGAGCTGGCGGCCGGCCGACGCCCGCAATCGCTGCACCAGCGTCGCGATGAGGACCGTCGACAGACCAGAGCTCGAGCGGACCAGCGCGGCGAACGCCGCGGCCGGGATCGCCTGCACCTCGACCGCATCGAGCGCGACCACGCTCGCCGATCGGGGTTCGCCATCGATGGCGCCCAGCTCGCCGACGATCTCCCCTCCCCCGCGCAGCTCCAGGACGACCTCACGCCCGGCCGTCGACACCTTCGTCAGCTTGACCGTCCCACCCAGCACCGCGAGCACGACCGACGGCGCGCCGCCCTCGTGGAGGATCAGCTCACCCGGCCGGTGGGTTGCCGGCCGTCCGGCAGCTAGCAGAGCGGCCAGATCGTCCTCCGCAAGCTGCCCCAGGAACGAGCCAGGCGGGAAGCCACTCACGCCGATCGAGGGTAGGCGCGCTACTTGGTCTCCCAGCCCTTTCGCGTCTGCTTCTTCTCCTCTTCCTTGGAGTGCTTCGCGGCGCGCTTCTCCTTGAGCGTCCGACCCGGCTTCTTCGACTCGCCCGATGGTCTCGATTTGGTTCCCATGCGCCACACGGTACGGCACTATCCCGCCAGCAGGTGGAGGCGCAGCTGGTTCAGCAACGAGATGCAGGCGTACTGCCGGACGCGGTCGCGGTCGCCGGGGAGGCGGGCCTCGACCGACCACACGTCGTCGCCGACGGCGAGCCCGAAGAAGACGGTGCCGGGCGGCTTGCCCTCCTGTTCGGCGGGACCGGCGACGCCCGTGACCGCGAGACCGACGTCGGCGCCGACCGCGCGGCGCACCCCGGCGGCCATCGCCTCCGCCGCGGGACCGCTCACGACCGGCCCCTTCGGCACACCGAGCAGGTCGTACTTCACCTCGCTGTCGTAGGCGACCACACCGCCGCGGAAGAACCCGCTGGCGCCGGCCACGTTGACGAGGCGCGCCGCGACGAGGCCGCCGGTGAGCGACTCGGCCACGCCGAGGGTGAGCTCCTTGGCGTCGAGCAGCATCGCGACAGCGTGCTCCATCGACTCGTCGTCCACGCCGAACACGATGCTGCCGAGCACGGCCCGCAGCTCGAGCTCCTGCGCGGTGAGCAGCGCGGCAGCATCGGCGTGCGTCGGCGCACGCGCGGTGATGCGCACCTTGATGCCCTCGATGCCGCTGGCGAGGAACGCGATCGTCGGGTTGCC
>CAYSAC010000183.1:0-6499 GCA_964428815.1 uncultured Acidimicrobiaceae bacterium | reverse complement strand
GGTTCGGCTCGCCGCCGAAGTTCCCGCAGGCGATGAGCCACGAGCTGCTGCTGCGGGCCCACGCGCACAACGGCTCCCCCGTCACCCTCGCGATGGTGGAGACGTCGCTCGACTGCATGGCGTCCGGCGGCATCTACGACCACCTCGGCGGCGGCTTCGCGCGCTACTCGGTCGACGGCACCTGGCTGGTCCCCCACTTCGAGAAGATGCTGTACGACAACGCGCTCCTGACGCGGCTGTACCTCCACGCGTGGCAGGTGACTGGCGACGCTCGGTTCCGCCAGGTGGTGGATGAAACGATCGGGTACGTGCTGCGTGACCTGCGCCACCCGGGTGGCGGCTTCTACTCCGCGGAAGACGCGGACTCCGAGGGTCACGAGGGCGTCTTCTACGTGTGGACCGAGGCGGAGGTGCGCGATGTGCTCGGGGCCGAGGCCCCGGGCGCGATCGAGTGGTACGGCGTCACGCCAGAGGGCAACTTCGAGGGCCGCACGATCCTCAACCGCATCGCTGAGCGAGGCCGGCTGCTGCGCCCGCCTGCGATCGAGGCAGCCCGGCAGCGGTTGTTCGAGCGTCGTGAGCAGCGGGTGCGACCGGGTCTGGACGACAAGGTCCTCACCGAGTGGAACGGGCTGATGCTCGCGGCACTGGCCGAGGCGGCCGCGGCCACGGGCGACGAAGCGTGGCGTGTCGCCGCCGTCGCCAACGGCGAGTTCCTTGTCGCCAACCTCCGTCGCGACGACGGCCGCTGGCTTCGCTCGTGGCAGGCCGACGGCGGCGCCCGTCACCTCGCGTACGCGGCTGATCACGGCGCGCTCGTCGACGCGTTCACCCGCTTGGCCGAGGCCACGGGCCAGGCCCGCTGGATCGTCGAAGCGCGCGCGACAGCGGATGCGTTGCTCGAGCTGTTCTGGGATGGCGAGAAGGGCGGCCTGTTCACGACCGGCCACGACGCCGAGCAGCTCATCACGAGGGGCAAGGACCTGATGGACAACGCCACGCCTGGCGCCAACAGCCTGGCCGCGGTCGCGCTCCTCCGCCTCGCCGCCCTCACCGGTGAGGACCGCTACCGCGACCGAGGCGAGGACATCCTCCGCCTCCTCGGCTCGGTCGCGGTGCAGCACCCCACGGCGTTCGGGCACCTGCTGGGCGCCGTCGACCTCGTCAGTACCGGCATCACGGAGGTCGTCGTCGCCGGCGACTGTCCCGACCTCGTGCGGGCGGTCCACCAGCGGTTCCTGCCCAATGCCGTGCTCGCGTGGGGTGAGCGCTACGACAGCCCGCTGTGGGAAGGCCGCGACGACGGCCGCGCCTACGTCTGCCAGGGCTATGCGTGCAAGCTCCCCGCGGCCACGGTCGACGAGCTCGTCGAGCAGCTCTCGTAGGACTCGCCGCGCCCACCCGGCCCGTTCTCCGAACGGGAGCCGTCCAGGCCGAGCCGGGTGGGACAGCGAACCGCGGACGCTAGGGACGAAGGCCCCAGGCGTCCATGGGTCGAACGGGCCATCCTCAGCGGCAGGTGAAGACCCCGCTGTGGGTCGGGGTGCGCCAGGCACCGGTGCGCTCGATCTCGTCGGCCACGAGATCCTCGGCCCGCACCATCACCTGCTCCCATCCCACCGCCGCGGGCAGCTGCGGCTCGACGAGCGCGCGCATGCTGCGCAGGTAGGCCATCACCGGCTCGACGTGGGGGACGACGAGCTGACCCTCGACCTCGTCCAGCTCGATGCTGTCGAAGTGGCGCGCCAACGAGAGGCTGCCGTCCTCGAGCGTGAAGCGGTCGATGAAGCGCACCATCCGCTCCACCCCTGCAGCGCGGCGCACGAGGTCGATCGTGGCGACGAGGTGCCGCGCGCCGTTGGTGACCGCGAGCAGGACTCCGCCGGGGCGCAGGACGCGGCGCAGCTCACCGACCGCTGCCGCGATGTCGGGGGCGTGGTACAGCATGTGCATCGCGAGCACACGACGACCGACGCGCTCGCCAGCGGGACCGCCTGCACGCTGGCGACGAGCCCGGAGACGTCATCGGTCGCTGCCTCCCGCGCCATCCCGTCTGACAGGTCGGCGCCGACACGGACCAGACCCGGCGTGCGCTGCTCGAGCCGCCGCAGGTAGGTGCCGGGCCCACAACCGATGTCGAGCACGCGCTGGCCCGGTTCCCATGTCGCGTGGTCGAGCGCCCAGCCCCAGAAGTCGAGCTGGGGCGTCTTGAACTCGTAGATCGATACCCGCGCGTTGAGGTTGGTGCTGTCGGGATAGGCCTCTTCGCGCAGGCGGCGCTGGTCGGTCCCGGGATGGTCGGTCAGACGGTCGCCTTCTCCAGGACGTGGACCGCGCAGGCGGAGCCGAGCCCGATGACGTGGGTGAGCCCCACCTTGGCGTTGGGGATCTGGCGGTCGCCGGCCTCGCCGCGCAGGTGGGTGGCGACCTCGTACAGGTTCGCCACGCCGGTGGCCCCGAGCGGATGGCCCTTCGACAGCAGGCCGCCGGAGACGTTGACCGGGATCGTCCCGTCCCGCCACGGCCCCCGCTCATCGATGAACTTGCCAGCCTCGCCGGGGGCGCAGAGCCGGAGGTTGTCGTAGTGCAGCAGCTCCGCTGTCGCGAAGCAGTCGTGCAGCTCGACGAGGTCGAGGTCCTGCGGGTCGACGCCGGACTGCTCGTAGGCCTTGTCTGCGGCGAGCCGCGTGAGCGTGTTGACGTCAGGCTGCACCTGGCCCCGCTCGGTGAACGGGTCGCTCGTCATGACCGACGCCGAGATCTTCACGGCGCGGTCTTGTTGCTCCTTCGACAGCGAGCGCAGGCGCTCCTCGCTCACGAGGACCACCGCGGCTGCGCCGTCCCCGGTGGGGCAGCACATGAGCAGCGTGTTGGGGTAGCTGATCATCTCCGCGTTCATGACCTCCTCGAGGCTGAACGGCTTCTGGTATTGCGCCAGCGGGTTGAGCTCGGAGTGGGCGTGGTTCTTCTCGGCCACCTTCGCGAACTGCTCGAAGCCGACGCCCTCGTGCTCGTAGGCGTACTCCATGCCGGCCTGAGCGAACACGCCGGGCATCAGGTTGGTGCCGAGGCGGCCATCGGTCGACATGACCGCGGCGAAGCGCCCTGACGGCTCGTAGACGTGCTTGTCCTTGCGACCCTTGGCGGCGCCGCCGAGCATGCCCATCTTTCCCATCTGTTCGACGCCGACCGCGAGGCCCATGTCCGCCTCGCCGGCCTTTATGGAGAGGACCACGGTGCGGACCGCGGTCGCGCCCGTCGCGCACGCGTTGGCGACGTTGTAGACGGGGATGCCGGTCTGGCCGATCTGCTTCTGGATGCGCTGGCCGACCATGCCGGCGGCCTCGGCGAGGCAGCCGACGCCCATGACGTCCATGTCCTTGACGGACACGCCGCCGTCTTCGAGTGCGTCGATCGCGGCCCCAGCCCCGAGGTCGATGAGGTCCTTGTCGGGGTAGCGACCGAACTTCGTCATCGACGCGCCGAGGATCCACACGTTGTCACTCATGCCAGGGCGCCTTCCTTGGGAGCGAAACCGAAGCCGATTGCTTCGGTGCCGTCGTCATCAGTGCCGGCCACGAACGTCGTGAACCGCACCGGCATGCCGAGCGTGACGCCCTCGGGCGTCGGCTCGGCGTCGAGGATGTTGCACTTCACCGAGCCGCCGCCGTCGAGGTCGACGACCGCCGAGACGTACGGCGCCGGGACCCCCGGCGCGGTGCGGGTCACGATCGTGAACGAGCGCACCGTCCCGGTCGTGCCGAGCTGCTTGGCGCCGAAGCTGCGGCCACCGCAGCCAGCGCAGGCGTTGCGGCGGTCGTAGTACAGCGCGCCGCAGTCGGTGCACTCCTGAGCCTCGAGGTGCGGCTCTGCCTCGTCGAGCACGAGGTAGCCCACCATCGGGATCTGCTTGCCCATCTGTCCCCCTCGGTGACGGTTGCGTCAGTAGGCCGCCGACCCTACCGCTCCACCCGTTCTGGCGGTGGTCACCAGCGGCCGCGGTGGACGACCTCGTCCCATGGGCGACGGGGCCGCCCCGCGGACAGGCCGGGCTCGTCGGGCAGGGGGTGGCCGAGGGCCACGACGCCCGCCACGCGCCAGCCATCGGGGACACCCAGCGACGCGAGCACCTCGGCCTCGCCCTGGAAGACGCCGAAGAACAGCGCGCCGAGCCCAGCGTCGACTGCGCCGAGCAGCAGGTGCTCGACGGCGGCGCCGGCGTCGACCCACCAGTACGGCACGGGCCACGCGGCCTCGTCCGAGCCCAGCCCGGTGGCGGCCTTGTCGGGCTCGGCGTAGCGGTCGAGGTAGGCGCCCGGCCGAGTGAGGGCGAGGACGAGGACAGGTGCGCCGAGCAGCCCTTGCCAGCGGAACGAGGCCGGCGGGCTGGTGATGTCCCAGTAGCGCGCCGTCTGCGCCGCGCCTTCGAGGACGACGAACGCGGTGCCCTGGCTGTTGCCGGCGGACGGGGCGCGCCGCGCCAGGTCAAGCAGGCCGTCGACGACCTCAGGGGCGATGGGGGTGGTGGCGAAAGCCCGGACCATCCGCCGCCGGCGGATGGCGTCCCCGAGCTCCAGCTCAGGCCAGCTTGGCGAGGTCCTCGGCCATCGCCCAGCCGAACGCGACGAGCGAGTCGCCGCGCTTGGCGTCGATGGTGGAGAACTGGGCGCCCACGTCAGCCGGGATCGACTCCGGCTTCATGCTGACGTGGTCGAGCACGGTCGGCGTGCTGCCATCGCCCTTGGCCATGAACGTCCGGTCGTCGTAGTCGCCGTTCTCGATGCCGAAGCGCTTGGCCAGGCGTCGGCCCCACGCCCGCTCCTCACCGCTGGCGCGGTGGTCGGGACGGGGGACGATGTCGTTGAGCGGCTTGAAGGCCTCGAAGCCGGAGGGCGTGACGAGGCGCGTGCCGATGAGCACGTCCTCGTCGGGGAAGGCGAGCACGGCTCGGCGGAGCATGTCGTGGACGAGCTGGCGGAGCACGGTGTCGCGCTTGGAGGTGCGCTTGATCGACGCCAGGCCGATGAGCACGCTGGGCGTGCCACCGATGCGCTCGAGGGTGCAGAAGCCGAAGCCCTTGATCTTGCCGGCGTCGCGTGCCAGGGAGACGAGGACCCACGCCTCGGCTTGCTTGGAGAGGGTTCCGATCTCGTACTGGATCGGTCCTTCGGCACAAAGATCAGCCATCTCGGCCAGCTCTGCGTCTCCCAGCTGGGTGCAGTCCTTGGTCTCAACCTGCATGGACATTGCCTCCATAGCCCCCGATCGGTCTCGTTCAGCCGTGATAGTCCAGTAGAACCAGGGACTTTTCGCAACTCGGCAGGATCTCAGAGGACGATCGCGCCTGCGCCGAGCAGCACGCGGAGCTCGCCCATGAGCCCGTTGCCGGTGTGCACGTTGAACGTCTCTGGCAGTCGCAGCACCTGCCGTTCGCCGAGGTGGAGGAACACGGGCGAGTCGCCGGGGTGCTCGGTGAGCACGCCCTTCAGCTGCTCGATCAGCGGCTCGCTCAGGGCACCGGGCGACACCTTCACCCGCAGCGGCGCGTTGCTCTCCGGCGCCAGCTCGAACAGCTCGATCTCCATCGCGATGAGCTTGGGCTGGTCCTCTCGCTTGTCGACCCGGCCGCGCACGATGGCCACGACGTCATCGGCCAGCTTGTGCCCGTGGTCGGTCATCGTCTTCGGGAACACCATCACCTCGACCGACGCCCGCAGGTCTTCCAGCGTGAACACCGCCATGAGGTCGCCCCGCTTAGTCCACTTCCTCTGCAACGCCGTCACGACGCCGCCGAAGGAGCGCATGACACCGTCCTCCATGTCGGCGAGCTCGTCGACGGTGGTGTCACACCGGCGGCGGAGGGCGGACTCCGAACCCATGAGCGGGTGGTCGCTGACGTAGAGCCCGAGCATCTCCTTCTCGAACGCGAGCTGCTGCTTCTTGTCGAACTCGATGTCGGGGATCTTCGGCCGCTCCTCGAAAGCGGCCGCGACGCCGTCGTCGGCGTCGCCGAACAAGGTCATGACGCCCATGTCGCGCTCGCGCCGTCTCGCGAGCGTGACGTCGACGATCTGCTCGAACACCGACAGCAGTCCCTTGCGGGGATGGCCCATGCTGTCGAACGCGCCGGCCTTGATGAGCGACTCGACCGTCTTCTTGTTGAGCGCCTGGGAGTCGACCCGCTCGCAGAAATCGTAGAAGTCGGTGAAGGGACCGTGCGCCTGCCGCTCGGCGAGGAGCAGGCCGACCAGGCCCTCGCCGACGTTGCGCACGGCCGACAGGCCAAACGGGATCGAGCCCTCCCCCGTCTCGGGATCGGTCAGCGCGGTGAAGTTCGACGCCGACACGTTCACGTCGGGGACGAGCACCTTGATGCCCATGAGCCGGCACTCGTTGAGGTAGACGGCGGCCTTCTCCAGGCTGCCCTTCACCGACGTCAGCAGCGCGGCGAAGTACTCGACGGGGTAGTTCGCCTTGAGGTAGGCGGTCTGGTAGGCGA
>CAYSAC010000182.1:1483-6501 GCA_964428815.1 uncultured Acidimicrobiaceae bacterium | reverse complement strand
GCGCGCGCACCACCGCCCGTCCCGCGCCGCCCGCGCCCACCACGACGCACCGCCGGCCGGCCGGGTCGAAGCCCTCGTCGTGTTGCAGCGCGTCGAGGAAGCCAGCGCCGTCGGTGTTGTCGCCGACGAGCTGGTTGCCGATGCGAGCGACGCAGTTCACCGCGCCGAGCGCCTCCGCGTCGGGCCCGAGCTGATCGACGAGACCGGCCACCGCGGCCTTGTGCGGCATCGTGACCGACAACCCGGCGATCCCAAGCGCGCGCATGCCACTGATCGCCGCTGGCGCGTCACCCTCAGGGACCTCGAACGCGACGAAGGTCCAGTCGAGCCCCAGCGCGGCGAAGGCGGCGTTGTGGATCGACGGCGACAGGGAGTGCTGCGCCGGCCATCCGATGACCGCGGCGACGCGGGTGTGGCCCGAGATCACCCGCAGCCGAGGTCCTTCCGGGCGCACTCAGCCTTCGCCCGCTCGAACTCCCGCGCGCTTTCCGTGAAGAAGTGGTGGCCCTCGGCGTCCTGCAGCACGTAGAAGATCCACGGCCCGTCGGCGGGGTTGAGCGCGGCCTCGATGCTGCTCCTGCCCGGCGCTGCGATCGGCGTTGGCGGCAGTCCCGCGATGCGTCGGGTGTTGTACGGCGACGTGCTCTCGAAGTCGACGTCCTCCCGATCGCGGCCAGCAAGCTCGGCCTCGTACCGCGACGTCGCGTCGATGCCAAGAGGGATGCCTTGCTCCAGCCGGTTGTAGATCACGCGCGCGATCTTCGGCTGCTCCTCCGGCAGCTTGGCCTCCTCCTCGATGAGGGACGCCACGGCGAGCACCTCGTAGGGGGTGAGCCCGAGCCGCTCCTGCGCGGTCGACGCGCCCGCGGCATCCATCACCGCCTCGGTCTGGGCGACCATCTGCGTGAGGATGGCGAGCTCGTCCTCGTCCTCCTCCACCCGGTAGGTCTCAGGGAACAGCAAGCCCTCAAAGGAGGGCTGGTCGGCGGGCCGGTACTTCGACGGCACCTCGCCGTGGCGCAGCAGCTCGGCCAGCCGCTCGCCGTCGAACCGCTCGACCCCCTTCTCCGGGTCGGCGAGTCGGGCGATCACCTGGGGCACGGTGTAGCCCTCGGGGATCGTCACCTTGGTGAACGGAGGAAGCGCTGCGCCGCCCTCGAGCACGTCGATGGCGTCGCTCATCGAGGAGCTCTTCCTGAACTCGTAGCGGCCGGCCTGGAAGGGCCCGGCGCTCTGTTGGCGGACGTAGTACCGCCAGATCGTCGCGCTGGTGATGACGCCTTCCTGGGCGAGCAGCTCGCCGATGTCGGCCGTCGACGCGCCCTGGGGGATCTCGAGCGCGACCGCTTCTCCGGGTGGGCCGGGAGGGTCGATCTTGCGCATGACGTACACGCCGAGCGCGCCGGCGACGATCAGCCCGACGACGACGATGCCGAGCAACACGACCAGCACCTTCCGTCCCCGGCCGGGCTCGCGCGGCAAGTCGACGTACTCCTCGCCGTCCTCCGAGAGCTCGTCGTCGGGATGGTCCTGGTCGTACAGATCCGTCATGTGGGTCCTTCGGCAGCCCGCCGGCGGTCGAGCCACGCCTGGAGCAGCACGGCAGCCGCCACCTTGTCAACGACGCGCCGCCGCGCGCCACCCCGCACGCCGGAGGCGGCCAGGCTGTTGGCGGCGGTGACCGTCGTGAGGCGCTCATCGATCGTCTCGACGGGCACGGTCAGCGCGGCCCGCAGCTCGTCGACCTCGTGCAGGGCCGCCTTTGCCGCGGGACCGACCGAGCCGTCGAGCGACAGGGGCAAGCCGACGACGACGCACTCGGCGCCGACCTCTTCGGCGATGGCGGCGACCTTCGCGTGATCGCGCGCGCGATCGCCGCTGCGCTCGAGGACCTCGTAGGGCGTGGCAACGGTGCCGCCGCTGTCGCACAGCGCGACACCCACACGCTTGGTGCCAAGGTCCAGCCCAATGGCCCTCACGGAAGCGAACCGCGTGCGTGAACCCATCTGAGGCGCGACGTCGCGCGCTCGAACCGCGTGCGTGAACCCATCTGCGTGCGCCAACCCGTGCCTGCGACGGGTTGGCGCACAGAGATCCGCGGGTGGGCCGCCGGCGAACCGTGTGCGTGGATCCCGGTGTGTGCGCCAATCCAGCTCAGGGCAGCGTCGGAGCACACGGTTCGGTTCAGCTTCACGCGATGCCGGCGGCTGCCCGCGCCTGGTCGAGGGCGGCATCGAGGTCGGACGCGTCCTTGCCGCCCGCGACTGACAGCAGCGGGTCCTTGCCGCCGCCGCCCTTGATCGTCTTCTTCGCTTCCTCGATCAGCGTGGACGCATCGAGGCCGCTCTCCTTGGTCACGGCTGCGACGAGCGCGGCGCCGCCGCCCTCTGGCGCGCCGCCGAGCACCACGGCGCGTACGCGCGGCTCGTCGCGAAGCGCGACCGCCAGGTCGCGTAGCTCGTCCCGGCTGACGCCGTCGACGCGCGCGACCACGACGCCGTCGACCGCCTGGCCGGCGAGGTCGGCGGCCTGGCTGCCGGCCAGCTCGCGACGCAGGCCTTTGATCTCGTCGCGCAGCGCCTTGATCTCAGCCAACCGCTTGTCGACGCCCTCGACGACCTCGTCCGCGGGCACGCCGAGCCGGGCCGCGACCTCGGCCACGAGCGCTTCCTCGCGGCGGAGCCGTTCGATGGGGCCGGTGCCGGTCACGGCCTCGATGCGGCGGAGGTTGGCGCCGATGGAGCCTTCGCTGACGATCTTGACCGGCCCGATGTCGCCGAGAGCGCGCACGTGGGTGCCGCCGCAGAGCTCGATGGAGTTGCGACCGGCCTCGAGGACGCGCACGACGTCGCCGTACTTGTCGCCGAAGAACGCGATAGCGCCCAGCTCGACGGCTTGGTCCTTGGTCGTCTCGTAGTGACGCACCGGCGCGTTGTCGAGGATCTCGCGGTTGGCGAGGTCCTCGATCTCGCGGATCTGGTCCGGCGTGACCGCCTCGTAGTGGCTGAAGTCGAATCGCAGCCGGTCGGGCAGCACGATCGAGCCCTGCTGCTTCACGTGCTCGCCGAGCACCTTGCGCAGCGCCCAGTGCAGGACGTGGGTGCCGGTGTGGTTGCGACGGATGGCGTTGCGCCGGTCGACGTCGATGGTCGCGGTTGCCTCCTGCCCCTCGGTGATCTCGCCGTCGACGATGCGCACGAGGTGCTTGTGCAAACCCGGCAGCGCGTAGACCGTGTCGAGCACCTCGGCGCTGCCGGTCGCGGTGGTGATGGTGCCGGTGTCGCCGACCTGGCCGCCGGACTCCGCGTACAACGGCGTGCGGTCGAGGACGATCGCGTCGCCCACGACGCCGAGCACCGTCGCCTTGCTCTCGTCCTCGACCCGGCCAGTGAACTCCGTCGTGCCGTGCTCGTTGAGGATGCGCTGGAACGCCTCGACCTCGCTGCCGACGGCCACGCCGCCGCCCTTGCGGCCCTTGCGGGCCCGCTCGCGCTGCGCGGCCATCTCGGCCTCGAACCCGTCGACGTCGACGCTGAGGCCCCGGTCCTCGACGATCTCCTTGGTCACCTCGAGCGGGAAGCCGTAGGTGTCGTGCAGCTGGAACGCGACCTCGCCGGGAAGCGTGCCGCCGGCCGGCAGCTGCTCGAGGCGCGCGTCGAGGATCGTGACCCCGGTCTCGAGCGTGCGGCGGAAGCTCTCCTCCTCGCGGGTGCAGATGCCGAGCACGGTGTCGCGGTTGGCGACGACCTCCGGGTAGGCGTCGCCCATCACCTCGATGCAGCGCTCGATCATCGGCGGGGTGATGAGCCGCTCGACGCCCAGCAGGTACGCGAAGCGGATCGCGCGTCGGATGATGCGGCGCAGCACGTAGCCGCGATCCTCGTTGGATGGGACGACGCCATCGCTCACGAGGAACGTCATGGTGCGTGTGTGGTCGGCGATGAGCCGCAGGGCCACGTCCGCCTGCGGGTCGTCGCCGAGCCGGCGACCGGTCACGCGCTGGGCCTCGTCCACGAGGGTCGAGATCGAGTCGGCCGCGTACAGGCTGGCGCTGCCCTGCAGCACGCCGAGGATGCGCTCGAGCCCGGCCCCGACGTCGATGCCAGGCCGCTCGAGCGGTGTCAGCTCGCCGTCGCTGCCGCGGAAGTACTGGGGGAAGACGTTGTTGTAGAACTCGACGTAGCGCTCCTCGGCGGCGGGGTTCTCCGGACCGCCCTCTGGCCCGAGTTCGGCGCCGCAGTCGAAGAAGATCTCTGAGGACGGGCCGCATGGACCGGTCTCCCCCATCTCCCAGAAGTTGTCCTTGTCGAGTCGTTGGATGCGCTCGCGCGGCACCCCGACGGCGTCGGCCCAGATGTCGGCGGCCTCGTCGTCGCTCACGTGCACGGTCACCCAGCACCGGTCACCGTCGATGCCGAGCACCTCGGTGATGAGCTCCCAGCACCACGGGATGGCCTCGGCCTTGAAGTAGTCACCGAAGCTGAAGTTGCCGAGCATCTCGAAGAAGCTCAGGTGGCGCAGCGACCGGCCGATGGCGTCGAGATCGTTGTGCTTGCCGCCCGCTCGCACGCAGCGCTGGATGCTGGCCGCGCGCGGCGGGCGGAACGGGACTGCCTCCTCGCCGAGGAAGTACGGGACGAACTGCATCATCCCGGAGTTGGTGAACATCGGCGCCGACGGGTGGTGCGGTATCAGGCCCGCGGACGGCACGACCGTGTGGTCTCGCTCGGAGAAAAAGCCCAACCAGGCCCGGCGCAGCTCGTTCGCGTTCATGGAAGGGGTCAGCCTACCGGCGGGGTCTCGCGGCTCCGGGGGACTTCAGCGACGCTCGAGCTCGGCTCGCAGCTCGGCCTCGCGCTCACGCATCCCGTCGCGGCCCTCCTCGGCCGCAGCCCGGATGTCGGTGCCCAGCTGGCGCAGCGCGCCAGCGAGGTCGCCGGACACCCGCTCGGGGCTGTAGCGATGCACGGTCTCGCGCACGAACCGCATGAACCAGAACGACATGCCGAAGCCGAAGC
>CAYSAC010000182.1:0-1383 GCA_964428815.1 uncultured Acidimicrobiaceae bacterium | reverse complement strand
TGCACGGTCTCGCGCACGAACCGCATGAACCAGAACGACATGCCGAAGCCGAAGCCGACGCCGATCAGCAGCCAGAAGAGCCGACGGAACATGGGCTAGGAGTCGCGCTTCCGGAAGCGCCGCGCGGCGCGGGACGTGCCGCTGGCAAGAGCGAGCGCCTTGATCACGGGGTTGGAGAAAGCGAGGTAGGCCAGCCGCGAGGCGGAGTCGACCGTCGCGGTGACGGACTCGGCCGTGCCGAGCAACGTCTCGACCCGCTCGAGGTCGGCGTTGGCCTGGACGACCGTGCCCCGCAGCTCGGTGACGACGGGCAGCGTCTCGCGGTGCAGCGTGTCGACCGCCTCGCGCAGCGTCTTCAAGGTGCGCACGAGGGCGACGAGGCACACGCCGAGGAGCACGACCGCGACCACGCTTGCGATGGCCACGATCAGTGCGGCGAGCTCGGTGGCGGTCATCCTTCTTCTCCGGTCCGTCGGTCAGACATGCGCGTGCAGATCTCTTGCTCGAAGCCGTGGGGTGAGGGCTCGTAGTAGGTGGTGTCCCGCAGCTCGTCAGGGAGGTACTGCTGGACGACCCAGCCCTCGGGGTGGTCGTGAGGATAGTCATAGCCCGCGCCGTGCCCGAGCTTTTGGGCGCCCTGGTAGTGCGCGTCCCTCAGGTGGACCGGGACCTCGGTGCTCGGCCCCCGCTGGATGTCCTCCCTCGCCCGCCAGATGCCGAGCGCGCTGCTGTTCGACTTCGGGGCGGTCGCCAGGTGCACGACCGCCTGCGCGAGGTTCAGCTGGGCCTCGGGAAGCCCGACGAACTCGACCGCGTGCGCGGCGGCGTTGGCGACGAGCAAGCCCATCGGGTCGGCCATGCCAACGTCCTCCGAGGCGAGGATCACGAGCCGTCGGGCGATGTACCGGGCGTCCTCACCGGCCTCGAGCATCTTGGCCAGGTAGTGCAGGCCGGCGTCGGGATCGCTGCCGCGGATGCTCTTGATGAAGGCGCTGATGACGTCGTAGTGCTCGTCCCGCCCGTACCGCAGGGCCTGGGTGCCGATCGCGCCCTCGGCGTCGGCGAGCGTGACGACCGGCGACTCGCCGTCGGCCTTCGCCCGCGCCAGCGCGACGGCGACCTCGAGGGTGGTGAGCGCGTGGCGACCGTCGCCGCCGGACCGCTCGGCGAGGTGCGAGAGCGCGTCCTCCTCCGCGGTGGCGCCCTCGGCCGCGAGACCCTTCTGCAGCAGCTCCCCGATCGCCTCGTGCCCCAATGGTTCGAGCCGGAACAGCGTCGAGCGCGACAGCAGGGGCGGGTTCACCTCGAAGAAGGGGTTCTCCGTGGTGGCGCCGATGAGCACGAGGAGGCCGCTCTCGACGCTCGGCAGCAGCGCGTCCTGCT
>CAYSAC010000181.1:0-6511 GCA_964428815.1 uncultured Acidimicrobiaceae bacterium | reverse complement strand
CGTGAGACGAGTCGGCGCTGGTCGGTACCTCTCGTCCGCATCGCCGGCGTGACCATCCGGGTGCATGTGACGTTCCTGCCCTTGGTCGTTCTCGTCGCGCTGTCTGCAGACGACGTCGGCGAGTCGGCCGTCGCTGCGCTCGGATGGCTCGTGGCCTTGTTCACCTGCGTCGTTGCCCACGAGCTCGCCCACGCGCTGGTCGCCAGGTCGAAGGGAGTCGCGGTCCACGAGATCGATCTCCTGCCGATCGGCGGCGTGTCACGCTTGGAGAGGATCCCCGAGAGCTGGCGTGACGAGAGCGCCATCGCCGCCGCTGGACCGATCGCCAGCGTCGGCATCGCGCTGCTGGCCCTCCTGCTCGCCACGGCCGCCGGCCTTCCCCTGCTGCCCGTCAGCCTGTGGGACGGTCCGCTGCTGGTGCGTCTCGGCTGGGTGAACACCATGCTGGCCGGGTTCAACCTGCTCCCCGCGTTCCCGCTCGATGGCGGCCGAGTGCTCCGCGCTCTGCTCGAACGCCGCCGCTCCCGGGTGGACGCCACGCGGCGAGCAGTGCAGATCAGCCGCGTCCTCGCGGCGGCGATGATCGGTCTCGGCCTGCTCGTCAGCTTCTGGCTCGTGGTGATCGGCCTCTTTGTGGTCGTCGCGGGCGGAGCCGAAGAGGCGGCGGTGCTGATGCACGCCACCCTCGGCCCGGTGCGCGCTTCCGCTCTCGCGGCGCCTTGTCCGGTCATGCTGCGCGGTGACATGCTCGCCGGCGAGGCCTCCCGTTTGGCGGCGCTCAAGCCCCAGCCGGCGTACCCCGTCGCGGCACCTGAGGGCCGCATCGCCGGTCTGGTCACGCCGGCCGGGCTCCGCCGCTCGCCACCCGCGACGCCAATCACCGAGCTGGTTTCGAGCGCCACAGCCGACGCGAACGACTCGCTCGAGGACATCGCCGAACTGCTGTCAAGAGGCCCGATCGCGGTGACCAGCAACGGCCGCTTCGTCGGCGCCATCACGCTCGAGATGCTGGACGTGTACCTGAGGCAGCGACTGCACGAGGTCAACACATGACCGACACCACATCGCCCGCCCCAATCCTGCGGTTCCTCGGCGGCGCGGGAACGGTCACCGGCAGCCGCTTCCTGCTCGACACCGGCGCCGCTCGGGTGCTGGTCGACTGCGGGCTGTTCCAGGGCAAGAAGGAGCTGCGGCTGCGGAACTGGGCGCCGTTGCCTGTCGACCCGGCCACGATCGACGCGGTCGTGCTCACTCACGCTCACCTCGATCACGTCGGCTACCTCCCCGCCCTCGCCCGTGACGGCTTCACCGGTCCTGTCTTCTGCACCCCCCCCACCGCCGAGCTGGCGTCGATCGTGCTCGACGACTCCGCCCGCCTCCAGCAGGAAGAGGCGGCCTATGCCAACCGCAAGGGCTACTCCAAGCACCATCCCGCGCTCCCCCTCTACACCGAGGCGGACGCCGCTCGAGCCGAAGCCCAGCTCGCCACTGTCGAGTTCGGCGTGCCCGTCAATGCCGCGCCCGGGGTGCGAGCCGTGCTGCGTCCAGCAGGCCACATCCTCGGTTCCGCCACGGTCACGCTCGCGCTCGACCGGCTGGCGCGAACCGTGCTCTTCACGGGCGATCTCGGCCGCTCCAACCACCCGCTGTTGCTCCCCCCTACGGATCCGCCCCCAGCCGACGTGGTGGTGACCGAGTCGACCTACGGGAACCGCCACCACGACAACGACGCCATCGCGCTCGACACCCTGGCGACCGCCATCACCCGCACCGCCGAGCGGGGCGGGGTGGTCATCATCCCCGCCTTCGCGGTCGACCGCACCGAGGTCGTGCTCATGGCGCTCGGCCGGCTCGCCGACGAGCGCCGGATCCCGCGGCTGCCGATCTACGCCGACAGCCCCATGGCCCTCGCCGTCCTCGACGTGTACCGCAAGGCCATCGCCAGCGACGACCCCGAGCTGCGGGCGACCACCAGCGATGACCCGTTCGACGCGGCCGGCGAGCTCCACGAGGTGCCGACCCCAGCCGAGTCGCGCGCCCTCAACGACCTCCACGACCCCTCGATCATCATCGCTGCCTCTGGCATGGCGACCGGAGGGCGCGTGCTCCACCACCTCGCCCACCGCCTCCCCGACACTCGCAACACGATCGTGCTCGCCGGGTTCCAAGCCCCGGGCACGCGCGGGCAGCTCCTGGCCGACGGTGCCCGGTCGGTCAAGCTCCTCGGCCACCACGTGCCTGTGCGAGCCGACGTCATCCAGATCGGCGCGTTCTCCGTGCACGCCGACGCCGACGAGCTGGTCGGCTGGCTTGGCCGATCGCCGGGCGCGCCCGATGCTGCCTTCGTCGTCCACGGAGAGCCGCGTGCCAGCGAGGCGCTACGGCAGCGCTTGGCAGACGACCTCAGTTGGACTGCGGTGGTTCCCACCCCAGACGAACGCGTTCGGATCGGCTGATGCTCACACAAGGGACCGACAAAGAGGAGGCAGTGCCGTGAAGGTGCGAGACGTGATGACGTCGACGGTGGTGACGGCCACCCCCGACACGACGTTCCCCGAGCTGGTGGACCGGCTCCTGCGCCATGCAGTCAGCGGCCTGCCGGTGGTCGACGAGGCCGGCCGCCTCGTCGGCATCGTCACCGAGGCCGACCTCGTCAGCAAGGAGGCCTACGGCGGCCGTCGCCGTCGCGTCCTCGAGCTGCTCGGGGACCTGGTCGCCGGCGGTGAGACCGCTTGGGCCATCAAGGGCAAGGGCCGGACGGCGGCCCAGGTCATGACCGCCAGCCTCGAGACGGCACATCCGGGCGAGGAACTGCGCGCCGCGACGCGCCGCATGGTCGAGCATCACGTCAAGCGCCTCCCCGTGGTCGAGGACGGTCGCCTCGTCGGCATCCTGTCGCGGAGCGACGTGCTCCGTGTGCTGCACCGCAGCGACGACGACCTCGCCCTTGATGTCGCGCAGATGCTGGCCGACCTGCTGCGGGCTCCAGAGGCCCACGCGGTGGAAGCCACGGTCGCCGATGGCATCGTCACGCTGCGCGGAACAGTGCGCTTCCCGGTGGACCTGCCCGTCCTGACAGCCATGGTGTGGCAGCTGCCTGGCATCGTCGACGTGTGCAACAAGGCCACCGCTCGGCACCCCGATCCCCGGATCGGGTCGTCCCGAGCGATGTAACGGAGAGTCGGCGGCGTGGAGAAGGGACCTCTGGCCCTTTCTTCTGCCGATCTTGGCGCCACTGTGACCTCCGACGGGCCTCTGACCGCTCGGTGGTCGGCGCGCGCTCCCTTGGGGGTGGTGATCAGAAAAGGGCGAGCAGCGCGCGGGTGCCGGTGTAGATGGCGAGGGCCACGAGGAGCGCGGCAAAGGAGCGCTGCATCGAGGTGGGCTCGAGCCGGTCGGCCACCCGCTTGCCGGCCCCGACGCCGGCCATGGCCGCCGCAGCGAAGAGACCGGTCGTGGCCCAGTCGATGGTCGCGCCGCCGGACCGGGCGACGAGCGCGACCGACGTGTTGACAACGATGACGAGCAGCGACGTCCCCACCGCGGTGCCCATGGGGAACTCGAGCACGAGCGCCAGGGCGGGAACGATCACGAACCCGCCGCCCACCCCGAACAGCCCCGTCAGGAACCCGACGGCGGTGCCGGCGGCGACGATCTTGGCGACTCGGTCTGGCGCCCACGTGCGGGCGCGCGTCAGAAGCGGGCGACCTCGGGTCGGTTCGGCGAGCGCGCTGGCCTCCCCGCTGCGGGTGCAGCTCGGGCAGCCGACGACGATGCGCCAGGCGGCGACGAGGATCAGGCCGGCGAACGCGAGGAGCAGGACGTCGCCGTCGAGCCGACGGTTCAATGCCGAGCCCGCCAACGAGCCGGCGATGCCGACGAGACCGAACACGAGCCCCACCCCGACCCGGACCCGCCCGCTACGCCAGTGGCCGTACGCACCGACGAGAGAAGCGACGCCCACGACGACCAACGACGTCGACGTGGCGGCTGCAGGTGTCTGCCCGGCAACGAACACGAGGACAGGTACCGCCAAGATCGACCCGCCCCCACCAAGTGCGCCGAGAGACACGCCGATGAGAAAGCCGAGCGGGGACGCGAGCAGCGCTCGGATGCTCATCGTTTCGCGGCGCGGCGAGAGCCGAGGGGCGCGTCGGCGACACGCCAGCGATCCACGGCCGCTGCCATTACGGGCCCGATGCGATCCGGAAGGCGTCGTGCTTGGTCGCGGCCGCCCACTCGTCATCGATGGCGACGACCGTGCGGCCCGCCCGATCGAGGAGCGACGCGGCGATCGAGGCCCGGTAGCCCGAGGCGCAGTGGACCCACACCTCTCCGTCGGGAACCTCGTCGAGGCGGGCCTCGAGGTCGTGGAGGGGGATGTGCACGGCGCCGTCGATCCTGCCGTCGGCCCACTCGTCGTCTCGGCGGACGTCGAGCACGGCCACGGCGCCCTTGGTTGCGGCGTCGGCGAGATCGTCGAACGTCGCCGTCCGGTAGCTGCGCACGGTTCCGCCGGCTCCCCAGGCGTTGATGCCGCCGTCGGCTGCGCCGGAGGGGCGGTCGATGCCGATGCGGGCCATCTGGCGTTGGGCGTCGGCGACCTCCTCCGCAGTGTCGCCGACGAGCGTGACAGGCGTCCCCCACCGCAGCGTCCACCCCAGGTAGGTAGCGAAGGAATCGCCGACTTGGATGTTCACCGTGTCGGCGAGGTGGCCGCGGGCGAACGCGATGCGCGACCGGAGATCGACCACCCATTCGCGGGAACGGAGGCGGCGGCGGATCTCGGCCGCGTCGACCGGTTCAGGGGGCGAGAGATCGACCGGCGCCGGACCTGCGCGGTTGATCGCCGCCATGTGGGCGTAGTAGCGGGGATAGGCGGTCAGCCCGGCCAGGAGCCGTGCGACGAACGCGTCCTCGTCGTCGACGGTCAAGGCCAGGTTCGACTGTCGTTCCTCCGCGATCGTGCTCGCCCCGGACCCGCTCGTCGATGTCGACGAGCAGAAGCTGCCGAACCCGTGGGTCGGATGTACCCCGACCTCACCTGACAGCTGGTCGGCGAGGCGACGCACCGAGTGGAACTGCGCCCGAGTCAGCGTCTCGGTCATCTCGGCGCTGATGAGATCGGTTCGCCCGACGGTGCCGTACAACATCGATCCACCTGTGAAGGCGGCGAGTGCCGTACCGCGGTCAAAGATGACATAGGAGAGATGGGTTGGCGTGTGACCTGGGGTGTGCAGGGCGCGGACCACAAGGCCGCCGACTGCGAACTCGTCGCCATCGCGGGCGCCGGTATGTTCGTAGGCCACGTCTTCGTCTGCCGACAGGACGTATTCGGCGCCGGCGCGAGAGGCGAGCTCGAGACCGCCCGTCACGTAGTCGTTGTGGACGTGGGTCTCGAACACATGGGTGAGGCGCAGATCCCGGTCTGCCAGCAATGACTCCACCCGATCGATGTCACGCTGCGGATCGACCACGGCGGCGAGGTGACCGTCGGCGACGATGTAGCTGCGGTCTCCCAACGACGTCGTCTCGATCGTGATGATCTCCATCGGTTCTTGCTCCCTCCCTCGCCCCTACGGCGTTGCAGCCGCATGCGACGCCGGGTTCGAGCTCGTCGCTCTGGACCTGGCCCGCGGAGCGGCACCTTGAAGACTTTGCGCCGGCCGATCGGCCGAGACCAGGGACGAAGGTCACAAGGTCGAGATGGGCGATCGGGACGCACGCGTCGCCGTACTGGATCGAGCCGACGCCGCTACGCGGCGCTTCCGCGCGCCTCGACGCGACCCCCGGCAGTGGGCTGGAGCGGGCCGGTCGAGATCACCTTCCTGACCGTCCGAGTCGAGGCGTTGGCAGACGTCTGGGAGCGAGGTGGTTCAGTCAGCCTCCCTCGGCGCGAGTGGGAAGGTCATCCCAGGTCGCCTTGGCACCACTGTGGCCGACCTCGATGACGGTCCAGGTCGCGCCGACGCCCGTGATGGTGGCTGCGACGACGAGCACGGCGGTGATGCGACGGGCCGACAGGTTCGGATGGCGCCGATGCAACACCTGTGTCGCCGCCACGGCGGCGGACGCGACAGAAAGAGCGATGGCCCAGGGCAGGACGCGGGCGCCTTGTTCGGCGTGCTCCTCGACGAGCTGCGTCTCGTCCACCCGCTCCTCGAGCGATTCACCGGACCCCGGTGCGAACCCGACCGCGATCGTGGCCACAAGCGCAATCCCGCACACCACCAGCGCGTAGCTTCCCCGCGTCCTCGGCACTGCGGCAGTGACGATCGTGGCGAGCGCCGCCAATGGGAGAAGCACCACCGCAGCGTGCACGACGAGCGGGTGGGCCGGCAGCCCGAAGAGTGAGTCGAGTTCCAAGGGAGCTCCTGTCGTCGGCTGTGACGGCTGCAACCGCCATCCTGCGCTGAACGGGTGCTCGGCGGCAGAGTCGAACGTCCCGAGCTCAGGCCTCGTCACCCGGCTGACCATCGACCGGGCCAAAGGGACTTTCGACCCTGCCGCG
>CAYSAC010000180.1:0-6525 GCA_964428815.1 uncultured Acidimicrobiaceae bacterium | reverse complement strand
ACTCGTCGAGCAGACTCGAGTCGACCTGCCGCACGAGTTCGCCGAGCCACTCGATGAGATCCTGCAGCTCTTCGGTCTTCAACTCGTCGGGGATCGTCTGCCGCGCCGCCCGGTAGGCGTCCGACAGGTAGCGCAGCACGAGCCCTTCGCTGCGCCCGAGCTGGTAGAACGCGACGTAATCCGAGAACGACATCGCCCGCTCGTACAGGTCGCGCACGACCGACTTCGGCGAGAGTTCGAAGTCGCGCACCCAGGGCTGCGACGCGGCGAACGTCTCGAACGCCTGCTCGAGCAGCTCGTCGAGCGGTTTCGGCCAGGTGACCGCCTCGAGCAACTCCATGCGTTCGTCGTACTCGATGCCGTCGGCCTTCATCGCGGCGACCGCCTCACCGCGAGCCTTGAACTGCTGTTGGGAAAGGATCGGCCGCGGGTCATCGAGGGTGGCTTCGAGGATGCTGATCATGTCGAGCGCGTAGGTGGGCTGCTCGTCGTCGAGCAACTCGAACGCGGCGAGCGCGAACGGCGACAACGGCTGGTTGAGGGCGAAGTTCGGTTGCAGGTCGACCGTCAGTCTGGCCACCTTCCCATGGGGCCCGTCGCGCAGCTCGACGACACCGGCTGCGGTGAGCGTGCGGTAGATCCCGAGCGCGCGCCTCGCCAACTCGCGCTGCCGGGCGATCGGCTCGTGGTTGTCGAAGACGAGAGCGCGCACGTTGGCGAATGGGTCGCCCCCCTCACGGCCGATCACGTTGATCAACATCGCGGCGGTGATCTGCATGGATGACGTCAGCGTTTCGGGGTCCGCGGCGATGAGCCGCTCGAACGACCCCGGCCCCCAGGAGACGAAGCCTTCGGGGGCGCGCTTCTTCGGACCCTGCTTCTTGCCGCGGGCTTCGGCTTTCACCGCCGCGATCGCGTTCTCGATCTCGTGCTCGGGCGCTTCGGCGACGACCTCGCCTGCGGTGTCGAACCCCGCACGCCCGGCCCGCCCGGCGATCTGGTGGAACTCGCGGGCCGAGAGCTGCCGCATCTTCACGCCGTCGAACTTGGTGAGCGCCGTCAACAGCACCGTGCGGATCGGCACGTTGATGCCGACGCCGAGCGTGTCGGTGCCGCAGATGACCTTGAGCAGGCCGGCCTGGGCCAGACGTTCCACGAGCCGCCGGTACTTGGGGAGCATCCCGGCGTGGTGCACGCCGATCCCGTTGCGCACGAAGCGTGACAGCGTCTTGCCGAACCCGGTGGAGAACCGGAACTCGCCCAGCAGCTCGGCGATGCGGTCCTTCTCCTCGCGGCTGGCGACCGCCACGCTCATCAGCGACTGGGCCCGTTCGACCGCGGCCGCCTGGGTGAAGTGCACGATGTAGATCGGCGCCTTGCCGCCGGCGAGCAGCTCCTCGATCGTCTCGTGCAGGGGCGTGAGCCGAAACGAGAAGTCGAGCGGCACCGGCCGGTCCGCCGAGCGAACGGTTGTCGTCGCGCGACCGGTGCGGCGCGTGAGGTCGGCCTCGAAGCGGGTGACGTCGCCGAGCGTCGCCGACATGAGAACGAACTGCACGCCCGGCAGCTGCAGCAGCGGCACCTGCCACGCCCAACCGCGGTCAGGGTCGGCGTAGAAGTGGAACTCGTCCATGACGACGACGTCGACCGGCGATGTCTCGCCCTGGCGCAGCGCGATGTTGGCCAGGATCTCCGCGGTGCAGCAGACGATCGGCGCGCCCGCGTTCACCGCGGCGTCGCCGGTCATCATCCCGACGTTCTCGCGGCCGAAGGTCGCGCACAGGTCGAAGAACTTCTCGCTCACCAACGCCTTGATGGGCGCCGTGTAGAAGCTGCGGCGGCCCGCGGCCAGCGCCGCGAAGTGCGCGCCGGCAGCGACGAGGCTCTTGCCCGACCCGGTCGGCGTGGCCACGATCACGTTCGCCCCCGAGACGATCTCGATGAGCGCCTCCTCCTGCGCGGGGTAGAGGGTCAGGCCCTGCTCGGTCGCCCACTGCGTGAACGCGACGTACAGCGCGTCAGGCGTGGGCTCGGCGGGGATCTGCTCGGCGAGGCTCACCTGCTATGCCGCCGGGGTCGCTCCACCGCGGATGAGGCTACTGACGGTGACGAGGTGACCACGCGGGCACGTGGAGACGAGCTGGTGTGAACCTGGCTAGTCACCAGATCGCGCACAAGATGGCCCAACTGCGTCATGTCCACGCGAAAGGCGCGGTCGTAGCGTCTCGCCGAGGGAGGCCTCGATGGTGGCAACGATGACACTGACAGCACGGCCCGAGCGCGTTGCTCGGCTTCCGGAGACCGGGCCGCTGTGCTGACGAGACGTCGCCGTCGACTCGCCACGGGAGCAGGTGCGGGCAGCGCGGCTAGATGGGGCTCATGTGGAAGGCACATGCTCACCGCCGCCGAAGGATGTTGCGAACGATGCGGACAGGAGTGCTGCGGCGTCTGTCTGGTCAAGATCGGCGCGCCGAGATATCAAGCCCTCTGCGTCCGCTGCGCCTTTGACGCCGCTGGCATCCGCGCATCCGCGGTTCGTCTACCGGCTTGACGGTTGTCGAGGGAAGTGTCTTGCCGCTTCTGCGCAACGTCCCGTAGGGCCAGACCGATCGCCAGCATGAAGGCGATGCGGTGTTGCTCAGATCGTCCAGGTCGTGACGAGGTCGAGGAGCTCGGGTGCCGACCACCAACGGCGGGGTCGGCCTGGTCCGGGCGTGACCGTTCCGAGGTCGTCGAGGACACCGAGGCCGGCCAGGGCGCTGAGACCGTTGCGCGCGGCCGGCAACGAGACGTCGAGCTGCTCGGCTGCGATCTCCGCGGACAGGACTGGGAAGCGGGCGAGGATTTGCAGGACGCGCCGAGCCGCGGCGTCAGCCCGCAGCCCCGACGTCCGCCGCTCCCAGTCCTCGACGAGGGCATCGAGCCGCGCCGCCCACTCGATGGAGGCACGCCCCGCGGCATGCAGGATCGACGCGAACCAGCCGACGAGGTGGTCGTCCAGACCGATGCGGAATGCGCCGAGCGCGGCGATGTACGCGTCGCTGTTGCGTGCGATGAGCACGCTCATCGGCGGCGGCACGGCGACGTCGTCGAGGTGGCGGGCGAGGACCCACAGCGCGAGCACGCGTCCCACGCGGCCGTTGCCGTCGCCGTAGGGGTGAATGGTCTCGAACTGCGCGTGCGCGATGGCCGCGGTGGTCACCGGATCCCATGGGCACCGGTTGACGCATGCGATCAGGTCGTCCATGAGACCGTCGATCGCGTCCGGCGGGGCCGGCACGAACACGGCTTGGGTGGGGCTGGCGCCCCCGATCCAGCCGACCTCTGAGCGCCAGCGGCCGACCAACGCGTCGGGCAACGAGCCGTGCACCATCAGCCGACGGTGCCACGCGTGCAGCCGGCGGGCGCTCATCGGCGCGCGTCCCGCGGCGTGGGTCATGGCCTCGTCGACGACGCTCAGGTTGTCGGCGACGTGGGCCGCGACCCCGGCACCCGCACCGGCCTCAGCGCGGGCCACGTCCTCCACCGGCGCGTGCACGCCTTCGACGTGTGAGGACGCGAGCCCCTCGGCCCGCAGCATCAGCCGCGCGAGCGGCTCGAAGCCGGTGGGGACCTTGTGGCCGATCTCGCGGGAGACAGCGGCCGCCTGCTCCGTCGCGCGGGCGGTCCGCTCGGTCAGCCGAACCTGTCGTCGGGCGAGCGGGTCGGGCAGCCAGGCGCGGACGCTCGTGCTTCGCCAGGTGACGGTGACCTCTCGTCCAGGCTCGGACATCCTTCTCCAACTCGACCCGACGTGCAAGGTTATTGTAGCAACCTTTCACAATCGCAGGTCAGTCGGCGCTGCAGCAGACCTCGAGCTCCATGCCGTCGGGATCGCGGAAGAACAGCGACAGCTCGTCGCCCAGCGGCTGGATCTCGCCGACCTCCTGGGCGCCGGCGGCGACGAGGCGCTCCTTCACGTTGAGCGCGGCCCCCCCACCGAGGTCGACGATCTTCATCCAGGGGTGGTCGTCGCTCTTCTTGATCTCGAAGGTGACCACGCCGTCGGGAAGGCGGGAGGCTTGCACCGTAGGCGGCACACGTCACCACGCATCACGCCGACCACACCTGGCTCTGGCTGTCGGCCAGCGGCGCCACCGCGATGCGCTCGTTGGTGCAGAGCTCGAGGAGGTGCGGGTCGGCTGTGGCCACTGGCGCTCGTCGGCGTCGCGCCTCCTCAGCGAGGACACAGTCCGCGAGGCTCACCGCTCGAGTGCGCCGGTGGTAGTGACGGGCTCGCAGGAGGCCGGCCCGCAGGGCCAGCTCCGCGTCGACGGGGTCGGGCGAGCCGAGGCCGAGCTGGGCCACGTCGAGCACGGCGTCCTCTTCGTCGACGCCGACGAGCCTGACGAGATGATCGACCACCTCGGCCACTCCCAGGGCGGTGAGCGTCACTGAGCCGGCCGCGAGCAACCGGCCCACGTCCTCCGCGGCTGGCTCACCCTTGAGGAAGGCCAGCACCGCGTAGGAGTCGAGCAGCGTCACCGGCGCTTGCGGCGCGGGGCGGCGGCATCTGCGGTTCGGGCGTCGGCGCGAGCTCGGTCCGTGGTCGGGCCTCTTCCGCGGTACTTGCCCGCCAGATCACCAACCGGGTCTGCGGGGAGCGGACGCACGACGACGCGGTCGCCCAGGTCCACCACGAGGACGCGCGTGACCGACCACCTGGCCCGGGCCTCCGCGGGGATGGAGATCTGCCCGTTGGAGGACACCTTCATCACGTGGCTGCTCATGGGGAGTGTCTCCGGACGTTGTATGAATCGACCGTGTCATTGTAGACGCCGCGGACCCATCCGCAGCACGAGAGCGATCGCCAACGCGAGGACGACGGCACCCGGGAGGTGCCAGCCCGTCGCCGGCAGCGTGCCAGGGTCGGCGAGGGCGCCAGCCACCCCCGTTGGCTTCGCGGTGCCGAGCTCGACCAGCGCGGCGCTGTTGGCACGGAGGTCGAAGGTGACCGATCCGCCCGTCGGATCCAGGGGAGTGGGCGCCGTGTCGCCGGGGTGGTCGGGGTCGATCAGGCGGAGCGATGCGACATCGAACCCGTCGACATCGATCGTGATCGCGCGGTCCGTCGGCCGGCTCGCCGAGAACGAGGTGACGAGCACGCGCAGCACGCCGTCGTCGCTCACCGATCCGATCGCCCAGAGCCCGCCCACCGGGTCGTCACCGGTGACCGCGACGGTCGGGCCCGCGAGCTGGCGCCACCAGTCGAACCCCCACCACACCGGCTTGCGCCGTCCCGACGCGGTGGCCGTGCCCCAGTCGCCGCAGAGCTCCGCCGGGTCGTCGCAGTGACGGTCGACCGACGCGAAGAACGTCGACCCGTCGGTACCTGCACGCTGCATCTCGATCATCCCGGCGAGCGTGTGGGCCGCGCCTTCATGGGTGTCGTGGCGCAGATCCATGCCGCCAGAGGCGAGGTGCCACTCGGTGACCCACAGCGCGGGCGGCTCCGCGAAACCGTGCGCCGCGACCTCGGCGCGCACGAGGTCAGTGCTCACGCCGAGAATGCGCGGCGACGCGACAGGGTTGGCGCCACCGAGCGCCTCGCTGACGAGCGCGGTGAGCGGATCGGGATCGCCCTCGGCGCCGTCGGGACCGAGCAGCGGCTGGTTGGTGTAGGTGTGCCAGCTCACGAACTGCGGGTCGCGCCCACCGATCGCCGCGCCCGCAAGGAAGGCCTCGATCGCCGGCGGGTCCGCGAACAGCGCGCCCGGTCCGCCCCAGGTGGCGCGCACGCCGTGCTCGACCTCGACCGCGCCGATCGCGCGCGCCTGGGCGGCAACGTCGCTCGGGAGGTCGGCCAGGGTCTGACCGTGCGAGGTCGGCGGGAACTCGGGCTCGTTGCCCGACTCGAACCACGGGGCCACGTGACCCTGCGCCACACGGTCGACCAAGTAGTGGCGCACGACCTCGCGCCAGACGGTCTCGTAGCCGTCCGAACCCGCTTGGGCAGCCCATGTGGGGCGCTCGATGACGACCAGCATCGGGATGGCGCCGATGGCCTCGATCGCGTCGACCTCGGCGTCGGCGACCGAGAAGTCATAGGCGCCGGGCGCCGGTGCGAGCCGGGCGAGCCGCACCGCGAAGGTGCGCACCACTGCCGGGCGTAGGGGAGCGACGGCCTCGCCGCCGTTGCGCCAGTTGAACCCGACCAGATCGCCGTTGATCGCCGCGCCCTTCATGTTCGGGTCGACGGTGAGCTTCACCGGTGTGCCGGTACCGCCCGCACTGGCCGTCGGCGTCGTCGCCGCCCCGCCGACGAGCACGAGCATCGCCAGGACCGCGGCCACCTGCACGCGGAGGGTCAGCGACACATTGGACAGGTTCGACCGGCGGGCCGCGTTCCCCTCCGTTCGTAAAGTGCAGCCGATGCCCGATCCGATCTTCGACGACCCGCGCATCGCGCAGATCTACGACCCCCTCGACCCTGGCAGCCCACACCGTTGCCGCGCTGACCCGACCCGGCGAGGTTGGGGGCATGCA
>CAYSAC010000179.1:0-6548 GCA_964428815.1 uncultured Acidimicrobiaceae bacterium | reverse complement strand
CCAGATGGTGTTCGTGTCGGGCGAACCGGGCGTGGGCAAGACCCGCCTGGCTGCCCAGCTGGCCGTGATCGCCAGTCAGAGCGGGGCATCGTGCTGTTCGGGCGCTGCGACGAAGACGTGGGGATCGCCTACCTTGCGGATTCTCAGTCCGCAGGCTCGGCCATCTCGCGGCATCTCAATGTCTTTGTCGGTGGCCCTGCAGGTGCGGCAAGACTCAAGCGGGTCGACCCGGTGTCGACGGTCCGCTATGTGACGCGTCCGCGGTCGTGCGTCGCGAGTTCGCCGAGACCGTGACGAACGGACGTGCCCGCCCCGCTCGACGTGCGTCGCGGCCTCCATCTCCAGCGCGTGATCGCCGCGACCGATGCGGACCTTTGACGCGGGCCCCAATTCCCGTACTCGACTCCTGTCATCGACGTAGGAGGCCAGCCACCGGAGTCCCCGCGAGGTCGACCACAACCGAGCGTCAACGGATGATTTCAAGGACTCTTGACGACCCGGAGGAGAGTCGCCGTAGATGTGGCCGGCCTGCGGTTGTGCCGGCCGACGTCCAGGGCAGCAGGGGGGCCGTTTGGCCCATTTTCTCGCGGCGGATAGGACTTGAATCAGAAGAACAAGAACTCACGTAGTGCACACGTTCCAACGCGGAGCGTGAGGACCAGGCGGGAGTGGATTCTCATGGCGACTGAGGCTCAGGCGGAGACCCTCGATCTCACCGCAACCGAGGACGGCGGTGAACTGACCGCGTTCGACCTCTTGGCGGGGCTCTATGCGCCGGAGGCGTTCAGCCTGCACCTCTCCCAAGCGTTGCGACGGCAGTGGCGGATGCCCACCGCGCTCGCCGTCGTGCTGGTCCGGCTCGAGCAGGTGGCCGTCGTCGCCGGGTGCCACGGCCGAGAGGTCGCGGATCAGCTCGTGGCGGCGGCGGCCGTCCGGGTTCGGGCCTGCGTGCGCGAGGTCGACGCCATGACTCGAGTCGGGTCGTCGTCGCTGGCGGTGCTCGTCGAGGGCCAGCCATCGTTGGCGACGGCCGAGGTGATGGCCACTGAGGTGGCCGACCGGCTCGTTTCGGCGCTGTCGGAGCCGCTGAGCACCACCGTCGGCGATCTCACCGTGCCCGTCCGCATCGGCCTGGCGGTCGCGGATCCGTCGTGCCTTGACCCCGACGAGCTCCTTGGGAGGGCTGCCGTTGCCGCCGAGGAGGCCGCGAAGGAGGTCGGGACCTGCTTCCGGTTCTTCAACGAGGAGGCCCAGGACGCCGCCGTCCGGCGACTCGAAATGAAGGCCGCGCTCGCCGGAGCGATCGAAGGGGACACCCTCTCGCTGCGCTATCAGCCGCTGGTGTCGCTCGAGAGCCACGCGATCGTGGGTGTGGAGGCACTCCTGCGCTGGCACGACCCCGTCCTCGGGTCAGTCCCGCCGACCGACTTCATCCCCCTTGCCGAGGAAACCGATCTCATCGTCCCCATCGGAGCGTGGGTCCTCGAGACGGCGATCTCGGCGTACGCTGCCTGGCAGCGCGACGTCCCCGGTCTGCCGGAGCTCGGGTTGAGCGTGAACGTCTCGGGCCGCCAGCTCACGAGGCCCGGCTTGGTCGGTGCCACGGCCGAGTTCCTGGAGCACGCGGGGCTCCGCCCTGAGCTGTTGCTGCTCGAGCTCACCGAGAGCGCCTTCGTGGCCGACGACGAGACGGCCCGCGCCCAGCTCCACGGGCTGCGGGATCTGGGTTGCCGGCTCGCCATCGACGACTTCGGAACGGGATGGTCGTCGCTCGAGTACCTCAACCGGCTCCCCGTGGACGTCCTCAAGATCGCTCAGGTCTTCGTCGACCAGATCGACCGCTCGGCCCGTGCGGCGGCACTGGTGCGGGCGATCGTCGACCTGGCACACGCACTCGGGCTCATCACCATCGCCGAAGGTGTCGAGCGCCAAGAGCAGGCCGATCGTCTGAACCAGATGGGGTGCTACCTGGGGCAGGGATGGTTCTTCGCCCGCGAACTGGTCCACGACGATGCCACTGCGGCACTGCGATCACTCGCGCCGGCCACATCGGGAGCCAACGCGGCGTGACGTTCGTGCAAGGGATGCGGGGCCGTACGGCCCGCACGGGGAGACTGGCCGCAGCCGGGCTCATCGTCGCGTCCGCCTTCGGATGGGTGACGGCCGCGCCCGCAGTGGCCGGCATCGCCCGCACTACTGTCAGTGCCTCGACCCCGAGGCAGACGACGGATTGGTCGCAGACGGTCACGGTGCCGCGGTTCGCGCCCGGTCCGGTCACCGGCGATCTGCTCGCGGTCGAGGTGACCCTCACCGGTCACGTCGGCGGCCTGGTCGCGTTCGAGAACGTCGACGCGGTTCCCGCCGACGTCCAGGCCGCGCTCCGGGCCCGCATCGCCGTGTCGGGACCTGACGGGGAGCTCGTGGCGATCACTCCCTCCGCAGTGCGAATCGACGCGTTGCCAGCGTTCGACGGTATGCAAGACGACGGCGGCGACTCGGGGCGCACATGGTCCGACCTCGAGGCGTCGGCCACCGCGACCGTGGTGCTCACCGATGCCGCCTCGCTGAACGCGTTCTCGGGCACCGGGCGGATCGCGCTCGGTCTCGACGCCGTCGGCGACGCCAACGTCGTCACCTCGACCGCGTCAATTTCTGTTGATCTCCAACGGATCGACGCCGGCGCCGACGTCGACGTCACCTATGTCGCCGGCGTCGACACGACGCCACCGGCGGCGCCGACGGTGAGCGCCCCGCCATCACCCCGCAACACGATCACGCCGTCCTGGACATTCACGGCCGAACCGGGCTCGCTCACGTCGTGCCAGCTCGTCGGCCCCGCCGGCGAGTTGGTTCCGTGGTCGGACTGCGCCTCCCCGTATGTCGCAGATCTCACCGGCCAAGACGACGGTCAGTTCGTGCTGGCCGTACGGGCCACTGACGCCGCTGGCAACACCGGCGATTCGGCCAGCGCCATCTACGAGCTGGATCGCACTCCCCCCGCGGCGCCGACGTTGACCAGCGCTCCGATTTCGCCGGGCAGCGATGCCACCCCCACCTGGACCTTCTCCGGCGAGGCCGGCGGCGCGATGGAATGCTCGGTCAATGGCGGCACCTTCGCGGCGTGCGCTGATCCGTTTACCGCGGATCTCACGACGGCGGACGACGGCGTGCACTCGTTCGCCGTGCGCGCCACCAACGTCGCCGGCAACACGGGCGACGCGACGAGCTCGGCGTACACCCTGGACCGCACCGCCCCGGGCGCGCCGGCCATCGGGCCGCCGCCGTCGCCGGCCAGTGATCCCACGCCGACCTGGACGGTGGAGACGGAGACCGGCTCGGTCACGGAGTGCGCCATCGACGACGGCGACTACACCGCCTGTGCCGGTAGCTTCACCGCCGATCTGACCGGTGCTGCCGATGGCACGCACGTGCTCGCGGCGCGAGCCACCGATGCCGCCGGCAACGTCGGTGCCGAGGCGACCTCCTCCTACGTGCTGGACCGGGCTGCTCCCGACCGGCCCTCGATCACCCCGCCGGCATCGCCGGGCACGGACCGTTCGCCCACGTGGACGATCGAGGTGGAGGCCGACGCCTCCACCGAATGCTCGCTCGACGGTGAGGTGTGGGCGCCGTGCACGTCGGCGTTCACCGCCGATCTCGGTGCCGCGGCCGACGGATCGTTCACATTGCTCGTCCGGGCGACGGATGCGGCCGGCAACACCGGCGCAGCGGCGGCGAACACCTACATCTTGGACACTGTCGCACCGCTACCCCCCGCCATGACCGGGCAGCCCGCCGACCCGTCCCCTGACGACACGCCGACGTGGACGTTCTCGGCCGAGCCCGGGGCCACCACCGAGTGCTCGCTCGACGAAGGCGAGTGGACGACCTGCACCGGCTCGTTCACGGCCGATCTCATCGGCGCGGCCGACGGCCGCCACCAGCTGGCGGTGCAAGCGACGGATGCTGCCGGCAACGTGAGCTCGGCGGTGGTATCGCCGTACGTCCTCGACAGGGCCGCATCGGCGGCGCCGACGATCACCGGCGCGCCGACATCCCCCAGCAGCGACGCCACCCCGACCTGGACGTTCACCCTTGCCGAGGGCGACACCGCTGAGTGCGCGGTCGATGGCGCGCCGTTCAGCCCATGTGCCGGCTCCTTCACGCCCGACCTCGCCGGTACGGCCGACGGTGGCCACCAGATCGCCATCAAGGCGGTCGACGCCGCGGGGAACCGCAGCCAGCCGGCAATCGGCGCGTTCGTGCTCGACCGGATCGCCCCGTCGGCACCAGTGCTCATCACGGGTCCGTCGAGCCCTTCGAACGGTCGCTTTCCCGCGTGGTCCTTCAGCGCCGAGGACGGAGCGACCACCGCCTGCTCCCTCGACGGCGGCCCGTTCCAGCCGTGCGCAGTGACCTTCACCGTCGATCTCGGGGCCGCCGCCGATGGCCGCTACGACGTCGCGGTGCACGCCACTGATGCGGCTGGCAACACCGGCGCCGCAATGACGTCCAGCTACGTGCTCGACGCCACCGGCCCTGCTGCTCCGACCTTTCTGAGCGGACCAACAGGGCGATCCCGCGACGCCGACGTCACCTGGACGTTCGAGGCCGAGCCCGACGCCACCATCGAGTGCAGTCTCAACGACGAGGAGTGGATCCCATGCGAAGAGAGCTTCTCCGCCGACCTCTCGACCGCAGCCGACGGCGCCCAGGCGCTCTCGCTGCGGGCGACGGACCCGGCGGGCAACACGGGCTCGACGGCGGTCGCCGCCTTTGTCCTCGACCGCCTCCCCCCCCTCGCTCCGACCTTCACCGGGATGCCGCCGTCGCCTTCTGCGCACCGGTCCCCCGCGTGGACGTTCACGGCTGAGGTCGGCGCGGCGGTCGAGTGCTCGTTCGACGGTGGCGAGTGGCTGCCGTGCAGCAACGTGTATCAGGCATTGCTGACGCGTGCGGTCAACGGTGCCCACACCCTCGCGGTCCGGGCGACCGACGCCGCTGGGAACCGTGGGCCCGCGGCGGTGGGGTCCTACGTCCTTGACACGACCTCGCCACCCCCGCCCGAAGTCGTCGGCCCGTCGTCACCGGGCAGCGCTGCAATGGTGATCTGGACGATCTCGACCATTCCTGGCACGACCATCGAGTGCGCCGTCGATGGGCAGCCGTTCGCCGCCTGCTCAAGCCCCGTGAGCACCCGCTTCACCGGTCCCGACGGTGCCCATGTCTTCTCGGTCCGGGCGATCGACGATGCCGGGAACCCATCCGACCCGACGACGGTCACCTACGTCCTCGACACCACACCGCCCGCCGCGCCTCGAATCGACGGAACGCCGGCAGACAACGAGCTGGCGCCTTCGTGGCGAGTCTCGTCCGAGCCGGGGACCATCCTCGAGTGCTCGCTCGACGGGGGGCCTTGGATGGCCTGCGCGGGTGTGCTCCCGGTGGCTGCCGGCACGAACAGCACCATCGCCGTCCGCGCTGTCGATGAGGCCGGAAACCGTTCAGTCGCCGTCGCCGCGGTCTACGCAGCCGAGACGGTCGCCGACCCGGCGCCATCAGCGGCACCCCCCGCGCCCACGACCGAGGCGGGGTTGAAGAAGATCGTCCCCGATTCTGACCAGCCGCCGACGCCCCTCGAGGCTGCGATCGCGGAGCCCGGGCATCCCGTCGCCACCCCGAAGCTCGAGCCCACGCGCCCGCTGGAGACGTCGCTACCGGCGGCGGCAGAGCCCGGCCGTCCCGTCTCCACCGCGAAGCTCGAACCCACGAGCCCGCTGGAGACGTTGCTGCCGGGGGCGGTGCGGGCGATCCAAACAGCGGCCGAGCACGGATCGATCCCGGTCGCGTTGATCCTCGTCGTGGTCGTGTTCCTTGCCGTGCAGGACCGCATCGACCGCCGCGACCCCAAGCTCTCGCTCGCGCCGCTGCGCGACGCACCGGAGTACCTCGAATTCACCGACGCTGACGGAGCACACTCATGATGGCGAACCGACGAGCACCGATGACCAGTGAGCTGGTCCCCCTGACCACTCGGACCCACTCGCTGCTGGCGCTTCGGACCGCGATCGTCGCCCTGGTCCTCCTCGCGTGCTTCGGCGCGCCCGCAACGGTGCGCGGTGACCGCGGCGCCATCCTCGTCGCCACCGGCGCGTACCTGGGCTTCCTTGCCCTCGCCGAGATCGCCCGCCGCTTGCTCGGACGGGGGCTGGAGCTGCTCGGCTTGTCGCTCCTCATCGACGGCGTCTACCTGGCGTGGGTCATCGACCAGGCCGGCGGGACGTCGAGCGAGCTGCGTTCTCTCATCGTGCTGCACCTGGTAGCGGCCTCCCTGCTCGTCTCGTACCGCACCGGCGTCAAGGTCGCCGCCTGGCATTGCATCCTGCTGGCCGTGGTCCACCAGCTGCATCCCGGTGCAGCCGAGGCGTCATCGGTGGTCGTCTTCGCTCTTGCCGTCCTGTTGGTGGGGTTCGGCGCGGCGACGTTCTCGGCGATCAACGAACGCGAGCTTCGCCGCCGCCGGGCGGACGTGGAGTCGGTCAACCGGT
>CAYSAC010000178.1:0-6549 GCA_964428815.1 uncultured Acidimicrobiaceae bacterium | reverse complement strand
CCGAGCTGCTCGCTGATGAGGTTCTCGTCGACGGTCACCCACGCGGTGTCGCCGAACACCTCGGTCCGCTCCTCGGTGAGGATGAACTGCATCTCACTCGGGCCGCGGAAGAGCGCGAACCACGACCCCGACACCTCACCCCAGCCGTGCAGCGTCCGCCAGCCCGGATGGGTGCAGGCGACGCGGTCGGAGTGCTCCCACACGTCGGACATGGCGTCGAGGTCCCGCGCCTCGAACGCCGCGTAGAACGCCTCGTTGGCCGCCCCCACCGCGTCGAGGTCGGCCGCTTCGGTCATCTGGCCGCACGCTAGTGGGACCAGTCAGGATGGCAACGTGCTGCGCGTCCCCTCCAGCGACGGTGTCGAGCTCGCCGTCCACGACCTCGGTGGCGACGGGCCGCCGCTGCTGCTGTGCCACGCGACCGGCTTCCACGGCCGGGTGTGGGGACCGGTCGCGGCCGAGCTCGCGTCGGCGTGGCGCTGCTGGGCGCTCGACTTCCGTGGCCACGGCGACAGCACCCGCCCCGCGAGCGGTTCCTTCGACTGGCACGGCTTCGCCGACGACGTGCTCGCGGTCGTCGACACGCTGGGGCTGCACGACATCCCCGCGGTCGGCCACTCAAAGGGCGGCACCGCGCTGCTCCTCGCCGAGAGCGCGGTGCCAGGCACCTTCAGCCGCCTGTGGTGCTACGAGCCCGTCGTCTTCCCGCCAGTCGACACGCGACCCGAGGGCGACAGCCCGCTGGCCGCGGGTGCGGCGCGACGGCGCGAGGTGTTCGACTCCTTCGACGCCGCGATCGTGAACTTCGCCTCGAAGCCGCCGCTCAACGTGCTCCGCCCCGACGCGCTCGACGCTTACATTCGGCACGGTTTCGCCGCCCGGGAGGACGGGACCGTCCGGCTGAAGTGCCGCGCCGCCGACGAAGCCGAGGTGTACCGGATGGGCGGCCACAACGGCGCGTTCGCGCGGCTCGGTGACGTCAAGTGCCCCGTGACCATCGCCGCGGGCGGGGACGGCGGCCCGCCATCGGTGTTCGCGCCGACGGTCGCCGACACCGTCCCCCACGGACGGCTCGAGCGGTTCGACCAGCTCGGCCACTTCGGCCCGATGGAGGACCCGGCCGCCATCGCCGACGCGATACACCGGTTCCTGACCGCCGACCTCTGACGGGGTCCCGCGGCGATGTCACACCCCGGGCATACGCTCGGGGCATGTCGTTGGCGCTGCCGGTCTCCCTCTCCCCGTCGAAGGTCTCGACCTTCACCGACTGCGCCCTGGCCTTCCGGTTCTCCGCCATCGACCGGCTCCCCGAGCCCCCTTCGACGGCGGCGACGAGGGGCACGCTGGTGCACGCCGCGCTGGAGAAGCTGTTCTGCCTCGAGCCAGCGGCACGCACGCTGGCGGCCGCGCACCTCGCGCTGGCTGAGGCGATCGAGGAGATCCGCCCCCACCCCGACTTCGCCGACCTCGGGCTCGACGCCGAGGCCGAGGCGGTCTTCTTCGCCGAGGCGGCGGACCTCATCGAGCGCTACTTCCAGCTCGAGGACCCGACGGCGATCACGCCCATCGGCATCGAGCTCAAGCTCGAGGTCGAGCTGGGCGGGGTGCGCCTGCGCGGCATCATCGACCGGCTCGAGCTCGACGAGGACGGCGAGCTCGTCGTCACCGACTACAAGACCGGCAAGGCCCCCAACGAGCGCAACGAGCAGCAGCGCCTGTCCGGCGTCGCGTTCTACTCGCTGCTCTGCGAGCGCCTGTTCGGCAAGCGCCCCGCCAAGGTCCAGCTGCTGTACCTCAGCGAGCCGCTCGCGCTCATCTCTCGTCCGAACGACCGCTCGACACGCGGCGTCGAGAAGAAGCTTGCCGCGGTGTGGGCCGCGGTCGAGCGGGCCTGCGAGCGCGACGACTTCCGCCCCAACCCCTCGCGCCTGTGCGACTGGTGTGCGTTCCAGGCCTACTGCCCCACCTTCGGCGGCGACCCCGACGACGCCCGCCGCTGGCGCGAGGAGCGCGACGCGGCCAAGGCCCTGGTCGCGTCCGCCTAGCTGCCTACGCTGCGGCGCTGTGATCGTTGCCTACCTCCTGCTCGCCGCCCCCGTCGCAGCCGCAGCACTGTTCTGGGGATCTTGGGCGTGGGTCGCAGCCGCGGCGGTCGTCGCAGTCGTCGAGTGCGTAGCGCTTCAACGTTCGCAACAGTTCTCCGCCCGCGTCTGGCGCAGCGTCGGCGTGGGGCGACGGAGCACGCGAGCGCGCAGCACCGAGCGCGTCCACGTCATCAGCGCTGCGGTCGGTGTCGCGCTCTTGGTCGCGTCGCTCGCGGGTGTTGGCTGATCGAACCGTGTGCGCCAACCCATCTGCGTGCGCCAACCCGTCTCAGCCACGGGTTCGTGCGCAAGGTTCGAACCAGGCGCTCGTCGGGTCCGCTTAGTCTTCCCTGGTGCCGATCCGCATCCCTGCGCTGAAGAAGAGGGTCAAGGCCTTCGACGACGCCGTCGACCGGCGCTTCGACGAGATCCGTGGCAACAAGCTCGCCGACCGCGTGATGTACACGGCGTCCGAGCTCGGCGACTTCGGTCTGATCTGGCACATCGTCGGGACCGCGCAGGCGTTGCGCCCGGGACGCAAGGAGATGTCGGCGGTTCGGGTCATCACCCTGCTCGGCGTGGAGTCGGTGCTCGTCAACGGTGTCATCAAGTCGTTCTTCCGGCGTAAGCGACCGGTGGTCGAGGTGATCCGGCCGCACTACCTACGCACGCCCCGATCGACGAGCTTCCCGAGCGGGCACGCAAGCTCGGCATTCACCGCGGCTGGGCTGCTCGCTGAGGACGACGGGCTCTGGCCCCTGTACTACGCGCTCGCGGCCGTTGTCGCGACCAGCCGCGTCTACGTGAAGATCCACCACGCATCCGACGTCATCGCCGGTGCTGCCCTCGGCATGGTCCTCGCCCGCACAGCCCGGAAGATGTGGCCGCCGCCCTCCTGACGGAATGCCCGAGGTGCGCCCAGGCGTTGTCACCTTCATGACCTCCTTCGCCGTGACCTGGGACTACCGCTGCCCCTTCGCCCGCAACGCCCACGAGCACGTGGTCGAGGCATTGCGCGCCGGCGCCGACTGGGACGTGACGTTCGTGCCGTTCTCGCTCGGCCAGGTCCACGTCGAAGAAGGCCAGCCCGACGTGTGGGATGAGCCAGAGAAGGACAGCGGTCTCCTCGCCCTCCAAGCCGGTGTCGTCGTGCGCGACCAGCAGCCCGAGAGGTTCCTCGACGCCCACCTCGCGTTGTTCGCCATCCGCCACGACCACGGCAAGCACCTCCGCGACGAGGCCGAAATCAGGGCCGCGCTCGACAGCGTCGGGGTCGACGTCGACGCGGTCTTCGCCGAGATCGCGACCGGCGCGCCGCTCGAGACCGTCCGCAAGGAGCACGAGGCCGCCGCCGCGAACCATGACGTATGGGGCGTGCCGACGTTCATCCTCGGTGACAGCGCCGCGTTCATCCGGCTCATGGATCGCCCCGCCGGCGACGCCGCGGTCGCGACCAAGTCGATCCAACGGATCGTCCACCTGCTCGCGGACTGGCCCGAGCTCAACGAGCTCAAGCACACGTCGCTCAAGCGCTAGACCCTGCGATTCAGCGTCGCCTTCACGCGGGCGCGCTGGTCAGCTCCCGGTATGGCGGAGGCGTCGAGGTGTTCGCTGTCAATATTCTGGCGGTGGTTCACCACCGGTGCGGTGGTCAACCTGCGCCGGTTCGAAGTCCAGCGCAGATGTGCCGACCCTGTCGGCTATCCAGCAGCATGCGCTGGGCCTACATCGTGGCGAGGGCGTCCCAGAAGAAAGGGAATGTGAACGCCGCCAAGCCTGCGGCGACGAACGACCCCTTTCCCCGCTCGTATCCGATGGCCGCGAGTACAAAGAGTGCGACCGCGGCCGCGAAGAAGAGCATCCTGATCGTCGGGTCCATAACCGCTACTGCGAACATGTTGGGCCGTCCTTTCGCCAACCAGTCCCGGCACTCGCCCACCCGGTCGCGTCCCTGATGTGGATGGTCGTGCACCTGAACGGCCTGCGCGGTAGTTCTCTCTTGTGCCGCTCCGCCTTCTTGTGTTTGGCGCCCTCATGAACGTACACCCGAGCAATTCGGCGCGCTCGGAACGAACGACCGACACCTCGCGCGACAAGGTTCGCGCGCACATGAAGGTACGGCTCGCCGCCGAGATCTCGGAAAGTGCCTGATGGATCGCATCGTTCGGCACGTAGACGGACCTGATCGACAACGCGAACTGAAGCACACGTCGCTCAAGCGGTGGCACTAAGCATCTGCGGGTGCACCTGCGCGCCCGCTCCCGCGACCTCGCCGCCGCGATCGCTCACCGCGTGTGGGCGTGGATGGTGTGGGCCGGTGGCATCGGGCCCCACGACCGCGCCGCGCAGCGGTTCGCGGAGATGGGCGACGGCACGCTCATCTGCTTCCCCCCTGGCCCGATGCACGGCGAGCGGCACATCCGCATCGGCAAGGCCACGCTGATCGGCGCGCACGTCGCACTCACGGTCGGGGTCGTCCCCGACCAGCCGATGAAGCCGCTGGCCGCTGACGGCACTGTGCTGCGGATCGGCGATCGCTGCTCGATCGGGAGGGGGACCCACGTCGTCGCCCACAAGTCGATCGAGATCGGCGACGACGTGCTCACCGGGCCGAACTGCTACATCACCGACCAGAACCACGTGTACGGCGACCCTGACGTGCCGATCGCCCGCCAATGGCCGGCCGAGGACCCCGTCGTCGTGGGCGCGGGATCGTGGCTGGGCGCCGGCGCGATCCTCCTGCCCGGCACCCGGCTGGGGCGCAACACGGTCGTCGGGGCAGGGTCGGTCGTGCGAGGCGAGTTCCCCGACCACGCCGTCATCGCCGGCGTGCCCGCCCGGCTCCTCCGCAGCTACGACGCCGGGCGGGGCTGGGATCCGCCGCAGCGACCCCTCGACATCGACCCACCAGAGGGCTGGTCTGGGCCCTGAACCCCACGGGTAGCGTGGCGCCCATGGCCGAACGAGAGATGCGCGCCGAGCGGCGGATGTCCGACGTCGAGGCGCTCATGTGGAACCTCGAGAAGGACCCCCGCCTGAGCGCGTCGATCGCCAACGTGACGATCCTCGACTGCGCGCCCGACCCTGATGGGCTGCGCATGCGCCTGGAGCGGGCCCTCGAGGTCGTCCCCCGCCTCCGCCAGCGCGTCGTGCCCGCGCTCGGCCGGTTGGCGCCACCCGAGTGGCGGATCGACCCCGACGTGGACCTCGATCACCACCTGCGCTGGCAGGCGCTCCCGCCGCCGGGCACCACCCGCCAGCTCTACGACGTTGCCATGCAGCTCGCGCTCGACCCGTTCGACCGCACCCGACCGCTGTGGGAGTTCACCGTCGTCGAAGGGCTCGAGGGTGGCCGCGCCGCGATGGTGCAGAAGCTCCACCACACCGTCACCGACGGTGAGGGCGGCATCCGCATGTCAGAGCAGTTCATCGACCTGGCGCGGGACGCCACCGAGCCGATCACGAGCGGCACGCCGTTCGCGCCGGAGCCGGGTCCGTCGAACATCGTCGAGAGCGCGGTCGACACCGTCGTCCACAACGTCCGGCGCGGGCTCGGCGTCGGGCGGCGGATCGCAGAGGGTGCGGCGGCCGCGGTGCGCCACCCCGAAGTCGTCATGCAGGCCGGCGCGGACACGGTCGAGCTGGCCCGGTCGGCCATCCGCCAGCTCGCGGTCACCGACCAGGCGCACTCGCCGCTCTGGACCGCACGCTCGCTGCGTCGCACGCTCGAGACCCTGCGGGTCCCGATGGACGACGCCAAACGGGCCGGCAAGGAGCTCGGCGGCAGCCTCAACGACCTGTTCGTCACGGCCGCGGCCGGCGGCGCCGCGGCCTACCACCGTGCCAAGGGCGCCGAGGTCGACGAGCTGCGCATCTCGATGCCGGTGAGCACCCGGCGTGATGGCTCCGCCGGCGGCAACTCGTTCAGCCCCACGCGCGTGCTGGTGCCGGCCGGCGTCATCGATCCGGCCGAGCGGTTCGCGGCAGTGCGCGACCGACTCACCCAGATCAAGGGCGAGCGGGCGCTGAGCGCCGCCAACGGCCTCGCCGGGATCGTGAACGTGCTGCCGACGTCGATGCTCGTCCGCCTTGCCATCAACCAGGTCCAGACCGTCGACTTCGCGATCTCCAACGTCCGAGGCGCGCCGTTCGAGCTCTTCATCGCCGGCGCGAGGATCGAGGCGAACTACCCGGTCGGGCCGACAGGCGGGACGGCGTTCAACATCACGCTGATGTCCTACAACGGGAGCCTGGACATGGGATTGAACATCGACCGTGCCGCGATCGATGACCCCGGCTTGTTGCGTGGCTGCATCGAGGACTCCTTCGCGGAGCTCCTCGCGCTCTGACCTGACGGGTCAGGCGGGGGTGGGCACCGGCTCGTCCACGCTCTGGCCGCTGGCGGCGAGCAGGGTGCGGACGTCGAGGAGGAGGTCGGAGACCTCGTCGGTCGACACGAGCTCTC
>CAYSAC010000177.1:0-6573 GCA_964428815.1 uncultured Acidimicrobiaceae bacterium | reverse complement strand
GGCGCGCGTTGCAACCGAGGGCTGCAATGGCCGAAGGGGCATGCTAGCGCGGCGCTAGCGGGCGTCCAACTTCGCGTTTAGTCCCGGACGGCCTCGATGATGGCGGGGCCGAGCCAGGCGCCGGCGACCTCCTCGGCCGTCTCGGCGGTGAAGTGGACGCCGTCGGGGCGAAGCTGGCCGTCCCGCCCCTCGGGCAGGTCGGCCAGGTAGGCGGCCAGGTCCACGACGTCGACGCCGGGCCGGCCTGCCGCGACCTCCCGCACCAGGTCGTTGAACCGGTCCATCCTGGCCGGGTCGCCCTCCGGGTAGGGGGCCAAGGGCGGGTTCACGTCGTTGCGGGCCAGGTCGAGCGTGGGGCTGGTCAGCCACACCACCTCGACTCCCTCGGCGACCAGGACGTCCAGCGCCGCGGCCATCTCGTCGCGGAGGAAGGCGTCGTAGACGGGGTCCCCGATGTGGCGCCAGATCCGCTCGCCCGGCAGCTGCCGCTCGTAGATGTCCCACGCGCCAAGCTGGACGATGGCGGCGTCGACCGGGTTGGCCCGCAGGAACGCAGGCCAGATGGACGCCCAGCCGTCGCAGTCGGGCAGCGTGGGGCCGACCTTGCCGTTCGGGTCGCGGCGGATGCCCCCACGACCGATGCCGCAACCGAGCTCGGTCGAGCCGCCGACGACGACCATGCGCCCGGACTCCGCGCCCCAGAACGTGATGCCGTAGTTCGTCATCAGCGCGGTCGAGTCGCCGAAGATCGCGAGCCGCAGCGGCTGATCCGAGCCCGGTGCGGGGGCGGCCGGCGGCGGGACCGACGCCGCGCTCGCCTCCACGGCCTGGCGAGCCGAGACCAGGTCGACCTGGGGGCGGATGGAGGACGCGAGCGCGAGCGTCAGCGCCAGGACCAGCGCGAAGGCCGCCGGCACCAGCGGCCGTGCCAGCGACGAGGGCACCCACCGGCCCTCCCGGATCGGTCGCTCGAGCAGGTGGTACGACGCGAGCGCCAGGCCGAGGGTCACGGCCAGCCGGAGGGTGATGAGCGGCGGCCCCGTCAGCCCGGTCCGGCGAGCGCTCAGCCAGAGGAACAGCGGCCAGTGGTACACGTAGACGCCGTAGGAGATGCGACCCAGCCCGACCAGAGCCGGCGTGGCAAGGGCGGTCTGCACGATCCCCGGCCGGCACGCGGCCACGATCACCGCGCACGAGAGCAGCGCGACGAGCGGCAGGCCGCCGAGATAGAGCAGACGGTCTTCCTGATCCACGAGCACGACGGCCGCCGCGAGCGGCGCGAGCGCGACGCCACCGACGACAGCGGAGCGCGCCGCGATGGCAGGCGTCGTGGCCAGGTGGCGAGCGGGCCGGAAGACGAGCGCCAGCGCCGCGCCGGCGAGCAGCTCACCGGCCCTCGTGAGGGTCGAGTAGTAGGCGAAGTCGGTCTGGCCGAGCGTGCCGGCGACGACGAGCGATGCCCAGGAGACCGCGATCCCGGTGCCGACGGCGCGGGCGAAGGTAGCGTGCGAACGGCGCAGCGCGAGCGTCGCCCCGAGCGGGACGACGAGGTACAGCTGCTCCTCGATGGCAAGGCTCCAGTAGTGCAGGACCGGGCTCGGCGCGGTGAAGAGGTCGGCGTAGGACTGGCCGGAGGTGAGGAACCGCCAGTTCGCGACGTCGGCCAGGGCGGCGAGCACGTCACCTCGCACGGTCGTCGCCGCGTTCGGCATCGACTGGCTGGCCATGAGGGCGAGCACCAGGCCGCTCAGCGCTGCCGGGAGGAGGCGACGGGCGCGCCGTCCCCAGAACTGTCGCAGTGAGATGCCGCCGGTCTCGCCGTGCTCGGCCAGCAGCAGCGACGTTATGAGGAACCCGGAGAGGGTGAAGAACACCGATACCCCGAGGAACCCGCCCCGCGCCCACCCGTAGCCGGCGTGGAACGCGACCACCGCCGCGACCGCGAGCCCCCGCAGGCCATCCAGACCGGGCTGATAGCCGAGCGCCGGCCGCCGGGTCACGGGATCGTCAGGATCACGGGACCGTCGTCGAGGATTGCGATGGTGTGCTCATGGTGGGCCGAGCGCCGGCCGTCGGCGGTGACCACGCTCCAGCCGTCGCCGAGCAGCGCGGTCTCAGCCCCGCCGGCGTTGACCATCGGCTCGACCGCGAAGACGTTGCCGACCTTCAGCTTGGCCAGCCGTCCCGGCGGCCCGTAGTTCGGGACGTCGGGTTGCTCGTGCATCGCGGTGCCGATGGCGTGACCGACGTACTCGCGCACGACCGAGAAGCCGGCCGCCTCTGCGACGTGCTGCACGGCGTGGCCGATGTCGCCGATGCGGTTGCCCTCCACCATCTGCGCGATCCCCGCGTGCAGCGCCTCCTCGGTGACCTTGATCAGCTGAGCCGACTCGTCGTCGACCTCGCCGACCGGTGCGGTGAACGCGGCGTCGCCGTGGTAGCCCTCGACGATCGCGCCGCAGTCGATCGAGATGATGTCGCCGTCTTCGAGGCGGTAGCTGCCGGGGATGCCGTGGACGATCATGTCGTTCGGGCTCGCGCAGATGACCGCCGGGAACGGCGGGTCCCCGTAGCCGAGGAAGTTCGACCGGGCGCCGCGCCGCGCGATCACATCGCGCGCGACCTGGTCCAGCTCAGCGGTCGTCACCCCAGGGCGGATGGCATCGCGTATGCGCGCGTGCATCTCGGCGACGACCCGCCCCGCCTTGCGCATCTTCGCGATCTCGTCGGGTGAGCGACGCATTGTTCAACAGTCTCCTAAATTTCTCCGCCTGTTTCGCTGACCTGCGCCTCCGCTCGAAAAGTGACTGTGAACACGGGCTTTCGCGTCACGGCGGATCACACCCGATCACGCCACTAGCCGGGTGTTCCGCACATGAGTGGCCGTCGAGTGCTTGTCATTGCGGCTCCTTCGGGTTCAGCGGCTGGCGAGAGGATCGATGTCGAGCAGTTCGAGGATGCGGGCTTGGAGCCCGGTGGGTGCAGGCACGATGGGTGGCGCGTTGGCGGTCGCGGGGATGAGTCGGAGCCGATCGAGCGCGTCGAAGATGAGCCGACCGGTGGGGCGCGCGGTGGGTCGGCCGGGGAAGCCGGTCATCGTCAGGTCGGGCGCGATTGCTCGGCGGGCTTTGCGTTCGACGAGGCAGAAGATCAACAACGCGATACAGATGACCGACAGCAGCGCTTCGATGCGGCGGTTGTTCTTCAAGAACACCGGTGCGACCGCGACCGGGCCTTTGAACGCGCCGTAGCGGCGCTCGACGACTTCTTGACCTTTGTAGCGGGCGAGCACTTCGGCGGCGTCGACCTGTTCGGGCTCGAGGTTGGTGAGCAGGCAGTACCAGCCGTCGGTAGCGGCTTCGGCGGCCAGTGCGTCGTCGTCGAAGTGCCACGCGAGCGTCGGGCGCCCGGCGGCGTCGACACCGACATAGGTGTGCAGATAGTTGGCGACGCGTCGTTTCGAAGCGATCGTTGTGAGCCGTGCCTGCACCGCGTCAGGTGTCGCGTAGTGGCGGCCACCCAAGCCGCGCGTGAGCGAGTCGAGGTCGGTTCGGGCGCGCTCGAGCTTCTTGGCCCGCGCCTTGGCGGCGGCGCCGGCGTTGGCGGAGGACCACACGAACACGCGGCGCAGCTCCAGGTCGGGGTCACGCTTGTGTTTGCCGGTCATGACCCAGGTGTCTTCGAGCACCCGGTAGCTGCCCCGCCGTTCCGGCGGCTTGTCGGCGTCGCGTTGTGCGACGTAGTCGACCGGTGCCGCGGCGTCGAAGTCGCAGCCGGCCAGCACCTCGGCGCTCACGTAGCTCTTCGACGCCGGCGCGATAAACGTGACACCGGCCGCGGTCATCTGACGGATGTCGTAGGACACGAGCTTGCTGTCACCGACCAGCAGAAAGCTGCGCTCGGCGCACATGGATCTGAGCGAGTCCATGGCGGCGACGACCTGGTTGACCTCACCGGCGCGACCGTCGAAGGCGCGGTGCAGGATCGGGATCCCGCCGTCACCGGTTACCGCCAGGCCGGTCTGGATCTGCTTGAGATCGACCCGACGGTCCTTGGGATGCCCATAGGAGGGCTCAGCGAAGCCGACCTCGACGGTGTCGTAGTCACCGAACAACGAGATCGAGGTCATGTCCCAGTGCAGGCGGGCCACGTCGATGCCGAACCCGGTGATCGCCCTCGCGCCGATCGACCCGACGATCCCATCGAGGGCCGGGGCGATGGCGTCGAGGGCCCGGCCGATGCGGTCATCGTTCAGCGTCGATGCCTCCACGCCGAACACTTCTTCAACCGCCCACTCCGCCGCCCAGTCCTGCACGTGCAGCAACGGTTGGGGCGACGTCAGCCGGTTGGCGATCATCGTCTCGATCACCCGGCCATGCGTGACGATCGCGACGTCGCGGATCGGGCACGCACGATCGATGATCCCGGCGATGTCGAGCCGCTCACAGAACCTGGCGATCACCGGCAACGAACCCAGCCGCTTCTCGAGCTCCACCCGAGCGGGACCCAACTGCGGACGTCGCCTTGCCACAGAAGGACTTTCGCGAACACCCCCCGCAGCACCTGCAACAATCCCGAGATTCTTCGATCAACCCGACCCGCCGGCATGTGCGGAACACGGGACTAGCGACACTCTCGCGGCCCCGCCGCGGCCCCGCACCTACCTGATCCGTAGATAGCGGCCCGGTGGTTATGCGACCTGCGGTTTCAAGCGAAATCCCAGGTCGGAGCGGATGCCCGTTGCTCTGCATTGCTACCGGTTGCTACCCGTCGCTCTGCGTTGTGTGGACCCAATGTGGACCCGAGCGCCCTGTGCCAACCTCACGTTTCGTGCTCGACGAGGTGTCGATCACGCGACTTGGACGGCGTCCTTGAGACGGGCGGGGACCTTCTCGGGAAACGAGACGATCAGGTGCCGGTTGAGCGCGGTCGCGACCCGGGCGAGGGTGTCGAGGCGGTTCTTGGCGCCGCCTCCCTCCTCGAGGCGGGAGATGACCGACTGAGTGGTGCCCATCCGCTCAGCCAGCGCACGCTGGCTCAGGCCGGCTTCGGTGCGAAGGTCGTAGATGAGCTGACCGAGGGCGAGATCCTGTTCGACGCCGACGCGTACTTCCGGCGCGGGCTCGCCTCGGCGCTTCTTGATGTCGTCCCAGCGGGAGTGGTTGGCCATCGTTCGTTGTCCTCTCACGGGTACCGCTGGGCGCAGGCTTCGGCGGCCTTCCTCGCTCGGGCGATCCGGTGATTATCGCATCCGAGCGATCATCGCACAGGAGCGATCATGGCGCCGATCGGCTGTGGCGTCGTGATCAGGACCCGCCCGCAAACTCCCGGATCATGCGGGTCGGACCCTCTTGTCGGCGAGTGCCGACTGAAGCATGGCGCGAGCCGACCAGCGCATGAGATCGGTTGCGTCGGCGCGCGAAAGCCCGGCGACATCGGTCAACCAAACGAGCGCTTCGATCCCGGTGGCACTTCGTATCGCGATGGCGAGGCGGTGGAGCTGGGCCTGAGACATCTCCGTGCGGAGAGGCGCGAGTGCTTCCTCGACCCACTTGATTGCACGGCCTTGCCGCAGCGGCAGCTGCGAACGCTCGACGGGATCGGCTTCGAGCGACAGCCGAAGCATCGTGCGCTGTTGCGCCTCGGTATCGACGATCATGCGAATGAACGAGTCGACGACGATATCGAGTCGAGTGGCCACGTCATCCGGTGCGTCGTCGGGCAGCAAGGAGAGACGTGCTGTCTCCGGGTGGGCCGCGACCAGCAGCGCGCGTTGATTCGAGAAATATCGATAGGCGGTGGTCCGGGAGATCGACGCCGTCTCCGCGGCCCCCTCGACGGTGGGCGTCAAGCCTTCTGCTACAAGCTCACGGGCCGCGGCGATGAGCGCGTCACGAGTGCGGCGCTTTTGGTCAATTCGGCCATTGAGCTCGTATGGGATTGACATTGTCATGATGGTATCATACTCTCATCACGGGACGCATGTCCCACGACGAGAGGCGATACGACATGAACGCTCTAGTTCCGATCATCCGAGCTGCAGGCGAAGGCGACAAGCGGTTGTTCCTCGGAGGGGGCCTCCACACCTGGAAGCTCATGACCGAAGACACCGACGGCGCGTTCTTCATGTTCGAAGACGTCATGGGGCAGGGCAAGTGCACCCCACTCCATCGCCATCCGGAAGGCGACGAGACCGTCTACGTCCTCGAAGGCGAGATCCTCGTCAACGTCGACGGCAAGGAGAGTCGCGTCGGCGCCGGCGGCCTGACGTTCACACCGAGAGGTGTACCGCACGCCTTTCTCGTTGTCTCGGACAGGGCACGGGTGCTCACCATGCAGACGCCCGGGATCGGCCAGGCGTTCTACCGCGACGCCAGCGAGCCCGCGACCGACGACAACGCCGAGACGGTCGACATCGCACGCCTCCAAGCGTCGGCCAAAGCGAACCCCCGCGGAGTGCAGCTCCTCGGGCCACCTCCGTTCGAGTCCGTCAAGACCGGCTGACATCGCAGACCATCGACGACAGCGACAGTGACGGTGCTGTCCGCTTCTCGTGCGTGCGTTCAATGCGGG
>CAYSAC010000176.1:0-6610 GCA_964428815.1 uncultured Acidimicrobiaceae bacterium | reverse complement strand
GCACCTGGGTGTTGAGGTTGGCGCACAGGTCGGCGGCCGGCGCGGCGAGGGTGGCCGCCACCGCCGCGGCGTAGGAGAGCTGGTCGCCACCGGTGGAGGCGGCCTTGGCCGCGTCCCACACCGCGGAGGTGGCCAGCTCGGTGGCCACGACCATGTTGGCGCAGTGGTGCTTCACCGCCTGGTACATGGCGATGACGCGGCCGAACTGGACGCGCTCCTTGGCGTAGCCGGCGCCCATCTCGGTGCACTCGCGCGCGACGCCGACGGCCTCGGCCGACAGGATCAGCCGGGCGAGATCGACGAGGGTCTGGCGGGCGCCGGGCAGGACGGTGGCCGCGGCGCCGTCGAGGGTGACACGGGCGCTGCGCCGGGTCGGGTCGAGGTTGGCGGGCACCTCGACGGAGACGCCGTCGCCCACCTCGATGACGGCGACGTCGTCTCCGACCGCCACGAGCAGCACGTTGGCGAACCCACCGCCGAGCACGTTGCCGGCGTTGCCCGAGGCCAAGCCGTCGGTGATGGTGACAGCGCCGTCGAGAGCGGCCGCGCCGAACACGCTGCCCTCGGCCAGCCCTGGCAGCCACGCCGCCTTGGACGCCTCGTCGCCCGCGGCCACGAGCGCGGCGCTGGCGATCGCGGCCGGCACGAACGGCCCGGGAGCCACGGCCCGGCCGAGCTCCTCGACCACTACGACGAGCTCCTCGAGCCCGTAGCCCGATCCGCCCAGCTCCTCGGGGATGTGCAGCCCGGACCAGCCCAGGTCGCACAGGTCCTTCCAGAACGGGGGCAGGCCCTCGTCGGTCGCCTCGAGCAGCGCACGGGCGGCGCCGCGCGCGTCGCGCTTCTGGAGGAACTCCGACGCCGTGTCGGCGAGGGCCCGGTGGTCATCGGTGATGGCGATGGACATGGTGTGGATGTCTCCTCGGGACTATCGGCCTGCGAGGGGACGCCTGAACGGGTCGGATGCAGGACGACGATGCGGACGGGTTGCAACGTAGGCCAGGCGGCTCCGTGACGGCTATGTCGGCCAGCTTCGAGAGGACCGCCACAGCTCGAGCGGTGTTCGCGGCGCGCCGCGTTGCCAGACATGACTGTCGTACCCCGTTCGTAGTCTCGTGAGATGGCGCAAGAGGTGATCCCGCCGGCTACGAGCTGGCCTACAGGTCCGGTCTCCAAGCCGTTGACGAGCAAGCATCGACGCTTCGCGAGACCCGCGATCGAGCTGGGTTGCTCATGTCTCCGGCTGCGGTTGCCGGCGGGCTGGCAGCAGGTCTGGCCTTCAACGCCGACCGGACGACGGCATCGATCGCTCTGGCGGAGTCGGGGCGGTCCTCGCTGTCGCTGGTTTCGTCGGCGTCGTGTTGGCGACGGTGATGATCTGGCGCCCTACCGAGGGCAGGTTCGTCCACGACGCGGGTGTGATCATCGGCTCCTACGTCGAAGGCGACCCGCCGCTCGATCTCCCAGAGCTGGACCGCGAGCTCGCGCTCTGGCTCGGCCAGCAGACCGAGTCGAACCGACAGATGCTCGAGCAGCACGAACCGCAGGAGAAGGCCCCCCGCCCCCGCGCCAGCCCCCGCGCCAGCCCCAGCCGTCCCGCCCGGACCCGAGCGTCTCCGAGAAGCGGGGCGCCACGGAGACCGTCAGACACCGGTAGGCCCCGCGTATCGCGCGCGGGAAGGAGGCCGGATGGGATCGCACCCACCGCGAGCGACCGATGATGTTCGGCGGGTCGCCGAGCACATCGGGATGCAACCCACGACGTCCGCCTCTGACCGTCTGGCGCGCCGCCCCCGACTGCTACATGAGCTCGTGGGCAACGCTGGCCGCGATGGAAGTCGCCGCGACCTTCTCGGCGAGCTCAGCAACCTTTCACAACAGCGATGGTTGGGAAAGCATGCGCTGTTGTGACCCTGCACAGCCCGCCCGGGGAGCAATCAGCCCCGGCCCAACAGGTTGTTGCACGTCAAGTGTCGAAAACCTGACCATGCACCGCAGATTGGGGGCGGCTGCGGCTGTCCTGTGTTTCCTTGCGCTCGGACTCCCGCTCGTCGCCCACGCCCAGAGCCCGGAGACAAAGCCGCCTTGCCCCGACGATGTCCTCTGCGTCGGTGTCGGGATCGCCGACGCCACCTGGCAGGTCGGCGCCGGCGCGGGCCAGTACGCCGGCGACAACGACGGCTCGGCCGCGACGGGCGGCGACGCTGACCCCCAGGCCCACGCCACCAAGTCCGAGAACAGCTACGGCGTCCAGTCCCGCCTCACGATGCGCGCCCTGGTGGTGCGGGGCTCGAACGGCAAGCGGATCGTCCTGCTCAAGAGCGACAACTACCTGGCGCAGAACTACCTGCTGCGCCGCGCCGGCCAGTTGCTCGCCGACGCCGGCTCCTCGATCAAGGCCGACGACATCCTCCACTCGGCCAGCCACAACCACAACTCGCCGTACTACTCCACGCCGTCGGCCGGCGTGTGGGTGTTCCAGGACGCCTTCGACCTGCGGGCATTCGAGTACCAGGCCCGCGCGATCAGCAACGCGATCCTCGCGGGCGAGCAGAACCTCGCGGAGGCGCAGATGGGCGCCACCGAGGTCGCGCACAGCGTGTTCAAGAGCAACATCGTCAGGACTGCGATCGCCGACGACGGCAGCCCCGCCGGCTACCCCCTCGAGTTCGGCGACAACGAGATCGCGGTCATGCGCTTCGACAGCGTCGCGACTGGAGACCCGATCGCGGCGTGGGTCAACCACGGCCAGCACCCCGAGTCGCTCGACGGCCACCAGCTCATCAGCGCCGACTACCTCGGCGCGCTCGAGCGGTTCGTGCAGGCCGACCTCGGTGCGCCGCTGGTGTTCAGCCAGGGCGACGTCGGCAGCGCGGAAGGTCCGTACGAAGGCAACCGGAACGTGTACACGCTCCCCGATGGGACGACGAGGGCGTGGGCGCACACCGGCTTCGCGCAAGCCGAGCGAGGCGCTCGCCTGCTCGCCGACTCGATCAAGGAGGGCTGGGACGCCATCGGCGCCGGCGGGGGGACGGTGCCCTACGCGACCGACGTCCCCGTCGACATGATCACCTACTGGGCGCCCGGTCCCGTGTCGCACCCGTATCCGGGCGTGTCCGCGTGCCGGACCGAACCGACGGCCGAGGGTCAGCTCGGCGTGCCCAACGCCGCTGACTGCAACCGCGATGCGCCTGGCGCTCCGCTGCCGCTCGAGTTCGAGAACCTGAAGGCCCACGGGCTCCCGCTGCCCGAGAACTACGACCTGCCGGCGTTCGGCACGGTCGAGGAGAACAACCGACTGCAGCTGCAGGCCGCCCGGCTCGGCGACGTGCTGCTCGGCTCCTGCGCGTGCGAGGCGCAGGTCGACCTCATCCTCAACCTCGAGTCCCGCGCCAACAACAAGGTGGGCGACATCTGGGACGGCTTCCCGTGGGACGAGTACTGCGACGACCGCGGTGACGGCACCCACGCGTGCACCGACCCGAATCGCGACGACCTCAGCGATCGCAGCCTCATCGTCAGCGACGCCGCGTTCCAGCGCATGAAGGCGCAGATCCACAACGACGCGCGCGGCTGGGACGACCCCGCGTACGCGCCCTACGCGAACGGCGAGCCCGCCGATCCGGCTGCGATCAAGGGCAACTTCACCAAGGAGGAGCTCGACGCCGACACCGGCTTCGACCTCGTGGTCGGCCTCGGGCACACCGGCGACTACAACGGCTACACCGTCTCCTACCGCGAGTACATGAACCGCGAGACGTACCGCAAAGCGCTCACGGCCTACGGCGCGCACACCGCCGACTACATGGTGACCCGGCTCGTGCGCATGGCTGCTGCGTTGAAGACCGGCGCGGCGTTCGTGCCGACCGATCCGCTCGGCCCGGTTGCGATCGGGGACGAGGCCCGCCAGGAAGCGGCCTCGCAGGCACTCGGTCGCGCCGCCGGTGCCGCGTTCGACGCGTGGCAGGCCGCGCTCCCCGATGACGCCGGTGCCGCCGAAGCGCTCCGCCAGCCCACGCCGATCACCCGCTTCGACGCCGCCACCTTCCAGTGGCGAGGCGGCTCCAACGCGGTCGACAACCCCACGGTGCGCGTCGAGCGCCTCGACGGCAACGCGTGGGTTCCCTTCGCCGGCCAGAGCGGCGAGGTGCAGACGATGGTCGCCTACCCGCAGGGGATCGCCGGGGTCGCCAACACCTACGCCGGTCAGCAGGAGTGGGTGTGGACGGCGAGCTTCGAAGCGTTCGACGCCGCGCCGGCGACGCTCGGCCAGATCCCGAACGGCACCTACCGCTTCGTCGTCGACGGCGCCATCCGCACCGCCGGCGCGACCGAGGCGTACCACCTCGAATCCGAAGGCTTCGCGGTCACGCCGTGGGACGGCATCACGATCAGCGACGTCGCGGTCGATGCCGGCGACGTCTCCTTCGTCGTCGACCCGATCCGCTACCCGCGCACCTACGAGTCGCCGCTGCGCTTCGCCGGTGACACCGGGCCCGCTGGCATCTGCAAGACGTGCTCGTTCCGCCCGTGGGCGACGACCGGCGAGGCCGCTTCGGTGACCCTCGAGGTCCTCGACGGCGCAGAGCAGGTGCTGCGCACGGTCCAGGCCACGCTCGTCGATGGCCGATGGGTGGCGGCGACCGACCTCGCCGCCGGCGAGTCCGCCCGCATCGCCACCGGCGCGGCGCGCGACACCTGGGGCGAGATCAACGGGACGACCTACGTGATCGGTGCCGACGGATCGGTCATCGAGCAGGCCGCCGTCGACGCCGCGGGCGGTTCGTCCGTCGAGACCGACACCGTCCCGACTGCGCCGGTCTCCTCGTCTCGACCGCCGTTCGCCGCCGGCATCGCCGCGCTGCTCGCGATCGCCGTCGCCGTCCTCATCGCACGCCGCATCACCCGCACCACCAACCCCTGCACCGAAGAGGTCCAGATCTCGTGAAGCTCTCCCGCATCGCCGCAGGCGGCCTCGTCGCCGGCGTCACCCTCGTCAGCACCGCGTGGGCGGGCATCAGCATCGGCCCGATCGGCGACGGCCCGAAGCCGCCGATCCGCACCACGGCCGCGTCCGAGGACGTGGGCGGGGTCGTGATGTCGACGCCAGCCGAGCACGACCCGCAGGTCTCACCGACCGGTACGCGCGTCGGTGCGTCCAAGGTGTCGATGTACCCGCGCCCGGACGACTACGGCGGCACCTGGGAGCGCGACCCCGCGAAGTGCCAGAAGATGGACCAGACCATCCTCGAACAGCTCGCCGCGAACACGAACGAGGAGCTCGACCACATCGCGAACGCCGGGTCACCGTGGCCGGAGAACCCGAACTGCATCTACATGGGCGGGTTCGGCCTCGGCCCGGCGAACCCCGCCATCGAGTTCGAGCAGGACCCCGGCCTGTGGGTGCGGTCGATCGCCATCGGCGACGGCGTCGACACCCTCGTCCTCACCGTCATCGATGCCGAGGGCTACCTCTGGGACTACAAGAGCAAGTGCGACCGGTGCGGTGCGAAGCAGCTGGGCGAGGACCTCGGCGCCGAGCTCGGCATCGACCCGAAGAGCTTCATCATCGCGGCGACGCACTCGCACGCGGCCCCCGACCTCATCGGCGGCTGGGGGTTCGTGCCCGACTGGTACATGACCCAGGTCACCGAGGCGATCGGGACGTCGATCCGCGACGCCGTCGGCACCATGAAGCCGGCGAGGATCGAGGTCGGCGAGGCGCTCGCGCGCGGCCAGAACGGCGAGCGTCGCGACACCTATAGGTCGGCTGAGGAGCAGCAGCTCACTTGGCTGCGGGCTACTGAGGCGAACACCCACAACGTCATCGCGACGGTCGGTGGCTACGCCGCCCACCCGACGACCAAGGGCACCAACGACGGCACCGCCAGCTCGGACTGGGTCGGCGTGTTCGAGAAGGGTCTCGAGACCCGCTTCGGGGGCATCGGCCTGCACTTCATGACCGGCCTCGGCAACATGTCGACGCGCGGCGGCACCGACATGGGCGCGACGCTCGCGCAGCTCGTCCCCGCCGTCGGTGACGGCACCGTCCTCACCGACACGAACGTCCGGATCGAGCGCGAGCTCTGGAACCAGCCGGCCACCAACGTGCCGCTCACCGCGCTCGGCTTCCCCGGCTTCTTCGACCGTGAGTTCATCACCGCGCCGTCGACGATCCAGACGGGCAAGTCGCCCGACACTGCGCCGTGCCTCTCGGCATCGGCGTTCACGGTCGAGCTGCCCGCCACCGCGGTCCGCATCGGCGACCAGTTCGCGCTGACCGCGGCTCCGGGCGAGGTGTTCTCGAACCTCACCAACACGATCAAGGACAACTCCGGCGCCCTCGTCACGATGCCGATCGCGCAGGCCAACGACGCGCTCGGCTACATGCCGCAGTCGTTCGAGATCAGCCCCGTCGGCCAGCAAGGTCTCGGGTTCGTCGCCGGCGGCGTCCTCATCGTCAACTACGAGGACTCCTACGCCATCGACCGTTGCCTCGGCGACAAGGTCCTCGAGTCGAGCATCGCGATGCTCAACGTGCTCCGAGACCGGCCCTAGTGCAACCCCGCAGAAGTCTCGCCCATGTCTCGCCGGCCGGATGTCGCCGCTG
>CAYSAC010000175.1:0-6646 GCA_964428815.1 uncultured Acidimicrobiaceae bacterium | reverse complement strand
ATGCTCGCCATGGGGCTCGTGTCAGGCACCGCGGGCAACGTGTCTGGTCGCGTGGGCGACGAGCGCGTCTGCCTCACACCGTCATCGGTGCCGTACGAGACGATGACGCTCGACGACCTCGTGATCACGGATCTCGACGGCAACGTGCTCGAAGGAACACGGGGCCCCACCAGCGAGAAGGCGTTGCACCTCGCCTGCTTTCGGCGCTATCCCGAGATCGGGGGCGTCATCCATTGCCACGCGGCGTACGCGACCATGTTCGGACTCGTGCACGAGCCCATCCCCGCCATCATCGAGGAGGTCGTCGTCTACCTCGGCGGCGACGTTCCCATCTGCAACTACAAACCCACGGGGAGCGACGCACTCGGTGAGGAGGTCGCGTCCCACCTGGGTGACCGCAGCGCAGCCATCGTCGCCAACCACGGCATCGTGACGATGGGCGATACCCCCGACAAGGCGTTGCACAACGCCGAGCTCACGGAGCGCACCGCGATGATCGTGTGGGGCGCTCGCGCCCTGGGCACGCCGGTGCCGCTGCCGGGCAAGACCAACGAGAACATGGCGGGGGTCTATCGACTGCTTCGGGGCATCTGACAGGAACCGCCCTGCCGGAGGGCGAAGAGTACAGGTACATCGGGGGGAGAGGGAATGCGGAAGATTCGACGGCGACGGGGGCCCATCGTCTTGATCGCGTTGGCGTTGGTAGCGACGGCGTGTGGGACAAGGCTGCCGGATACCGCGTTCGTCGACGCGGGCGCCGATGGCGCGACCGGCACGGCGGACCGCAGGACCACGGGGACGGGGACCGGCACGGGAACCGGAACAGACAGCGGGACCGGAACCGGAACAGGGACCGGAACCGGAACCGGCACGGGAACGGGGACCGGCACGGGGACGGGAACGGGGACCGGCACGGGCGGCGGGGCGGGCGGCCCGAACCAGGCGAGCGACGTCGGCATCACCGAGGACGAGATCGTGATCGGCAACATCACCGCGGTCGACGGCATCCTCGGCGACGCCTTCGCCCCACCCCTGCGCGGCCTACAGGCATTCGTGTCCGACCTGAACGACCGCGGCGGAGTGAACGGCCGCACGATCCGCCTCGAGGTGTGCAACGACTCGGAGGTCAGGACCAAGACGCTGGCGTGCGCGCAGGACCTGATCGAGAACAAGAAGGTCTTCGCGTTCGTCGCCGGCAACACTCGCGCCGAAGGCGGCGCGGTGCCCTACATCCAGGAGAAGGGCGTGCCGATCTTCTTCAACCTCCCGATCAGCAACGCCGCCAGCCGCTTCTCCCACTACTGGTCGATGTACGGCAACAATTGTCCCCGCGACAACGAGACCGTGTGCTTCAACGACACCATTTACAGCACCACGGAGTACCTGCGCTGGTTCAAGGAGAAGCTCGGCGTGAAGAAGGCGGCGGTGTTCTACTACGGCCTCATTGCAATCTCCGCGGATGCCGGCGCGTTCGTAATGAAGGGACTAGAGCTTGAGGGCTTCGAGGTGAAGGGCTACAACGTGAACTTCGCCAACCCCAACTTCGACCAGGCCGTGGACGAGATGAAGAAAAACGGCACCGACATGATCCTCGACGTCATCGACGACGGCACGAACAAAAAGCTGTGCACGACAATGGGGAACTACGACCTGAAGGTGACGGCGAAGGTGTCGACGGTCGTGTCGTACGGGCAGGACATCGGCGAGTTCGACCCTGCTTGTCGCGACTCGATCTACATCACCGGCAACACGATGTCCTACGACGATCTCAGCAACCCGGCCGTCAAGGAATTTCGCGACGCCTTCGCCATCTATCAACCCGGGGCGCCGTTGCACCAGTGGTCACTCGAAGGGTGGATGGCGGGCAAGGCGTTCGTCGAAGCCATCAGCACGATGGGCGCGGCGCCCACCCGCGCCGGCCTCGAGGCCTGGCTCAACGGGCTGAACAAGTACACCGCCAACGGATTGTCGATCCCGATCGACTTCCAGAAGAAGGACTTCCCGAACCAGCCCACCTCCGACGACGAGTGCACCGCCATCGCGCAGTGGCAGGACAGCGCTAAAGGCGGCGAAGGAGGCTGGGTGCAGCGCACGGCTCCGGGGGGCGACTGCTTCGACGGCGTCTTCCAGTACGGGACGAAGGCCTCCGACCGGGGGGACTAGGTCTTCGAGCGGACTAGGTGGCGCCGATTCCGAGGTAGCCGCTGACGATGGCGGGGTCGCGTAGCTCCGCCGGTTCGCCGACGAACACGACCTCACCTTTGGCCAGCACATAGCAGATGTCGGCGAGGCGCAGCGCATGCGTGAGGTACTGCTCGACGAGCAGGATCGTGGTGCCGTCCGCCCGAAGAGCGGCGACGGCTTCGAAGAGCTGGTCGACGACGATCGGCGCCAATCCCATCGAGATCTCGTCCATCATCAAGACTCGGGGACGGCAGACAAGCGCGCGACTCAGCGCCAGCATCTGCTGCTCTCCGCCCGACAGCGTTCCGGCGCCCTGGCTGAGCCGCTCACCGAGACGTGGGAAGGTATCCACGATCTTGTCGTAGCCGGCCCGGCGTTGCGCCTCCGATTTGTCCGGCGCGGAGCGCACGGCGATCTCGATGTTGTCGGCCACGCTCAGCGACGGGAAGATGCCTCGGCCCTCGGGGATCAGCGCGACGCCAAGCCGAGCGATCGCGCTCGCGGAGTGGCCGCCGATGAGGCGGCCCTGGAGTCGAATGGTGCCGCGGGTGCACGGCAGGGTGCCGGAGATGGCGCGCAGCGTGGTGGTCTTGCCGGCTCCGTTGGCGCCGAGCAGGGCGACGACGGTGCCCTCGGGCACGGCGAGTGACAATCCGTGCAGGATCTCGACCTTGCCGTAGCCGGCGACGATGCCGTCAAGCTGGAGCGCGGCTGGCATCCGTCACCTCGCTCTCATCGGTCCCGAGGTACGCGGCACGGACCGCAGAATCGGCGCGTACCTGCGCGGGCGCTCCCTGCGCGATCAGCGAGCCGAAGTCCATCACGTAGATCCAGTTCGACACGGCCATGACCAACTCGACGTCGTGCTCGATCAACAGGACGGCCATCCCGTTGCTGGCAACGACCTGCAACACGCGTTGGAACTCGGCGGTCTCGCGGCTGTCGAGCCCACTGCTCGGCTCATCGAGCAGCAGCACCGTGGGTTGCGTGCAGAGCGCGCGCGCCAGCTCGACGAGGCGAAGCTTGCCGGTCGGCAACGAGCCCGCCAACTCCCGTTCCACCGAGCGGATGCCGACAAGGTCGAGGGCATCGTCGACCGCGCGGCATACCTGCGGCGGGGTCCGGTGACGGAACGTGAACACGTCGCGCCACGCGCCGCTGTGAAGTGCGACCTCGGCGGCAACCTGCAGATTCTCACGGACCGACATGCCGACGAAGACCTCGAGGCGCTGGAACGTGCGGCCCATGCCGAGGCGGGCGCGCACGAAGGTCTCGACGTTGGTGATGTCGCGCTCGCCCAGGTGCACGGTGCCGCTGTCGGGCCGGTCGAGCCCGGTGAGCGCGTTGAAGCACGTGGTCTTTCCCGCGCCGTTCGGCCCGATCAGTGAGGTGATCTGGGCAGGAGGCACCTCCAGGGTCACGTCGTTCACGGCAACGAGTCCACCGAATCGCTTCGACAAACTGGTGGCAATGAGGAGGCCGCCGCGCTCGGACATCACCGTTCGACTTCTGTCGGCTTCGCCGCTCGGCCCTGACCGTTGCGGCGTCCCAGAACCGTGAGGGCGAACGGCGTGGGCCTCCACACAGGAACCACGGATGCTGTCGGCTCGTCAGCCCTCCGAACACGGCGGTACTCCTCCCGCCCGGCGGCCGCGAGCCACGGCGGGATCCGCCGCAGCAGGCCGATGAGCCCGCCAGGCAGACGGCCGAGGAACAACGCACCGACGCCGAGGAAGAACACCGACGCCTGGATGGTCTGACCGAGGGCGAGCGGGAGCATCACGTAGATGAACGCGGCGAGCGCCGCGCCTCCGAGGCTCGAGATTCCCGCGACGGTCACGGCCACGAACCAGAACAGGCTGAAGACCGGGTTGAACGAGTTCGGGTCCCACGCGCCTTCGGCCATCGAGAGCAACGCCCCGCCGAGACCGGCGATGAACGAGCTGCCGGCGAAGATGAGGAGCTTGTAGCGGCGTAGATCGATGCCGATCGCCTTCGCGGCGGTCTCGGAATCGCGCATGGCACCGAGGATGCGCCCCATCCGTCCGCTGCGCAGGTTGTTGGCGAGCAGCAGCGCGAGCGCGGCGACGACGAGCTCGAAGTAGTAGTAGCTGATCGAAGACGTGAAGTCCCAGCCGAACAGCGACGGCCGGTGCACGACGGTGTCACCGGTGTCGTTCGCGAACAGCGACGTGTTGAACACGAGCCGGTCGATGACGAGCCCGAGACCGAGCGTCGTGAGACCCAGGAACAAGCCCTTGCGCTTCAGTGCCGGATAACCGGCGACGAGCCCAGCAATCATCGCGGCCCCGCCGCCCACGAGCATGGCCACGATCACCGGCATGTTGAAACCGTTCACGGCCCGGGCGGTGAAGAACGCGCCGAGTCCCGCGATCGACGCCTGCCCGAGCGAGATGTGGCCGGAGAACCCCGTGATGCACACGAGCGAAGCGAAGATGACGAGAAGTCCGACCATCTGTTGGGCGTAGCGCAGGTTGAGCTCGCTGAGCAGCACGGGGAGGAGCAGCGCCGCCGTGGCGACGATCCCGACCCCGATGACCGTGCTCGGGCGTATGCCGCGGTTGCGGCCGATGTCGGCGGCCACGATCCCTTGGCCGGTCGGAATCGACTCGCCCAGCTCATCGAGCTTTCGGTAGCCGAGCAGGGCGACGAACAGCACGACCACCGAGAAGCTGCCCAAGACCTGCTCGTAGTACAGCGCCCCGTTGCCGCTGGTGCCGAACGGATCGAAGCTGTCGAGCAAGTCGTGCGTCACGCCGAGGAGAAAGAGTCCCGAGAGGATCGCGACCGGCAGACTCACGAGCCGAGCGACGACCGCGACCGACAACACCTCGATGCCAAAGAAGATGATGCGGATGGGCTCGAGCACCGAATCGCCTCCGGCCAGCAGCACGCCGGTGAGCGACGCGAGCCCGCAGCCGATGGCCCATGCCACCGCGGACACCCGGTTGGCGTCGATCGTCGCAAGCTCCGCGAGCTCCCGGCGGTCGACGACGGCTTGGATCTGGGTCCCGAGAAACGTGTAGCGCAACAGCGCGTACAACGCGGCACCGACGAGGAGCACCGCGATCAAGCGAGCGAGCTGTTGTGTGTGGAACGTGATCTCGCCGATCTCGAACCGATGCTGCGGCCACAGCCGGGGAACCGGCTCCTTGACCGAGCCCTTCACCTCCGCGCCCCAGATGATGTTGATGAGCCCGAGGAACAACACGAGCACACCGAGGTTGGCCACCAACTTCTCCGACGTGCTGGCGCGCCGTCGTTGCAGCGAACGGAACACGAGGCGCTCGAGGAGGACACCGATCCCCGGCCCGACGATCAGAAGGACGAACGGCGCGGCGATCCACAGGGGCACACCCCACACGCCGTTGAGCTGCCACAGCACATACGCCGCGAAGAGGCCGACGGTGAAGTGTGCGAGGTTGAACACACCCGTCGCCTTGTACGTGAGCACGATGCCGGTCCCGGCGATCGCGTACACGCTCCCCGCGAAGACGCCGGTGACGAAGATCTGGACGTAATCCACGAGCTACGGGGCGTCGACCAGCGATGGCTCGCACAGTGAACACGGCGAGAGGTGCCGTCGCACAATGGTCGCAAGCGCCATCACGGTCGTGTTCGCCTTCGACGCCACCATGGCGCACTCGGGCCGGTGAAAGGTATCGGAGCCCGGGAGCCTGACGTACACCTGGCCGTTCGGTGCACTCGCGGTCTCCGGTTCGTCAGGGGGCGAAGGGGCGTCGTCGCGCGTGAGGAGTGCCTGGTGAAGCTCGAGCACCATGCGCTCGAGCCGGTCGAGCCGACCGGAGTCCTTGCGCAGCTCCTCGGTGGCGAGGAAGTAGCCGCCGAAGACAGCGAGGAACACGCCGAAGATGCCGCCGGAGACGACGTACGGGATCTGCTTGGCCGGGTTCGTTTCGCCCGAGACGCCATACCAACCAAGGAGGATCACCAACGCAGCGACGCCGAGCAACACCCAGCCCACGACGGGACGCGTCGCCTTGCCGACCCAACGCCAGAACAACGCGGGATCGGGGAGCTCGTCGTCGAGAGGGCGGTCGGGCTCGGTTTCCATCATGGCTCCTTGTCAGGCCTTCATCTGGCCCGGTAGCCGCGCCGAAAGCACCAGCCTTGGCGCGAGGCACATCCCGAGGGCGGCCAGCGTGAACGCGAGGTACAGCCACCGGAGGTCGAACGTGAGGCCGAAGAGGACGGGAGCGCTCGTCCCAAACGTGTCCTCAGTCGCAATTGACGCTGCCGGTACGACCTTGGTGGCGCCCGTGAAACCACTCGGTGGAGCAGCGCCGGCCGGCAGGCTCGTCGGGAACGACGCGGTTCCGCCGGTTCCTGACGATTTGCTGACCGGGTTCAGGTTCCGCGCGAAGGATCGCGTCGAAACGGATGCGAGGAAGTACCGCACGAAGTAGGCGCCGTCCAACGA
>CAYSAC010000174.1:0-6651 GCA_964428815.1 uncultured Acidimicrobiaceae bacterium | reverse complement strand
CGCGCCTCTTCAGAACTGGCGAGTTGGCCCCTGCCGGCTTGCTTACTCGAGTCGACCCGAAACCCGTCCGTCAGAGGCGCATCATGAGTCAGTCTGAGAGGTCGCGAACTCGGTGGTTGAAGCGTCCTCCGTCCTGGTCCGAGTTCCGCAGTTGACCATGGTGTCGAAATCCGCAACTCTGACGATGAGCGTGTTCCCAACCAGGGGGAAACGCCCCACGAGTGGTTGGTGAGTCCCCCTCGCCCACCACCCATGGGGTAACCACCCCACATGCGGGTGACACTGCGGGGACGGCACGGCTGGGTCCGGGACCAGCGTCGGGGATGCGCATGAACCGCCCCCACACCCCACCCGCCGCCCTCCCCGCCCTCACCGGCCCACCCGTCGCCGCCTCGCCATGGCGATGGTCCGCCGCCGAACCCGAACCGTCCGGCCGTCTCCTACTCCCTCCTGCTGCCCGCCGCGCGCTGGGCATCGACGGCGACCGCACGACGTCCGTGTCGGGTGTCGTGCGCGGCGACACCCTCGCCTTGCGTCCGGCGCCGGCGGCCGGCCGATCGATGACGGTCGACGGGCGCGGCCGGATCTACCTGCCGGTGTGGCTGCGTCGCCATCCCGGCTTCCTCATCGGATCCCACGGCGACCCCCCAGACGTGGCAGTGGTGGTCGTGCCCGCCGTCCTGTTCGACGCCGTCGGTGACCGTCTGCTGGAGCAGGTCCGATGAACCGCCAGCTCCGCGCCCGGATCGTGCTCGAGGAAGCCCGCGCTCTCGGCCTCGACGTCGACGACCTGGTCGCCGCCGCCGCCGCCGCCGCCGGCGACACGAAGCCGATGACGGTCGCCGCGTGGATCGACGAGATCGCCCTGACCTTCAGCCAGTCCACTGCCGCGACCTACCGTCCCTACTGGCGACTCGCCGCCCGGGTCCTCGGTGACCGGTATGTGTCCGAGCTCACCACCGCCGACCTCGCCGCCGTGGTCGAGGCCGCCGCGGAGCGCGCCCGCACCCACCGCCCCGACTCGACCGGTCGAGCGACCCGTGAGACCTGCATCGCCGCTCTCCGCGCCCTATACGCGCGCGCCGTCGACGCCGGACACGTCCGCGCCAACCCGGCTGCCGCGCTCCGCAAGCCGCTGCGTACGACGAGTCGACGTCGGGCCCTCGACGACCGGGAGCTCACCGAACTCGCCGACGCCATCCGGGCCACCAGTACCGACCCGGACCTCGACCTGGTGCTGCTCCGGTTCCACCTCGAGACCGGCGCCCGCCGCCAAGGTGCCCTCAACCTCCGCCGCCGCGACATCGACACCCACCGGGCCACCGTCTGGCTCCGCGAGAAGAACGACACCGAACGAGAGCAACCGGCCTCGCCGTCCCTCGTCGGGCTCCTGGTCGCGCACGCCGCGGATCGGGGAGGTGAGAGTGCGGACGAGGCCGTGTTGCGGAATCGTCGGGGCGAACCGGTCACCGGGCGTCACTACGACCGCCTCTTCTCGCGGGCCCGCGACTGCCTCGGCTGGGACGACCGAACACCGGTGTCAGCGCATGTGCTGCGCCACACCGCCATCACCCGCATCGGACGGATCGCCGGCTATCCCGTGGCACAGGCTTTCGCTGGCCACGCCCCGCCCACCGTGACCGGCCGCTACCTCCACGCCACCCTCGCCGATGTCGCCACCGCGGTCGCGACGCTCACAGGCGAAGCACACCCGCTCGCCCACCCCGAACGCGACAGCCTCCGGCGGAGCTGCAGCGACCCGAGGAGATGAGGATCCTTCGGGGGCATGCTGAAGCGGTCTTCACGATCCCCCCGCCCCGACCGGCCCACCGACCCGGCGTTGGTGGGCACTTGGTCGAGCGGCGTGGTCGCACGTTCTGGGCGAAGTCGGCGTACTCGTTCGCAAGAAGGCGGAATGGAAGTCACGGGCTCGGCGCGCTTGACCGCCCTCTACCCGGCATGCATACTCAGTAAACACATTGGCGGCTGACCAGGAGGACACATGGCCGTTCGCGAGGGACTCCTGGTTCTGCTTGCCGAGGGGCCGCGTCACGGCTACGGGCTGAAGAGCTCGTTCGAGCACGCGACCGGTGGAGTCTGGCCTCTGAACGTCGGCCAGGTGTACACGACGCTCGAACGTCTCGAACGGGATGGCTTTGTGGAGGCGTCGGAGGCGGACCAGGGGCAGCGTGCTTGGCGGCTGACCGACCTCGGCCGCGAGGAAGTGGGCGAGTGGTGGTGGGCGGTGCCGGGTGAGGAGCCGCCGCCGCGCGATGAACTGGTGCTGAAGATCCTGCTCTCGCTGGCAGGAGATCGAGATCAGTCGCTGGAGGTGATCGGCCATCAGCGGGACGCGCTCTTAGGGTTGCTCGCCCAGCGGCGTCGCCAGGCGAAAGGGCGTCGGCGTCCCGAGGCCGACGGTTTGGCGGCCGAGCTGGTGGTGGACGTGCTCGTTCTGCGAGCCGAGGCCGACCTGCGTTGGCTGGACCTATGTGAGGAACGACTGGCCAGCGCTGGCTCGTCCGGCGATTCGACCGAGCCGGTGGCGCGCCATCGGAGAAGGCGGGGAGGCCGAGGATGAGCGTTGTCGAGTTTGTCGATGTTGTGAAGAGCTATGGATCGGGTCAGACCGAGGTGCGAGCGCTGACCGATGTGTCGCTCAGCGTCGCCCCCGGTGAGATCGTCGCAGTGCGTGGCCCCTCCGGGTGCGGTAAATCAACGCTGCTGCACCTCGCGGGCGGTCTCGAGGATCCCAGCGCTGGGCGGGTAGCAGTGGGTGGACGCGACCTCGCGATGCTCGATGCCGGCGAGCGCGCGGAGCTTCGGCGGCGGCACGTTGGCTATGTCTTCCAACGCCTCAACCTCGTCGCCGGATTGACGGCGATGGAGAACGTCATGCTGCCCTTGGAGCTCGATGGCACGGGGACTCGTGACGCGCGAGTGCAGGCGCGTGAAGCGCTTGCGTCGGTCGGTTTGGATCACCACCTCGACCGGTACCCGGATGACTTCTCCGGGGGGCAGCAGCAACGGATCGCGATCGCTCGGGCCATCGTCGGCGCACGGAGTCTGCTCCTCGCCGACGAGCCGACGGGTGCGCTCGACACCCGCACCGGTGAAGCGGTGATCGAGCTTCTCGCGTCGCTGCCGGCCGAGCGTGGGACGTCGGTGATCCTGGTGACGCACGAGCCCCGGTATGCGGCGTGCGCAGATCGAGTCGTGTCGATGCGTGACGGCAGAATCGTCGGGGTCACGGACCCTCTTGGCCATGACCGCAAGCTCGAGGCAGCCCGATGAGCGCACCGCGTGCAGCCAGGCGTGGACGGTTCTCCGCTCTGCGACTGGCATCGCGCCTGGCCCGGCGGGAGACGGTCCGCCGGCCCTGGCGAACGCTGCTCGCTGCGCTGCTCATCGCCGTCCCTGTCGCCGCCATGGTGGTCGCCGCCGTGTGGGTCCGGACCGACCACCAGACCCCCCTTGAGCAGTGGCGGGCGAGCGAAGGCCGTGCCGATCTCTACGCGACACCGGGCGCCCTGCAGGGCGCGGCGCCACAAGTCGGCGGGCCGACGCTCGAGGAACTGCTCCCACCGGGGTCTCGATCGATCGGCTATCGATCCGAGTTCAGTCGTCTGCTGCGAACAACAGACGGGGAGCGGTCGTCAGCCGAGGTGACAGACCTACCCATGGCCGATCCGCTCGCTGTGCCGATCGTTCAGGTGACGGCCGGACGCCCGCCGGAGCGTGCGGGAGAGGTGTTCATCACTCGACAGGTGGCCGGCGATCTCGATGTCGGAGTGGGCGACACGGTCACGCTGGAACGCCCGGAGGGTCTCGCCTGGACCGTCGTCGGGGTCGGCGAGAAGACCGCTTGGTGGGGCGCGTCAACGGTCGTGCTCGGCCCGGGAACGGCCTTCCCTTGGCGAGACGATGCTGCCGGGCCCTCGATCACCAAGGTATTGGTCGACTTACCGGACGGTCTGAGTGGCGCGCAGCTGGCGGAGCTCTCCCGGTTCCCGGATGGCGTCGCGTTCGCGCCCGGCGTGGTGCCGCCCGGCATCCCGGGAGGGACCGTGTCGGACCTGGCGACTTCCGGCGACGCCGGCAAGGTGGCGTGGAGTTGGGTGATCGGTGCCGTGGTGCTCACCGTGGTCGGCATCGTCATCGCCGCCGCCTTCGCTGCGGGTGCCAGACGGCAGCTCGCGACGCTCGGCCAGCTCGCGGCGAACGGTGCATCGCCCGCAACGCTTCGGCGTGTGCTCTTCCTGCAAGGGACCTGGACCGGGTTCCTCGGTGTGGCTCTGGGCCTTGGTCTTGCGGCCGCCGCCTTGGCCGCCGCGGCGCCACATGTTGACAACCTGGCCAACCGCGATGTTCACCGCTACACGTTCCGTCTCGCAGATCTCATCCCGATCGTCGTGCTCGGCGTCACGGCGGCCACGCTCGCCGCGCTCGTGCCCGCACGGACAACCGCTCGAATTCCGGTACTCGCGGCGCTCGCCGGTCGCCGGCCACTCCGGCCCGTGCCCGGCTGGCTCACCGCCGCCGGCGTGGCGGTGGGCGCTGCAGGCCTGGGTCTGCTCGGTCTCGCCGCACTTGGAGCCAACAGCGGCGAAGGCGGAACCGTATGGGCGCTCACGGCTGTCATCGGCGGCGTGGCCATCCTCCTCGGAGCCTGTGCCGTCGCACCGGGCTTTGTCAGCGTGCTGGAGCCGCTCGCCGGCCGCCTTCGAGGCTCGTCCCGCCTGGCCGCACGGAGCCTTGCCCGCCAACGCACACGCACCGGCGCCGTCGTCTCCGCCGTTTGTGCCACCAGCGCGCTCGCCATCGGCGCATCCGCCCTGGTCCTGTCCGCCGACGCCAAGGACGCCAACGAACCTCAGTGGATGCGACCTGACGAGGTCCACCTCTCCGCCCAGGCCATCGCCCCGACCATCAGCGAGGAAGTCAGGCTGGTGTCACACCCGGTCGAGGTTCCCGACGACTACCTCGACGAACTGCGGGCCGCCATCCCCGGCACCGAGGTCCACCACATCGAACAGGTCGGCGTCGCGGGTGCCGGCCAGGACGCCCGATGGGAGGTCCGGGACTTCGTGCCCGCCGAGCCACTTCCTGACGGCGAAGCGAGCCTCCATCTCATGAGCGGCGCCTACCCGCAGCACGCCGCCGTCGCCGACGACGAACTGCTGCATCTCTACGACTTTCCAGCCGGTGTCGCACGAGCCCTCGATGAGAACGGCATCGCGGCCCTCGGCTACCTCCCCGTGGGAGGCACCGCCACGGTGACGCTCGTGGCCGAGCAGTACGACGAGTCCGGCACCGGAGAGCAGCCGAACCTCCGAGAATTGATCCCGCCGTTCCCGGTCGAGATCGTGCCCGACGATGACTTCCCCGTCGGCGCCGTCCCCAGGATCTTGATGACACCGGCGCGGGCCGAAGACCTTGGTCTCGTGCCGAGCGCAAGCCTCACCGTCCTTCGCGCACCAGGGCCGCTCTCCGACGCCGATCGAGCAGCGTTGCAGGACATCTCCGACGACTACCGCGACTTCGCTCTCGACACACAGGGCCCGGGGGACGAGATCTCGCTGAACTTCAACGTGCTCTACCCCACCGAATCGCTGAACCCCCGGCTTGTTGAGGCCTTGTTGACGGCGGCAGCGCTCGTCCTCAGCCTGTTCGTCGTCGCTGTCAGCCTCGCTCTCGCTGCTGCCGAGACCCGCGACGAACGCGACGTCCTCGTCGTCATCGGCGCGCCGCCTCCCACGATGCGGCACACCAGTGGACACAAGGCGTTCCTGCTCACCCTTTTCGGCGCCGCCCTCGCGGTCCCTGTCGGATTCCTACCCGTATCGGTGTTCACCGCCGCTAGTGAAAACGACTTGCCACTGGTCGTTCCCTGGCGCGTGGTCCTGCTTCTCGTTGCCGCTGTCCCGGTCGTCGCCGCACTCGCCACGACAGCGTTCAGCGGTATCGCCCTTCGGCTTCGGCCCGTTCGGATCTCCACGATGGCCTTCGATTGAGCACGACGAGAAGCGCCTGAAGCAACTGCTCCCAAGGCTTCGCCACCTGATGCGAGGGCCCTCCCGACGCGCGCCTATCGACGGCTCTGGCTGGCACCCTGAGGTCCACTAACCGTCCCAGAACCCGCGGCCACAATTGACAGGCATGTCCTCAAGGTGCCGGACTGGGCGTAGTCGGCGGGCGGCCTGGAACGACACGAACTCTGCGCGCCCGATCAGCAGCGGCTCGTACTGGCGTGCGAGCGTCGAGTCGGGGATGAGACGGGCGCTGTAGACGTCGGTGTCGATGACGACTGGACCCCGCCCGTGCTCGGGTGACCCGTCAGCTCAGGACGGCATCGAGGAAGGCATCGGCCTCCTCAGGCGTGAGATCGTCGATGACCTGCTCGCCGTAGGGCGGGTGGACCGTGGCGCGCTGGAGCAACTCTTCGACGGGAAGCTCGAGGTTCTCGTCGTGCTCGGGCGCTGGGTGAGGGGTCCTCAGTGTAGGCGCAGTCCCGCGAGCGGTCGTCCCGAGGAGGGACGATGGTTGCCACTGAAGATGCGGCGGTCCACAATGGCTCCGGCAGCAGTCATCCCGTCCATCGAGGTGGGGTCGTTTGCCCCGTGAGCAGTTGGTGAGTCCCCCCTCGCCCAC
>CAYSAC010000173.1:1613-6665 GCA_964428815.1 uncultured Acidimicrobiaceae bacterium | reverse complement strand
CGGACCTGCGCGCGGCGGCGCTTGTAGTCGACGCCGTGGTGCTCCATCTCGTCCTCGTTCCAGCCGTAGCCGACGCCGAGGTTGACGCGGCCGCCGGACAGCTGGTCGACGCTGGCGATGACCTTGGCGGTCACGATCGGATCCCGCTGCGCGAGGAGGGCGACGCCGGTGCCGAGCCGCAGCCGGTCCGTCGCCGCCGACGCTGCGGTGAGCGCGACGAACGGGTCGAAGGTCCGCCAGTACGGCTCGGGCAGGTCGCCGCCGACGGGGTAGGGCGTGCGCCTGCTCGTCGGGATGTGGGTGTGCTCGGGGAGCCACACCGAGTCGAAGCCCCGCTCCTCGACCGCCCGCGCCAGCTCCACGATGCCCAGAGTCTGGTCGGTCACGAACATGGTCACGCCGTACCGCATGCGGCCCTCCCCAATTGCTGACGGTGTGTCAGATCCTGCCATCATCTGCGGCCATGGCCGGCATATGCGAGGGGCGCGTCGTCATCGTCACGGGCGCGGGCCGAGGCATCGGACGCGGTCACGCGCTCGAGTTCGCGCGGCAGGGTGCGAGCGTGGTCGTCAACGACCTCGGCGCCGAGCTCGACGGCACCGGCGGCTCGACCGGGCCCGCGGGGGAGGTCGTCGACGAGATCCGCGCCGCCGGCGGCGAGGCCGTCACCAACGGGGACGACGTCGCCGACTGGGAGGGCGCTCAGCGGCTGATCAACACCGCAGTCGAGGCGTTCGGTCGCCTCGACGTGGTCGTGAACAACGCCGGCTTCGTCCGTGACCGCATGATCGTGTCCGCTACCGAGGAGGAGTGGGACGCGGTCGTGCGCGTCCACCTCAAGGGCCACTTCTGCACTGCGCGATGGGCCGCGGCCTACTGGCGGGAGAACCAGAAGGCCGGCCGTGCGGTCGACGGGCGCATCATCAACACCTCATCGGGCGCGGGGTTGCTCGGCAGCGTCGGACAAGGTGCGTACGCCGCGGCCAAAGCCGGCATCGTCGCGCTCACTCTCGTGCAGGCGGCCGAGCTGGGTCGCTACGGCGTGACCGCCAACGCCATCGCGCCGGCGGCACGGACGCGCATGACCGAGGGCGTGTTCAGCGAGATGATGGCGGCGCCGGCCGACGGCGGGTTCGACGCCCTGGCGCCGGAGAACGTCGCCCCGCTGGTCGTGTGGCTCGGCTCGTCCCAGTCCGCGCACGTGACGGGCCGCGTGTTCGAGGTCGAGGGCGGCAAGGTCGCCGTCGCCGACGGTTGGCACCACGGCGAGCCGATCGACAAGGGCGACCGCTGGGATCCCGCCGAGCTCGGGCCGGTCGTTGCCGAGCTGCTGGCCAAAGCACCACCGCCCGATCCGGTCTACGGCGCCTAGACCGTAAGCGGGGACCAGCGCTCGCTGCTGGTCTTGAGCCACGTGAGCACATCGCGACGGCTCATGGGCCCGCGCGGCGTCCAGCTGGCTGGGACGGCGCCGGTCTGGCGCGCGGCCTCGAGCGCCGATGCGTCGACGCCGCAGCGCTGCTCGGCCGGGTCGAGCCCGAACAGGCGGGCCGCGTTCAGGCCGAACACCTTGGCCTTGATCTCGTCGGTGAGCGCCGGGTAGCCGTACCGCTCCTGCAGCTCGGGGCTGATCTGGAAGGCGCGGAACGCCATGATCTGCGGCTGCGGTGAGCCGTACCAGATGCCGTCGGTCCCCCACAGCACCCGGTCCTCGCCGACGCGCGTGAGCAGCTTGCCGAGGACGTGGGCGGCCTCGGTCGGCGCCCGGAAGACCTCGCGCCAGGTCGTGCCGAGCTCGGCCCACACGTTGCTGTTGGGCGCGATGCCGTTGTCGTCGAGCGCCTTCACCAAGCTGTTCACGCCGGTCGCGGCGCGGGCGGGGTCGTACGGTCCCTCGGTCGTCTGGACCTCGAACGCGCTGTGGTACACGACGAAGTCCATGTCGGGGTACATCGCCGCGACGCGCACCATGTCGGCTGGGCCGTTCTTGCTGCGATCGAACTCGAGTAGCGGCAGGCCCTTGTGCCCGCAGAACACGTTCACGCCGAGGTCCCGCGCCTGCTCGATGACGGGCAGCCCGATGGCGGGGTCGTCGAGGGCGAACCCCTGCCGGCCGGGTCCCCACGCCGTGTACACCTTGAACGCCGCCACCCGACCCGTCGCCACCTGCGCGGCCATGTCGTCGAGCCTCGCTTGGAGCGGACCGAAGTTCGGCGCGATGACGTTGTGGATCAGCACGCGCGGCGCGCCGTTGACGGTGAGCGATGCCGCGAAGTCCTGCGTCTTGCTCGCCTCGGCGAACGGCATCGGCGCGTCGTCCGGTCCGCTGTTGGGCACGTCCGACAGCAGCGCGACCGTCGTGTCGCTGGCAAGGAAGAGGTCGTGCACGTAGGACGCCCGGTTGAGGCACTCGTAGGGGTCGGCCTCCATGCAGTCGTCGGGGACCAGGCCGCGGATCATCTGCGTGATGCGCGGCGCGTTGGTCTGCCACGGCCCGCCGGGCACGACGTGGTGGGTGTGCACGTCGAAGATGAACTCGGCGCCCGCGAGCGCCGTCGCGCACGCTGGCAGGTCCTCCACCGTGGTCGGCACGTCGAAGCTGCCGCCCGGCGTCGACGTCGTGTTCGACGACGCCGGCGACGCGCGGTCGCCGCCGCCGGAGCAGGCAGCCAGGTTGATCGCGCCCAGAAGCGCGGCCATGCCGCCGGCGGATTGGAGCAGCCGGCGCCGGTCCATCGACAACCGATCCGCGGCCTCCGCCACCCGCGCCAGCGTGGTGGCTGCGATCAGCCGGTCGCGCGCCGTCGGGGGCCGCGGTAGAAACTCCCCGTTCGACGACTCCGCCGGCCTGATCGGCAGCACCGGCTCATTCTCGCCTACAGGCGCTCGACGATCATGGCCATGCCCTGGCCGCCGCCGACGCACATCGTCTCGAGGCCGTAGCGGCCCCCGCCGTCCTCGAGGCCGTTGAGCAGCGTGGTCATGATGCGGGCGCCGGTCATGCCGAAGGGGTGGCCGAGGGCGATGCCGCCGCCGTGGATGTTGAGCTTCTCCCATGGGATGCTGAGGTGCTTGGCCGACGGGATGACCTGCGCGGCGAACGCCTCGTTGATCTCGACAAGATCGATGTCGTCGATCGTGAGGCCCGCCCGCTTGAGCGCTTGGCGGCACGCCTCGATTGGGCCGAGGCCCATGATCTCGGGGTTCAGTCCGCTGACGCCGCTCGCAACGATTCGGGCGATCGGCTCGATGCCGAGCTCCTTGGCCTTGGTGTCGCTCATGACGATGACCGCGGCGGCGCCGTCGTTGAGCGGGCAGGCGTTGCCGGCAGTCACCGAGCCGTCGGGCCGGAACACCGGCTTCAGCTCGGCGAGCTTCTCGACCGTGGTGCCGTCGCGGGGACCGTCGTCGACAGACACGACGGTGCCGTCGGGCAGCGTGAGCGGGGTGATCTCCCGCTCGAAGAAGCCATTCTTCTGTGACTCGACCGCGAGCTGCTGGGACCGGGCCGCGAACTCGTCCATCTCCTCGCGGCTGACCTTCTCGACCTGCACGACGTTCTCCGCGGTCTGACCCATCGCGAGGTAGACGTCGGGCAGGCCCTCAGGCGGCGTCCACTCGTCGGCGCCACCGTCTGACCGCTTCTTCGAGCGCTCGGTCGCGTCCTCGAACAGCGCGTTGCGTGGACCGCCGTCGGCCATGCCGTTGCCATAGCGGCTCACGGTCTCGACGCCGGCGGCGATGAACACGTCGCCCTCGCCGGCCTTGATGGCGTGCGCAGCCATGCGGATGGTTTGCAGCGACGAAGAGCAATAGCGGTTGACCGTGACGCCGGGGACGTCTGGCATGCCGGCGAGGATCGCGGCGTTGCGGCCGATGTTGTTGCCGGACTCACCGCCTGGCTGGCCGCACCCCATGATCACGTCCTCGACCTGCTGCGGATCGAGCTGCGGGACCTTCGCGAGCACGGCCTCGAGGATGCGTGCGCTCATGTCGTCGGGGCGCAGGTCGACGAGCGACCCCTTCATGGCCCGGCCGATCGGGCTGCGGGCGGTCGAGACGATGACGGCTTCGGGCATCGGGGGTCCCCCTTGGACGCGTGGTGGTCGAATGGGTTTAGCGCGACGCCCGGCCCGGCATCTAATGCGGGTGGGGGTGGTCGTGGCGTGTCTCGAGCCAGCGCCGGAATCCGGCGGCGTTGCTGTGCATGCCGTTGAGCGTCTCGAGCTTCTCCCGGTGCACCGGGTCGGCGGCGTCGAGAGCGGCGCCGAAGGCCTGCTCGAGCGCCTCGGCGATGTCCCTGTCCTCTCGCCACGCGGCCTCGGCGACCTCGGCCCAGCGGGTCAGGATCTCCTCGGCCTCCTCGAGGGTGGCCATCGGGTCGGGGACGAGGCCGAAGTGCGCGAGCGCGACGCCGGTCGGGCGTCGCTCGGCGAACCGACGTAGCGACCTGATCGCCTGGTCGAGGTCGAAGTCGGGCGGTGGCGTCGACGGGCGGAGCACGCCGAGGTCGGGCAGCCGAACGCCGACCGCGTCGCCTGCGAACAGGATCCCGCTGTCGCTGTCGTGCAGCGCGAGGTGGTGCTTGGCGTGGCCGGGCGAGTCGACGGTGGTGAGCGTCCGGGTGGGCGACACCTGGATCACCTCGCCGTCGGCGAGCACGTGGACCCGCTCGGCCGGCGTCGGATCGAGCCGCCCGTACAGCGTGTCGAGCAGGTCGCCGTAGACCATCGCCGCGCTGCTGACGAGCTTGGCCGGGTCGACGAGGTGGCGGGCACCGCGCTCGTGCACGTAGACGGTCGCGTTCGGGAACGCCTCCGCCACGTTGCCGACGCCGCCGGCGTGGTCGAGGTGGATGTGGGTGACCGCGATTCCCGCAAGGTCGTCGACGCCGACGCCGAGCTCGGCCATGGAGGCGAGCAGCGACTCGACCGAGGACTGGCTGCCGGTCTCGACCAGCACCGGCGCCGTGCCGGTCACGAGGTAGCCGGCCGTGACCCGCTCCCACCCACCGAGCAGCGTGTCGATCTGGATGACGCCAGGCGCGATCTC
>CAYSAC010000173.1:0-1513 GCA_964428815.1 uncultured Acidimicrobiaceae bacterium | reverse complement strand
GTCGACACGACGTACTCGGTCAGCGAGCTGGCCGAGGTGCTGGGCAACGTCTTGCACCGCGCCTTCCCGGAGGAGATCTGGGTCCGGGGTGAGATCCACGACATCTCCCGGCCCCCGTCCGGCCACGTGTACTTCCAGCTGGTCGAAGGCCGCGGCACGTCGACGACGGCGTGCCTGTCGGTGATCCTCTCGGCCCGCAGCAAGGGTCGCATCAACGAGTCGCTGAAGCGCGCCGGGGGTGGCGTGCGCATGGTCGACGGCACCGAGGTCCGCATCCGCGGCCGCATGGACTGGTTCGCGCCGCGAGGCCAGCTGCAGCTGCGGATGACTGCCATCGACCCCGCGTACACGCTCGGTCAGATGGCCGCCGCGCGCGACGAGGTGCTGCGCCGGCTCGCCGAGGAGGGGCTGCTCGACCGCAACCGACAGCTCGCGGTGCCGCTCGTCCCGCTCCGCATCGGGCTGATCACGAGCGAGGGCAGCGCCGCCGCAGCTGACTTCGTCCACGAGCTGCGGGCGAGCGGCATCGCATTCCAGATCTCGATCGCCGACGTGCGGGTGCAGGGCGTCGACGCGGCGCCGTCGGTCGTCGCCGCGCTGGCCGCCTTCGCCGCTGAGCCTCCCGACGTCGTCGCCATCGTGCGCGGCGGCGGGGCTCGCACCGACCTAGCCGCCTTCGACGGCGAGCTGATCGCCCGTGCGATCGCGCAGATGCCGGTGCCGGTGTTCACCGGCATCGGCCACGAGGTCGACCGCAGCGTCGCCGACGAGGTCGCGCACACGTCGCTCAAGACGCCTACTGCGTGCGCCCAGGCGCTGATCGAGGCAGTGCGGCGCACGACCGATCGGTTCGACCAGCTCTGGCAGCGCATCGCCGCCGTCGCCGACCGCACCGTCGCCGCCCACGACGACCGCCTGCGCCACAACGCTCGTCACGCGGGCCGGTCGGTCGACCACGCGCTCCGCGCCAGCGCCGCCCACCTCGAGCGAGCTGGCCAGCGCGTGCACCGGTCCTCCTGCGCCGTGCTCGACGCATCGGTGGTCCGCGTCGAGCGAGGGGCGGGTCGGGCTACGGGCGCGGCGCGCCACCACCTCCTCGCCGCCGAAGTGGGTGCGACCGCCGCGATCCACCGGCTCTCGGCACGCTCCCCGCGAGCGGCGTCGCTCGCCACCCGCAGGCTCGACGCGCTGGAGGCACAGCTGCGCGCCCACGACCCGGCCCGCACGCTGGCGCGGGGGTGGTCCATCACCCGCCGATCCGACGGCACCGTCGTGCGCGACCCGGCCGACGTTGCACCCGGCGACCAGCTGACCACCACGGTGGCCGGCGGCGAGGTGCGGTCTACGGTGGTCGGCGATGGCTGATGACCAGGAGATCGGCTACGCCGAGGCGCTGGCCGAGCTGGAGGCCATCCTCGACGAGATCGACGCCGACAGCGTCGACATCGACGTGCTCGCGGACCGGGTCCGGCGCGCGGCCGAGCTCCTCCGCGTCTGCCGCTCGCGCATCGGG
>CAYSAC010000172.1:0-6692 GCA_964428815.1 uncultured Acidimicrobiaceae bacterium | reverse complement strand
GGTGGGTCATCGTCGAGACCGTCGGCGTGGGCCAGGTCGAGGTCGAGGTCGCGGGCGCGGCCGACACGACGGTCGTCGTCGTGAACCCCGGTTGGGGTGACGCGGTGCAGGCCAACAAGGCCGGTCTCATGGAGATCGCCGATGTGTTCGTGATCAACAAGGCCGATCGGCCGGGTGCCGCCGACACGCGCCGCGACCTCGCGCAGATGCTCGATCTGTCCGAGCTCGGCGACTGGCGACCGCCGATCGTGGCCACCAGCGCGACCGAGGGGGAGGGCGTCGGCGAGCTGTGGGACGCGGTCTTGAAGCACCGCACGTTCCTCTCCTCCGGCGGACGGTTGGAGGAGCGTCGGGCACAGCGGCTGCGCGACGAGCTGACCCACATCGTCGCCGAGCGGCTGCTCGAACGAGCACGGGCGGCGACACGGGGTCGAGGGCTCGATGAGGCCGCGGCCGCGGTGCTCGCCCGCGAGGTGGATCCGTGGACTGCGGCCGAGGCGCTGCTCTCGGCCGCCCTCGACGACGACCGATAGCGTGCGCGCATGGCCGCCGGCGCCCCGTCCCTCGTCAACATCGAGCGCCGTGACGACGGCGTGGCGGTGGTGCGGCTCGACAACCCGAAGGTGAACGCGCTCTCGTCCGAGCTGCTGAGCCAGCTGCACGGCGCGGCGCAGTCCCTCATCGAGCAGCCGCCCGGCGCGGTCGTGATCACCGGCGGCGATCGGCTGTTCGCGGCCGGAGCCGACATCAGCGAGTTCGGCGGTCCGGAGGAGGCCGAGCGCATCGGCGGGCTGTTCCTCCGCGCGCTGTGCGCCGTCGCCGACATCCCGCGGGCGACGATCGCCGCGATCAGCGGGTTTGCGCTCGGCGGTGGGTGCGAGCTGGCGCTGGCGTGCGACTTCCGCATCGCGTCCGAGAAGGCCAAGCTCGGCCAGCCGGAGATCCTGCTCGGCATCATCCCGGGTGGTGGCGGCACGCAACGGCTCGCCCGGCTGGTCGGCCCGGCCCGCGCCAAGGACATCGTCTTCACCGGGCGCCAGGTGCGCGCCGAGGAGGCCCTCGCCATGGGCCTGGTCGACCGCGTGGTCGCCCACGACGCGCTGCACGACGAGGCCCTGAGGTGGGCCGCCGAGCTGGCAAGCGGCGCGGTCGTGGCGCAGGGCCTGGCCAAGCGAGCGATCGACCGCGGTCTCGACATCACCCTCAACGGCGGTCTCGACCTCGAGCAGCAGCTGTTCAAGGAGGTCTTCACGACGGAGGGAGCGAGGGAGGGCGTGCGTCGGTTCCTCGAAAAGGACCGCTAGCGAATGTGGTCAAGAAGTTGGGCCGTAGAGCCCAACTTCTTCGGTGACTTCAGGCCGCTAGCTTCTTGCGGAGCGCGGCGATGAACTTCCAAGGCTGGTGGACGAGGTCCCAGTGGCTGACACGGATGACGTCGAACCCCGCAGCGGTCAGCTCGAGATCGCGAGTCCCGTCGTTCCGGCGGTCGAGTAGTGCGGTGTGGTGCTTGCGGGAGTCGGCTTCGATGACGAGGCGCCGGTCGCGGTAGAGGAAGTCGACGCGTCCCGCGGGAGCACCGCCCCCGAGTACGACCTGGCACTCGGGGAGCGGCAGGCAATGGGCGGCGATGACCGCTAGCACAAGATCCTCGAGCTCGCTCTCGGTGCACTCGAGCCCCTCACCGCGCTCATCGACCAGGCGTCGCATGAGCTGCGAGCCGGGGCGTCCGCGCTTGGCGAGCGTCGCGAGGACTTCGGTCGACGACGAGAGCGTGAGGCCCAGCTTGGTCGCGTTGTCGTAGGTGCGCTCGACCTTCATCTCGTGCACGTACGGCAAGCCGCTGCGCAGGCGCTTGGGCGAGGACAGCCCCGCGAGCTCGAACAGACACCGAGCAAGCGTCGAGCAGGGGAAGCCGGCGATGGTCGTCCAGTGGTGCGGCGGGAGCCATGACGACGTGTGCAGCGTTCCGAAGCGGACTGGGTGGTCTCTTGTCTCGTGCACAGTCACATCGAGGTGAGCGCCGTCGAAGCCGGGAAGCGTGAGCAGCCTCGCCGCCGACCGGTGGCTCGCGATCGCGCCGGGTCCCGCTTCTAGGAGGACGGTCCAGAGCCGCCGCTCCCATGTGTCGGGCGATCCCGCGACGACGAAGACCTCGCGGGTCCGGCGTTCGAGCACCCCTGTCCGTTCGAGCACGCGGATCTGGTCTCTGGTCAGACCGCAGTCGCCGAGCTCGACTCGGCTGATGGCTCCGTGATGGCTGGCGGCGGTGGCCGCGAACGTGGATGAGATCGCAACAGCCATCCCGAAAGCATGCTCGGGAGGGTGTGACAGCCTTCGCGGCGCTCGGAAGTCACCGAAGAAGTTGGGCTCTACAGGGCAACTTCTTGACCACATTCGCAGGCAAGATCGCCTGGGCTTACGCCCAGGCGATCTTGCCTAGCTCGGCGCTTACGACCAGATCACCGTTGCTTGGCACCACCCTTACCGTCACGCCGTGGCGGCCGGCCTTCTCGGCGACGAACGTGCCCTCGTAGCGGACATGGTGCGCGTCCACCTCCGCTTTGATCGCCATGGGGACGATCTCGGGCTCGATGATCTCGTCCTGCTGGCCGACCACGCCGTGGATCAGCTGCACCTCGACGTCGTCGGCCGACAGGGTGCCGAGCGCGACGACGGCGTCGACGGTGCGGGCGGTGCCGAGATCGGCGACTGACGCATCGGTGTCGACCCGGTCGACGTGGACGCCGTGCCACCCGGCCAGCACCCGCTGCTTCCACTCGGCCAGGCCCCGCGCCCGCTTCCAGCCCGAGTCGGCCAGCGCGTCGGCGCGGGCCGCGGTCGGCTCGTACAGCTGCTCGACGTAGTCGCGCACCATGCGGGCGGCGGAGACCTCCGGCCCGAGCGACGCCAGCGACGCCTTCATGCGTTGCACCCACCGGCGGGGGACCTGGCCCTCCCACCGCTCGTAGAACAGCGGCACGACCTGGCGCTCGAGCAGCTCGAACAGCGAGTTGGCCTCGACCTCGTCCCGCCGCTCGAGGTTCTCGATGTGCTCGGCGGAGGAGATCGCCCAGCCGTTCTCACCGTTGAACATCTCGTTCCACCAGCCGTCCAGGATGGACAGGTTGAGCGCGCCGTTGAGCGCCGCCTTCATGCCCGACGTGCCGCACGCCTCCTGCGGGCGCCGCGGGTTGTTGAGCCACACGTCGGCACCCTGCAGCAGGGCGCGGGCGACGGCGATGTCGTAGTCCTCGACGAACGCGAAGCGGTGGCGGATCGCGGGGTCGCCGGCGAACGCGACGATCTGGCGGATCAGCTCCTTGCCGGTGTCGTCGGCGGGGTGCGACTTGCCCGCGAACACGAGCTGGATGGGCCGGTCGGTGGACAGGAGCAGCGCCCGCAGCCGGCCCGGCTGGTCGAGCAGCAGCGTCGCCCGCTTGTAGGTGGCGAACCGGCGCGCGAAGCAGATCGTCAGCGCCTTGGGGTCGAGCACCTCGTCCGTCCACTCGACGTCCGACGACGACAGGCCACGCGCCAGCGCCGACTCGCGCATCCGCTGGCGGACGAAGGCGACCATGCGCTCGCGCGCCTGCTCGCGCGCCCGCCACACCTCGTCGTCGCGCGCCTCGGCGATCCGTGCCCACCGCGTCGGGTCCGCCTCGTGCCATTCGGGCAGCACGTAGTTGGTCAGCAGGTCATGCATCTCCGGTGAGGTCCACGTGTGCGCGTGCACGCCGTTGGTGACCGAGGTGATCGGCACCTCCTCCGCCGGCACGTCCGGCCACAGGTCGGCGAACATGTCGCGGCTCACCGCGCCGTGAAGCTTGGCGACGGCGTTGGATCGGCCCGCGAGGCGCAGTCCCATGACGGCCATGTTGAACCGCTCCTCCGGCTCGTCGCCGTCGCGGTGGCCGAGGTCCATGAGCTCGTCGAACGTGATGCCGACCTCGGTCGCCCATGCCGAGAAGTACTTCTCCATGAGCTCGAGCGGGAACCGGTCGATGCCGGCGGGGACGGGGGTGTGGGTCGTGAAAATGCACCCGGCCCGCACTGCCTCGATCGCCTCGGGATAGCTGAGGCCGTCCTCCTTCACGAGCCGGCGGATGCGCTCGAGGCCGAGGAACCCGGCGTGGCCCTCGTTGGTGTGGAACACCTGCGCGTCGATGCTGAGCGCGTCGAGCGCGCGCACGCCGCCGATGCCGAGGAGGATCTCCTGCCGCAACCGGTGCTCGGTGTCACCGCCGTAGAGGCGATCGGTGACCCCGCGCACGTCGTCGGGGTTCTCCTCGACGTCGGCGTCGAGGAGGTACAGCGGGATGCGCCCGACGTCGGCGCGCCACACCTGCGCGACGATCGGCGTGCCGCCGAGGTCGACGGTCACGCGCACCCCCTCGCACTGGGTCACCGCCATCGCGTGCGGGTCGAGGTCGGGGTAGCGCTCCTGCTGCCAGCCGTCGATGTTGAGCGCTTGCCTGAAGTACCCGTGCCGGTACAGCAAGCCGATCCCGACGAGCGGCACGCCGAGGTCGCTCGCCGCCTTGAGGTGGTCGCCGGCGAGCACACCGAGGCCGCCCGAGTACTGCGGCAGCGCCTCGGCGATGCCGAACTCGGGGGAGAAGTAAGCGACCGACCGCAGCGGCGACGCGTCCCGGTCCTGGAACCAGCGGTCACCGTCGAGGTACTGCTGCAGCTCGCTCCGCACCTCGGCCAGGAACCCCTTGAACCCTGAGTCGTCGCTGAGGGCATCCAGCCGGTCGCGGGACACGAGCCCGAGCAGGCGGACCGGGTCGTGGACCGTGGCGTCCCACCCGTCGGGATCGACCCAGCGGAACAGGTCGCGCGTCTGCGCATCCCACGACCAGCGCAGGTTCATCGCCAGCTCCTCGAGCGCACCGAGGTCCTCGGGGAGCGAGGGGCGGACGGTGAAGCTGCGCAGGGCCTTCATGGCTCTTGACGGTAGCGGTGCTACGGGCGGGGGTTGGCGGCCGCTCGGCGGGCGAGCGGCATGCCCTCGAGCGTCGGGTCGGCGAGGACCTGGAGGGCGGCGTGCTGGCGCGCTGGGCGGGCCTCGGCGCGCAGCATGTCGTCGATCGCCTCGGCCTCGACCGGCCGGCTGAAGAGGTAGCCCTGCGCCAGATCGCACCCGAAGCGCCGGAGGTGCTCGAGCTGGATCGCGGTCTCGACGCCTTCGCCGACGACCTCCATGCCGAGGGCCTGCGCCATGCCGATCACGTGCTCGACGATGGCCGCGTCCTCTGGGCTGGCGCCGAGCCCCTCGATGAAGGAGCGGTCGACCTTCAACATGTCGAGACTGAAGCGGCGGATGTAGCTGAGCGACGAGTACCCGGTGCCGAAGTCGTCGAGCGCGAGGGACACGCCGGCCACCTTGGCCCGCCGCAGGGCCGCCCACGCGCCTGTCACGTCCTGCATGAGCGCGCTCTCGGTGATCTCGAGGCACAGCTGGCTCGGCTCGACCCCCGTCGTCGAGAACGCCCGAGCGAGCACGGCCGCGAAGTCGGCCTGGGCCAGCTGGCGGGCGGCGACGTTCACCGTCACCCGCAGCGGCGGGCGGTCGGGGAACGCCGTCCGCCACCGGCGGGCCTGGCGGCACGCCTCCTCCAGCACCCACGTCCCGACAGGCACGATCAGCCCCGACTCCTCGAGAAGGGGCACGAACTCACTCGGCGGGAGGACGCCGCGGTCTGGATCGTCCCAGCGGATGAGCGCTTCGACGCCGACGAGGGCGCCGTCCTCGACCGCCACGACCGGCTGGTAGTGGAGGACGAACTGGTCACGGTCGAGCGCGTGCTGGAGCCGATCGGCGAGGTGGCGGCGGCTGGCCGGCTTCGTCGAGCGATCGAAGGTCGCGTGGGTACCGCCGATGGCCTTGGCGCGGCACATCGCGTCGTCGGCCTCGCGGAGGAGCTGGTCGCGCGTGTCCTCATGCGCCGTCGCCAGCGCGATGCCGACGCTGGCCGAGATGGTGATCGCCTCTCCCGCGATGATGACCGGCTCGCTGATCGCAGCGATCAGCCGGTCCGCGATCCGTTCGGCGTCGGCCTTGCTCGACACGTCCGTGCAGACGACGACGAACTCGTCGCCGCCGTACCGCACCACGCGGTCGTCTCCCCGCAGCGCCGCCTGGAGCCGCGCCGCGACGCCGATCATCAGCTGGTCGCCGACCTCGTGCCCGTAGGTGTCGTTGACCGCCTTGTAGCGGTCGAGGTCGACGAAGAGCACCGCGATCTGGAAGTAGGGGCTGCGGCTGCGGGCGAGCACGTGGTCGAGCCACGCGCCGAGGTAGCGACGGTTGGCCAGGCCGGTCAGCGGGTCTTGCATCGAGAGCTGTGCGAGCTGGTCCTGGCCACGCTTGGCCGCCGTGTAGCGCCGGTAGGCGAACAGCGAGGTGGCCGCCGGCAGCACCAGCACCAACGTGGTCAGCGCGTCGGCGATGGTCGAGCCGAGAGCACCGGTAGTGCGGTCCGAGATGGCCCTGATCGCGTGGGTCTGCCACGCGAGCGCGACGGCCAGCGCGCACAGCGCGGCGAAGAGGATGAGGTCGCGCGTCGCCTCCCGGTCCGGTCGGACCGAGTCGGCGCGCGCGGTGATGTGTCGGAGCTGCATCGTTCGACCCTTGACCCGTCCCATCGGTGCGCGAAGGGCGCGGCTTGAGCCCGCCGCGCCGGTAAGGG
>CAYSAC010000171.1:0-6722 GCA_964428815.1 uncultured Acidimicrobiaceae bacterium | reverse complement strand
ACGAGCGCGACACCGGCGATGAGCAGCGCTTGGACGACGACCGCGCGCAGGAGCTGGGCTCGACGCATTCCGAAAGCGCTGCACAGCGCTAGGTCGCGCCGGCGCCGCCAGACGACGCTGAGGACCAGGTGCGCCAGGGTCGTGGCCGCCATCGATCCAAGCACCACCACGAGCAGGATGGGTGTCGACCGCACGTCGGCGTAGCGGTCGATGGCGATCGGCCGCTGCTCCGTGCGGACGGCATAGTCACCCTTCGCCACCTCGTCCACCGTCGCCTTGATTGCGGCTCGCTGCTCACCGGTGGCCGTCGGCCGGAGCCGGATGGTGACGAACTCGAACATCGCACCTCCCGGGCCGGTGAAGGTGGTGGTGTCGAAGTCGGATGGCACCCCGATGCCGGCTAGGTCGAAGGGTGGGAGCGCCTCCGTTCGGGTCATCACGCCGATCCCGAGCCCGAGCGTGCTGAACGATCCGTGGTTCAGTCGTGGGAATGCCGCTGTCCCCACCACCGTCATCGCCTGCGGGCCGGCGCCGGTGTCTACGGTCACCTGGTCACCGATCGACCGCCGTAGCTCGCGCAGCGAGCGCGTACCGATGACGATCTCGTCGGGCCCGGCTGGAGCCCGCCCATCGATGATTGCCGGGAACGTCTTGCCCACGAGGTCGCTCAGCCCGGCGGTCGCGATGCGCTGGCCGTCGATCCTTGCTTCGCCGTAACGGCCGCCTGCGATTGCCTCGACGGCTTCGGCCTCGCCGAGCGCGTCGAGCAGGCTGTCCACCGGCACGGGCGCGAACACACCGTCGACCATGAAGTCCCAGTCCTTGCCGTAGCGACTGGGGTCGGACACGAGCTGGTCGAGCCCTGCGGCGAAGGTGACGGTCGCGACAACCGCGGCGATCGCGAGCGCGGTGCCGGCAGCAGCGCTGCGGACCGGAACCGCGGCGCGGCCCCGCCTCGAGCTGACCGCGAGGTGCATGCCGACGAGCAGCGATGGCCTGGAGGTCGCTGCGCTGGCGCGCGCGAGCCAGCCGATGTGCTCAGAAGGCGTCCGCCTGCGCATCGCCAGCAACGCGGCGACGAGGCTGATCGCGCTCGCGGTAACGACCACGAGCGCCGTGCCTCCGAGGTGGATCGCTGCGTGCAGCTCGGTCCCGGGATCGGTCTCCGCCAGGCGAGCAGGGCCTACCGGGAAGCGGCTCGACAGCAGGACGGCGCCGATGAGCGCGACGACCCCACCCACCACTGCGGTCACGAGGCCCGGTGCGGCGACGAGCAGCCGCACCTGTGCTCGTGTCGCTCCTACTGCACGCCACACGGGCGCCGCTGTCGCGGCGGACTGCTGGAGCTGACGCCCGAGGAGCTGCGTGACCACGAGGGCGGTCACGAGCGCGACGGCTGCTGCGAAGAGGTACAGCGCGGTGACCTGCGGCTGGATCGCTCGCCGGACATCGACGTCCGTGCCGCGGTCCTGGATCAGCGCACCGCCCGCCGACCGGCCGAGATCGTCGATCTCGCGCGCGAGCCGCTGGACGTCTGCACCGTCGGCGACCGCGAGGGCAACGCCGTCGTAGCACTGTCCGCTCTGGTCCGGCGCGTGGCGCGCCACGAACGCGGGTCCGCCGAACATGCGAGGGGCGGCGTCAAGGTCCGAGACCGGCACGACCTGGCTCGCGGGCACCCCGATGCCCACGACCTCGATGTGGATCACCGGGCCGTCGTCCTCGGTCACCTCGCCCGCGCCCGGGCTGCCTTCACCGCTGTAGTGCACGAGGTCGAGCTCGTCGCCGACGGCGACTCCGAACGTGTCCGCGTAGTTCGCCGTGACGAGGACCTCGTCGCTCCGGTCGAGTCGCGGCAACCGGCCGTCGATGACGTTCGGGCGCTCGATCGCGTAGCCGTAGACGCCGTCGGCCGACATGTTCGAGCAGGCCTCGATGGAGGTCCCCGCGCCCTTGGATACCTCCATCGGCACCAGGTTGATGGCGACGAGCGTCCCCGCCGCCTCGACGCCATCGAGCGCCGCCACCTGGTCGTAGAACCGGCCGCGCGCGACTGGATCCTCGTCGAACCCGCTCACGACGAGCTGCCCCGCGCTTGTCGCGTCGAGCATCCGCGGATAGGCGGTGTCCGTCCGCCGGGCGCCCGCCAAAGCCGTGAGCACCGCGCCGGCGCCGATGCCGAGCACCAGCCCGATCATCACGGCGCCGCGCCAACGGTGGCGGACCTCCCCCCACGCCAGGCTTCCCATCAGGCGATCGTCGTCACCGACGGCTCGAATCACAAGGGTGGTAGCGCCCGCCGGCCCGGTGTCACCACCACCTATGACCCGTCGTGCAAGGGTTCGTCGGATGAGGGCCAGGACCGCCGCCGCGTTGGTCGTGTCCGCGCTGGTCTGCGCCGCGTGCAACGAGGGCGTCTCGGTGCCGTCGACGACGACGGAGGATGTCGAGTCGACGACATCGGTGACGCTCGCGCCGCGGCTCATCCCCAGCCAGCTCGACGTCGAGCGGCTTGAGCCGGCGACGGTGCTGGTGGCGGACGGGATCGCGTTCGGCACCGCGCTGCCCAACGACCAGCGCGCCCTCGAGACCTACGTCGCCGACCCCGCCGTGCTCGACGGTGTCGCCCGCATCGCCTACGACAGCGCGAGCGCGGCGCTGATCGGCGACGTGACGGTGCTCTCGATCGAGCCCGGCGCGTTCCACGACGAGGAGGTGCTCGACGCGTTCGTCGTCGGCGTGGTCGAAGCGACCGGCGGCAGGGCCATCAGCGAGGACGTCGACGGCCGACCGACCCTGCGAGCCACCGGGACGGACGGCACGAGCGTGCGGGCGCTGGCGCACGAGAACCTGCTCGTGCTCGTCCAAGGGGCCGATGACATCGCCGTGCGCCGCGTCGTCGCGGGCATGGGCGCGGCTGTCACTGCCGGGCGCTCGGGCGACGGCGTGCTGCACACGCCGATCCTCACACTGGCGGCCGGCGAGCTGTTCATACCGGTGTCGACGGTCGGCTTCGAGCCCTACCCCGACGGCGAGGAGGTGCCCCCGGCCCCAGCGCTGCCCGGTCCCGCTGGCGCTGTCGCCGGCGCCGAGGCTCGGCTCGCGATCGTCGCCGGCGAGCGGCGCGGCACGACGTGGGTGATCGCCGCGTCGACCGCGGTCTTCCTGGAGGCGGAGGCGCTCGAGCCCGCGGTCGTCGAGCTCGTGCAGGCGAGGCTGCGCAGCGAGGTTGCCACCGTCCAGGTCGGCCGGCGGGTCGTGCACGGCGCGGGGCCGGACCGGGCCGGCGCGGTGATCCGCGCCTTCCGCCACCACAACCTGGTCGTCGTCATCCAGGGCCGCGAGATCGATCAGGTGGACGCGATCGTCTCCGCGTGGAGCGACGCGATTGGTACTGGCTGAGGCGAACTACTCCTGAACGAGCTCGATGAGCGTGCCGAACGCGCCCTTGGGATGCACGAACGCGACGGTCGTGCCCCGGCTGCCGGGGCGGGGCACCTCGTCGATGACCCTTCCGCCCTGGCGCTTGACCGCCTCCAGCGCCGCCGCGCAGTCGGTGACGCGGTAGCCGATGTGGTGCAGGCCCTCGCCCTTGCTCGCGAGGTACTTGGCCACTGGTGAGTCGTCGCGGGTGGGCGTCAGCAGCTGGATGTAGGACTCGGCCACCTTGAGCAGCGCCTCCTCCACACCATCGCTCTCGACGACCTCGCGGTGGTCGACAAGCGCGCCGAAGGTCTCGCGGTAGTAGTCGATGGCCGCGCCGAGGTCGTTGACCGCGATCGCGACGTGGTCGATCTCGGTCAGGAGCGGGTCGACCTGCGCGCTCTCGTCCGACTGGAAGCCGTCCTCGTCGTGGGGGTTGCGCTGCTGAAGGGGCATCGGGCCATGATACGGGCCATGTCTCGCACCGTCCGCGCCTACTCGATCAGCTCCGAATCGATCGTCGAGGAGCGAGACCGCGTCGGCGGCGACCCGAAGGACATGGACGTGTCGCGCGTGATCCAGATCGACCAGCTCGAGCTGCGCGAACCCGGTCCGACGGACGTGCACCTTCGGATCCTCGCCGCTTCGGCCGAGCACAACATCGACCACGCGGCGACGGCGGACACGGTCAACATCGCCGACGCGCGGGGCGGGAAGATCTACCCAGGCAACTCCGCCGTGGGAGAGGTGCTTGCGGTTGGAGACCAGGTGTCGAAGTTCGCGCCTGGCGACATCGTGATCACGCACTGCAACGGCGAGCCTGATCAGTACGGCTTCCCGCTTCGGATCTGGGCCTACGACCAGCCCGAGTCGGTCGGCTGGTACGCGGAGGAGGCGGTGGTCGGCGAGTGGCAGATCATCCACGCGCCGCTCGACTCAGGCCTGTCGATCTGGGAGATCGCCGCCTTGCCGCTCCGCGCGCCCACGGCGTACCACATGTGGCGTCGCGCACTCGGCATCTACCGCGTCAAGGTCCCGCGCGAGTACAGGTCGGTGCTGAACGTCCTCAGCTTCGGTGGTGGCGTCGGCGAGCTCTTCCTGCAGCTCGCGAAGTCGGAAGGCCACAACGTCTACTTCTGTGCCGGTTCGGCGGAGCGTCGCGAGGCGCTCGAGCGGTTCGGCATCGTCGGGATCGACCAGCGCGCGTTCAACCGCTTCGCGACGAAGGACGATGTCAACGCGTTCCGCGCGCAGGTGCGCGAGCTCACGAGCGGCGAGGACATGCACATCGTGTGCGACATGCTGCGAGGACCGGTCTTCCCAGCTGGCCTCGCCGTCGCCGCCCGAGAGGGCGTGAACGTGTCTGCGGGATGGCAGCTCAGCCAGGTCGTCGAATACAACTCGACGCTGATGTCCGTGAAGCAGGTCACGATCGACCACACGCACTACGAGACGGTGACCGGGTGCCACGCGGCGACCGAGATGTATGGCTCGGTCTTCCAGCCGACCGTCCACAAGGAGATCTACTCCTTCGAGGACCTGCCGCGTGCATTCCACGAGATGCACGAGAACACCCAGACCGGCATCCCCGTGATCCGCATGCCCGGCGAGCTGCCCAAGGCCGTGCAAGCGATCGCCTGAACCTGAACTTGCGTCTCCTGGGTCAAATCCTTTGACCTGAGGGACGCAAGTTCGATGGGGGGCCTCACATGAGGGGGCGGGCGTCCGGGGAAATGGGCGCGGGCAGCGCGGTGTCGCCCATGAGATGGCGGTCGGCGGCGGCGGCGCAGGACCGGCCCTCGGCGATGGCCCACACGATGAGGGACTGGCCGCGGCCCATGTCGCCTGCAACGAACACGCCGGGGACGTTGGTCGCGAACGCGCTGTCACGCGCGACGTTGCCGCGCTGGTCGAGCTCGACGCCGAGCTGATCGAGCAGCCCCTCGCGCTGCGGGCCGACGAAGCCCATCGCCAGCAGCACGAGCTCGGCCGGCAGGTCGAACTCCGACCCCTCGACCTTCTCGAACTTCCCGTCGACCATCTCGACCTCGTGGGCGCGCAGCGCCTTGACCTTGCCGGTGCCGTCGTCGATGAAGGCCTCGGTGTTGACCGAGAACACGCGCTCGCAGCCCTCCTCGTGCGCGGAGGACACGCGGTAGATCATCGGCCAGGTCGGCCACGGGTTGACGTCCGGCCGCTCGTCGGGCGGCCGGGGCAGGATCTCGAATTGGTGGACCGACGCCGCGCCCTGGCGCAGCGACGTGCCCAAGCAGTCGGCCCCGGTGTCGCCGCCGCCGATGATCACGACGTGCTTGCCGTTCGCGTTGATCGGCGTGTCCTCCGGCGCGAGGTCGCCCTCCTGGGCCTTGTTCGACCACGGGAGGTACTGCATCGCCTGGTGGATGCCGTCGAGCTCGCGCCCGGGGATCGGAAGGTCGCGCCACGCGGTCGCGCCGCCGGCGAGGACGATCGCGTCGAACTCGGCGCGCAGCTCGTCGACGGGCATGTCGACGCCGACGTTCACGCTCGTTCGGAACTGGGTGCCCTCGGCCTCCATCTGCTCGAGCCGCCGCTCGAGGTGGCGCTTCTCCATCTTGAACTCGGGAATGCCGTAGCGGAGCAAGCCGCCGATGCGGTCGGCTCGCTCGAACACGACGACGTCGTGCCCCGCGCGCGTCAGCTGCTGCGCGGCGGCAAGGCCTGAGGGACCCGACCCGACGACCGCGACCGACTTGGCGGTCCTGACCGACGGCGGCACCGGAACGACCCAGCCCTCGTCCCACGCGCGGTCGATGATCTCGACCTCGACGAGCTTGATCGTGACCGGATCCTGGTTGATGCCGAGCACGCACGCGGCCTCGCACGGCGCGGGGCACAGCCTGCCGGTGAACTCGGGGAAGTTGTTCGTGGCGTGCAGCCGCTCGATGGCTGCCTTCCACTGGTCCTTGTAGACGAGGTCGTTCCAGTCGGGGATGAGGTTGCCGAGCGGGCAGCCGTCGTTGCAGAACGGGATGCCGCAGTCCATGCAGCGCGACGCCTGCGTGCGCAGCTCGTCGTGGGGGAAGTCCTCGTAGACCTCCTTCCAGTCCCGGATGCGGACCGTGACCGGCCGCCGTGTCGGCAGCTTGCGCCCGTGCTTGAGGAACCCGGTCGGCTCACCCATGTGCCGCCGCCATGATCGCCTCGTCCACGTCGACTCCTCGTTCCTCCGCGACGCGGGCGGCCTCGAGCACCCGCTTGTAGTCCTTGGGCATGACCTTCTTGAAGCGCCGCACCTCCTCGTGCCAGCGGTCGAGCAG
>CAYSAC010000170.1:0-6788 GCA_964428815.1 uncultured Acidimicrobiaceae bacterium | reverse complement strand
TCGGCTTCGTCGACGCCGACCGCGACCTGTTCAACGCAGCCGCGGTGTGCGCCGGCGGCGCGGTGCGCTCGATCTACCGCAAGCGCCTCCTGCCCAACTACGCAGTGTTCGATGAGCAGCGCTACTTCGCGGCATGCCACGAGCAATCGACGCTCGTCCGCATCGCGGGGGTTTGCACCGGCATCTCGATCTGCGAGGACGCGTGGAGCCCCGACGGGCCGATCGCCGAGCAGGCCGCCGGTGGCGCCGAGCTCATCCTCAACATCAACGCGTCGCCGTACTACGCGGGCCGGCTGACCGAGCGCGAGCGCATGCTGGCGACCAGAGCCGAGGACGCGTCCTGCTGCCTGGTGTACGTGAACCAGGTTGGCGGGCAAGACGAGCTCGTCTTCGACGGCGCGTCGATGGTATTCAACAGCGACGGCGACCTCATCACGAGGGCCGCGCAGTTCGTGGAGCAGGTGCTCGTCATCGACCTCGACGTCACCCCCGTCTTCCGGAAGCGGCTGCTCGACCCGCGTGGACGGGCTCGCGCCGCGCAGCTTCCAATCGTCGACATCAGCGTCGAGCCCCAGCCCGATCCCGAAATGCTTCGGCCCCTTCTCGTCGAGCCCCTCCCGCCGGTGCACGAGGTATACGAGGCGCTCGTGCTCGGCACGCGCGACTACATCCGCAAGAACGGCTTCACCGATGTCGTGCTCGGGCTGTCAGGCGGCATCGACTCGTCGCTCGTGACCGTCATCGCCTCCGACGCGATCGGGCCAGAGCGCGTGCACTGCGTCGCGCTGCCGTCGCGCTTCTCCTCTGAGCACTCGATCAGCGACGCGGAGAAGCTGTGCGCCAACCTCGGCGTCGAGCTGCGCACCATCGCGATCGAGCCCGCGCACGCGGCGATGCTCGACATGCTCGCCCCCTCCTTCGAGGGCCTCGAGCCCGACATCACCGAAGAGAACCTGCAGGGCCGCATCCGCGCCGCGGTGCTCATGGGCCTTGCCAACAAGTTCCGCAGCTGGCTCGTGCTGATCTGCGGCAACAAGAGCGAGCTCGCCGTCGGCTACACGACGATCTACGGCGTCGACATGGCGGGTGGGTTCGCGGTCATCCGCGACGTGCCGAAGACGCTCGTCTACCAGCTCGCCGCAGACTGCAACGAGCGGGCCGGCTACGACCTCATCCCCGCCGACGTGCTCACCAAGCCCCCGTCGGCCGAGCTCGCGCCTGGCCAGCGCGACGACCAGAGCCTGCCGCCCTACGACGTGCTCGATCCCATCGTCGAGGCCTACGTCGAGCGGGACCTGACCCGAGCCGAGCTCAAGCGAGCCGGGTTCGACCCCGCGCTCGTCGACCGCATCACCCGCATGATCGACGTCGCGGAGTGGAAGCGCCGGCAGGCGCCTGTCGGCCCCCGCGTCACATCCAAGGCCTTCGGCAAGGACCGCCGCCTTCCCATCACCAACGGCTACCGCGGGTGACGATCGAAGCGGTGCTGTTCGACTTCGCGGGGGTGCTCGTGTCGTCGCCGTGGCACGCGATGCGGGCCGCGGGCGGCGGGTCGCTCGAGCTGCTCATCGGACCGTACGACGAGGACACCGACCACCCATGGCACCGCGTCGAGCGCGGTGAGATCCCGATCAGCGAGTGGGCGGTCGAGGTCACCCGGCGGGGCGAGGAGGCCGGCGTCACGGTCGACTTCGCGCCGCTGCGCAGCCTCCTGGGCGAGATGGTCGTGCACACCGTTGTGGTGGACCGGGTCGCGTCGCTGCGAGCCGCGGGCTACAAGACGGCCCTCATCACCAACAACGTGGCCGAGGCATCCGCCACCTGGCGCAGCCTGGTCGCCGTCGATGACCTCTTCGACGTCGTCGTCGACTCCTCCGCCGTCGGCATGCGCAAGCCCAGCCTCGAAATCTTCCGGCACGCCCTCGCCGAGCTCGGGGGGATCGCGCCGGACCGCGCGGTCTTCCTCGACGACACCGAGGGCAACGTCGAGGGCGCCCGACGGGCCGGGCTGCACGCGATCCTCGTCGACGACCCTGCCGCGGCGATCGACGAGCTCGACCTGCTGCTGCGCGCGCACACCTAGGACGAGAGGTGTCCAAGCCCTTCGCGTTCGACCAGCAGTGGCGCTTCGCCGTGTCGCCTACCGAGCTCTGGTCCGCGATCGGCGACATCGAGCACTACCCGACCTGGTGGCCGTGGCTGCGGGCGTTCGACACCGGCGGGGGCGGGATCGAGCCCGGCACGAGGGCGCGATGCACCGTGCGCGGCCCGCTCCCCTACCAGCTCGGTTTCACGGTCACGCTCGACGACGTCGAGCCTGCGGCCCTCGTCGTCGCCCGCGTCGAGGGTGATCTCCACGGCCCGGCCCGGCTCGAGATCCAGCCCGACGGCGAGATGACGGTGGCCCGCCTGGTGTGGGCCGTCGAGCTGCGCGACCCGGTCCTCCGCACCGCGGCTCGCGTCGCCCGCCCGCTGATGGAGTGGGGCCACGACTGGGTCGTCGACAACGGGGTGCGCCAGTTCCGCGGCCAGGCGCTCCCCGGGTGACGGACCGCCTGCTGCGGCCGGACCTCGCTCTGGTCGCCGCCGCGTTCTTCTTCGGGACGACCTTCGTCGTCGTCCAAGACGCGGTGGCGGACGTCGAGCCCGTCCCGTTCCTCGCGGTCCGGTTCCTCATCGCGGGCGCAGTGCTCTGGCCGCTGGCCCGGAGCCGCCCGTCGACCCCTCGCGAGGTCCAGCACGGCATCGCCGCCGGCGGGCTGCTGCTCGCCGGCTACCTGAGCCAGACGATCGGGTTGCAGTACACCGAGCCCGCGACGAGCGCCTTCATCACCTACATGCTCGTCGTCTTCGTGCCCGGCATCGCGTTCCTCGCGCTCGGCCAACGGCCGCACCCGCTCACCCTCGCCGGGGTGGCCGTGGCGGTCGTTGGGCTGGTCTTGCTGACCGGTGGCAGCGCATCCGGCTTCGGCCGCGGCGAGGCGCTCACATTGTGCTGCGCGGTCGCGTTTGCGGCGCATGTCGTTCTGCTCGGGCGCGTCGCCGCGCTGCACGACCCCGTCCGCCTGACCTGCATCCAGGTGAGCGTGGTGGCGCTGGCCTGCCTGCTGCCGGGCGGGGCGACGGGCGGCTACCGGTTCCCGGCCTCGGCCTGGGCGGCCGCGGCCGGCACCGGCGTCTTCGCCACCGCGGCTGCCTTCGCGCTCATGGTCTGGGCCCAGCGGGACGTGCGACCGGCCCGCGCCGCGATCATCCTGCTGCTCGAACCCGTCTTCGCCGCCGCCCTCGCGGCGGTGACCGGTGCCCCGCCGACGGCACGCCAGCTGGTCGGCGGCGCGCTCATCGTCGGCTCGGTCGTGCTCGCAGATGCCCTGCCCATGCGCTTGACCGCGGGGTCAAGTTCCGGGCAGGCTTCCCGCTGACGCAGCCGTCAACATCGAGCATTCGGGGGTAGTGGTGGCCGATCCGAAGAAGCCGCGGGCGCCGTTCGCGCCGTGGGACCGACGCGAGATCCCTGGGGCGTTCAGCGTCGAGGAGTCCGCCCGCCGGGTCGGCAACTACAAGTGGATCGAGATGAAGCTGTTCGAGGTGCTGGGCGGCTGGGTCGCGACGGTCCCCGAGCTCGACGTGAAGATGCGCCTCGGCACGCACTGCTACCACCACGCGTGGCACGCCGAGCTGTGGCACAAGCGCCTACCCGAGCTGCGGGAGATGAACCAGGAGCGGCTCACCGAGCCGGCGAACGACGAGATCGTGGCGTTCGTCGATGCCATGACCGAGCCGGAGGCGCCAGAGCTCACGATCGAGAAGCTGGTCGGCGCCTACCGCGTGCTGATCCCCCACAAGATCGCGGCCTACACCTTCCACCTGAACAACACGAGCACGATCACCGACGCGCCGACGATCCGGTCGCTCAAGTTCGCGCTCGCCGACGAGTTCGAGGACTGGCGCGACGGCGAGATGCTGCTCCAATCACTGATCGACTCGCCGGAAGAGGTCGATCGTGCGGCTGCGCACCAGGCCAAGCTCGAGAAGCTGATGATCGCCGCTGGCGGGATCGCCGGCCCCGGTACCCTCGGCGACGCGTACGCGTCGTCGATCCAGGAGGTCCACGCATGAGGAAGGCCCTGCCCGTCGAAGACCTCGCGCGCGACGATCGGTTCACGCGCGTCGAGATGATCGAGCGGTTCAACGACCCCCGCTCGGCCAGCGGCAGCACCCGCACGGGTGCGGGCATGACCCGACTGACCCCGCAGCGCCCCGACGCCCCCGATGCTGCCCGGGGACTCATGCACGGCATCTTCGTCGGCGAAGTCCAGGCGCTCGAGGGCGCGGGCCGCACCTGCTGGGACTTCGAGACCGGCACGGGCCGCGACGAAGCGCCGTTCGAGCTCAAGCTCGACATGGCCCGCCAGTGCTGGGACGAGGCCCGCCACTGCGAGATCTCGGTCAAGCTCTCCGACTACATGGGCACCGAGATCGGCGAGTTCTCAGAGAACACCTTCCTGTACGAGGCGGCGTGCAACCCCGACCCGGTCCTGCGCCTGACGGGCGTGAACCGGGCGCTCGAGGGCTTGGCCATCGACGTCTTCAACACGATGCGCGAGTTCGGCAAGATCGCCGACGATCCGGTGCTCGAGTTCTGCGAGGACTGGATGCTCGCCGACGAGGTCACTCACGTGAAGATGGGCTCCGACTGGCTGCGCAGGCTCACGGAGAAGGACCCGGAGCGGCGAGCCAACGCGCTCGAGTTCCAGCGCATCGTCGACAAGCTGTTCTCCTTCGGTGGCTTCCGGGGCGAGGACGAGGACAGCCCGATCATCCTCGCCCGCCGCTTCCGCGAGCTGGCCGGCTTCAAGGACGAGGAGATCGACGAGCTCAACGAGATCTCGAAGGAAGCGCGACGCGAGGCCGAGGCCCGCACCAAGGCGCTCCAAGAGAAGGTCGCCGGCTGAACATGACGGTCACGGTCACGCCCGAGACCTTCGCGATGGTCAGCTACGACGCGGGCGAGATCGCCTCGATCGCCGAGCGGCTGATCAGCGAGATCGGGCTGCCGTCGACGCTGGACGTGCACATCGCGGTCGACGAGCGCACCCCGCTCGGCCGGGCACATGTCACCGCGCTCGAGCCGGTGACGGTCGAGGCCGAGTCCGGCGCCTTCGAGGACCCGAAGAAGCCGCGCCACCTCAGCGCGGTCGGCACCGCCGACGTGCTCGGCCGCCTGTTCTTCCGCGTTCGCGACCGGCTCGACCCCGCCTTCGGCGAGCCGCCGGCCGACGACGACCTCGCGCTGCCGTTGACGGTCGCATGGGACTGCTACGCGGTGGGGCGGCTGCGGCGGCTCGGGTACCACTCCCAGCGGCAGCGACGGCTGTACCACTTCCGAAACCGCCACGGCTTCACCGACGCCGCCGACGCCGCGTTCGACGCGCTGTGGACCGCAGAAGGCCTTACCTGGGCCGACATCGAGCGCTACTCGACCGAGGCGCTCGCGGCGATGCCCGCCTGACGCCGAAGGAATGTGGTCAAGAAGTGGGGCTCTGGTGCCGCACTTCTTCGGTCAGTTCAGATCGTGGGCGCTGAGGGTGATGACGAGGTCGCAGCGGAAGGGAACCTCCTGCCGCTCATGGCAGACCGGACGCCTCTTCCGACGACGACACCGATCGCGCCTGCAAGACACGAGAGCTCGTCGCGGAGCTGAGCGCTTGGCCGACGCCGACGCGGTGGCCGGTCTGGGCTGAATGGGGCGCTACGACAGCCTCGCCGCGGCGGGCCGAGGCGATCGGCAAGCTGCGCGCGCTCGGCGTGCCGTAGCTGCCGCCGGTCAGTTCAGGTCGTGGGCGCTGATGCCCTCGAGCAGGTCGATGACGGGCGGCGAGGTGAGCAGCCCGACGCAAGCCTTTGCCATCTCGACCATCACCGGGGAGTCCATGTGGGCCCGCTGGGCCTCGGGGGACGACCACTTCTCGATGACGACGAACCGGTCGGGATGGGTGGCCGAGGCGCAGAGGTCGATGTTGCGACAGCCGTCCGCCCCCCTGCCGACCACGACGTACTTGGCCAGCACGGGGACCAGCCGGGCCGGGTCGGCGGCGTCGAACACCATGGTCACGACCGTAACCTCGACCTCGTCCGGCACGCCGGCACACTAGCGGGGAGGATAAACCGTTCCCGGCGCCGAACACCTGTGCGACGATCCGAACAGCCACTGGGGAGGCCGGGGCGTCGAGATGTACATGAATTGCTACGAGGATCTACCGACGAACTGGGTCAACCCGGGTTGGCGGACTTGACCCGGTCAGTAACCTAGGACGAGATCACCCCAGCGCGCCTGGCGGACCCGCTGGTTCGGTCGATGACCGCTGCCGCCCCACGAGAAACGACAAGAAGGTGCACCTTGCCCAAGGAGCGCGTTGAACGCGACGAGGAAGACCTCGTCCGGCTCTACCTGACCGACATCGGCCAGTACCCCCTCCTCACCAAGGACGACGAGGTACGGCTGGCCCAGGCCATCGAGGCCGGGAACGCGGCGCGGAGCGAGCTGGACAAGGCCGGCAAGGAGCTCACCGCACCCCGCAAGCGCGAGCTGCGCCGCACGCTGCGCCAGGGCGAGGACGCCGAGCGCACGTTCGTGCAGTCCAACCTGCGTCTCGTCGTGTCGATCGCGAAGAAGTACCAGGCCTCAGGCCTCCCGCTGCTCGACCTCATCCAGGAGGGCAACCTCGGCCTGATGCACGCGGTCGAGAAGTTCGACTGGCGCAAGGGCTTCAAGTTCTCCACCTACG
>CAYSAC010000169.1:0-6866 GCA_964428815.1 uncultured Acidimicrobiaceae bacterium | reverse complement strand
TCGTCGGCACCGAGAAGGAGGTCGGCCGCAAGTTCAACAAGTGGCTCGACGTCGTCCTGATGGAACGGATGTTGTGAACCACGCGTTCGGTTGAGTGCGTTGGACGGCGAGAACGCCGAACGGCACCGAGGAGCTCACGACTCATGTTGCGATCACGCCGTCATCCGTCGTCACGCTCTTCGCCGACGGGACCCTCGTCGCCTACGACCTCCCGCGCTAGATCTCCGAACTGGCGGTGAAATCTGACCACCGGTGGTCGAATTCCACCGCCAGAACACGCACGGGGCTAGCTGGTCTTCTTGCGGGCGCGGCGCCGGTCGGGTTCGGTGAGCTGGCGCTTGCGGATGCGGATGGCGGTCGGGGTGATCTCGACCAGCTCGTCGTCAGCGATGAACTCGATCGCGGTCTCGAGCGTGTGGATCTTGGCCGCCGCGAGCTTCACGCCTTCGTCGTGTGAGTGCGTGCGGATGTTTGATTTCTCCTTCTGGCGCACCGCGTTCACGACCATCTCGTCGGGACGCGCGTTCTCGCCGACGACCATGCCCTCATAGACGACGTCGCCCGGCTCGACGAACAGCTCACCGCGCTGCTGGAGGTTGTCGAGCGCGAACGGTGTGACCGTGCCCGACCGGTCGGCGACCATCGCGCCACCAGCGCGGTGCGGAAGGTCGCCGGCCCAGGGGATCCAGCCGTCGTGGTGGGTGTGGAGCAGCGCCGTCCCGCGAGTGGCGGTGAGGAGCAGGCCCCGGAAGCCGAGCAGACCCCGAGCCGGCGCCTGGAAGGTGACGACGGTACGACCAGGGTCGCCGGGCCGGAGGTCGATCACGATGCCCTTGCGCGGCGCGAGGGCCTGGGTGACGGTGCCCACGTGGTCCTCGGGGACGTCGACGACCCCGCGCTCGAGCGGCTCGTGGCGCTTGCCGTCGATGTCCTTGACGATGACCTCGGGCCGGCTGACCTGGAGCTCGTAACCCTCGCGGCGCATCGTCTCGATGAGCACCGCGAGCTGCAGCTCGCCCCGTCCTGCCACCTCGATGATGTCGGGCGACTCGGTGTCCTCGAGCCGGATCGAGACGTTGCCGAGCACTTCGCGCTCGAGCCGCTCGCGCAGGTGGCGGGAGGTGAGAAACCTGCCCTCGCCCGCCAGCGGCGAGGTGTTCACGCCGAAGGTCATCCGCAGCACGGGATCGTCGACCTCGAGCCGCGGTAGCGGCTTGGGGAACTCGGGGGAGGCGATCGTGTCGCCGATCTCGACCTCGGGGAACCCGGCGACGACGAACAGGTCGCCGGCGGCGCGCTCCTCGACCTCTTCTTGGTGCACGCCCTCGTAGCCCAGCAGCTGGCTGAGCTTGCGCTTCAGCGGCGCCTGACCCTCGTCCGTCTCCTCGTCGAGCAGCACGACGGCCTCGCCCCGGCGCAGCCTGCCGTTGACCACCCGGCCGATCGCGAGGCGGCCGAGGTACTCGGACGCGTCGAGGTTCGTGACGATCGCCTGCAGCGGCGCGTCCGGATCACCGGATGGGGCCGGCACCGTCGCGAGCAGGGCTTCGAACAGCGCATCCAGCCCGTCATCGGGTCCGGGCATCCCGACCCCTGTGACGGTGCGGCCCTCGCGCGCGACAGCGGACACGACGGGGAAGTCGATGTGGCGGTCGTCGGCCTCGAGGTCGATGAACAGCTGGTACACCTCGTCGAGGACCTCGTCGGGCCGGGCGTCGTGGCGGTCGACCTTGTTCAGGACCACGACCGAGGGCAGGCCGGCGGCAAGCGCCTTCTGCAGCACGTAGCGAGTCTGAGGGAGCGGCCCCTCGGCGGCGTCGACGAGCAGCAGCACGCCGTCGACCAGCGCGAGCGCCCGCTCGACCTCGCCCCCGAAGTCGGCGTGGCCGGGTGTGTCGACCAGGTTGATGCGCGTCTCCCCCCAAGTGACCGAGGCCGCCTTGGCGAGGATGGTGATGCCGCGCTCGCGCTCCTGGTCGCTAGAGTCCATCACCCGATCCGTGAGCGCCTCATGAGCGGCGAAGGTGCCGGTCGCCCGAAGCATGGCGTCGACGAGGGTCGTCTTGCCGTGGTCGACGTGGGCGACCAGTGCGACGTTGCGGAGAGCTTGGGGGGACACGCAAGAACCTGCAGACAAAAAGTGGTGGGCCGGGAAGGATTCGAACCTCCGTAGGCTGAGCCGTCTGGTTTACAGCCAGATCCCTTTGGCCACTCGGGCACCGACCCTGGAGCCGACGACGATAACAGCCGCATAACCTGTCTCACCATGCCGAGCTTCGACGTCGTCTCCGAGATTGACATGCAAGAGGTGCGCAATGCCGTCGACCAGGCGGCCAGGGAGGCTGCGACCCGCTACGACTTCAAGGGGACCGGCTCGTCGATCGAGCTGGCCGACCTCGAGATCAAGCTGCACTCGGGCACCGAGGACCGCCTCGCCGCGCTCCGCCAGGTGCTCGAGGAGAAGCTCGTGAAGCGCAAGGTGTCGCTGAAGGCACTGGACTACGGCAAGGTCGAGGAGGCGTCGGGGGCCACCGCCCGCCAGGTCGTCAAGCTGCAGGCCGGCATCTCGAAGGAGAAGGCGACCGAGCTCAACAAGTTCATCAAGGCGCTGGGCGCCAAGGGCGTGCAGTCACAGGTCCAGGGTGACCAGCTGCGAGTGACGAGCAAGAAGCGGGACGACCTGCAGGGTGTGATCGCCGCGCTCAGGGAGCACGACTTCGGCATCCCCCTGCAGTTCTCGAACTTCCGGGACTGAGGCGCTACCCGCGCACGATCTGCGCGGCCAGCGCACCGCTGCGATCCAGCGCGACGGGTTCGAGCAGGCTGCGCAGCGACGCCTCGAAGCGAGTGAGCAGGTCGAGCCGCGCCATCTCGAGGTCCGCCCGCCGCGCCCAGTCGATCGAGCCGGCCATCGCCACGGCTTCAGCGTCGAGCAGGTGCAGGACGCCGGCGGTCGGGTTGCCAGCGGTGGCGTAGAGCAGCTCGGTCGGCAGCGGCGCGGACGCGGCCACGACCCGCGAGCGGAGCAGGCCGAGCGCCAGCATCGGGCGGCGAGCTTCGGCGTCGGCCGCGCTCGCCAAGTCTGCGGCGACCGTCCCCCCGGCCTGCTGCTGGTAGTAGGCGATGACCTCGGGCAGCCGCTGCGCGGCCTCGGCGAGGAACCGGTCCAGCACCGGCTTGGGGTCGATCGGCGCGCCACTCCTCGGGTGGATCTCGATGTGCAGGTGCGGTGCACCGCCCCGCGCGTTGCCGGAGTCACCGACGTAGCCGACGAGGTCGCCCGTCTCCACCGCCATGCCCTCGACGAACCCCTCGACCAGGCCGCTGAGGTGCGCGAGGTAGAAGAACGTCCCGTCGGACATCGCGACCTTCACGTACAGGCCGCCGAGCGCGCCGTTGCCGCTGTGCGCGATCCCGTCGACCGGCGCGCGCACCGGCGTGGCGTAGATCGCGAACACGTCGGTGCCGAGGTGGAAGCGGAACCCGGGCCCGTAGCGGGGATAGAGCCAGTCGTGCACGTAGCTGGCAGCACCCGCTATCGGGAAGCGGCCGAAGCCAACTCGGATCGCCTCCTCCGGTGAGACGCCGAGCTGCTCGAGCTGGCGGACCTGCTCGAGCAGCTTGGTGCTGTTGCTCGCCCTCGTCCGCTTGACCGAGTTGATGATGCGCTGCGCCTCGGGCGGGACCGGGATCCGGCCGCCGGACGGCGCGGCCGTGTCGTCGCCGCCGGCGGTGGCACCGGGAGGCGCTGGCGTCGAGGCCGGATCGCTGAACTGCTCGGCCGGCGCCGCTGTCTCCGGGGCCGCCGTCGTGGTGGTCTCCGCCGGCACCGCCGTCGTTGTGGTGCTGGTCGGCAAGGGTGGGACCTGCGCCTCGGCGCTGGGCAGGAGCACCAGCGCCGCCGACCCGGCAAGGACGGCGAGCCCAGCAGCGAGGCGGCGCGCGCGATCGACCATGTTCAGTGCTAGTTCGCTGATCGCGCGGCGCGATCCTGCCGGTGACCGCTCAGGTCCAGGTGCCGGAGCGCAGCTCGCGCACCCGGACCTCAGTCGGCGGGTGGGAGCGGAACAAGCCAGCGAAGCTGATCTTGCGGCCGGTGAGCGGGTTGACGATGTAGGCCTGCGCCTGGGCCGGGTTGACGTCCATCGGGATGCGCTGGGCGCCGGCCTCGAGCTTCTCGAGTGCCCGAGCGAGCGCCTCGCCGTCGCCGATGAGCTGCGCCCCCGTCCGGTCGGCCTCGAGCTCGCGGCTGCGGCTGAGCGCCATCTGGAGGACGCCGGCAGCCAAGGGCGCGAGGAGCGAGAGCGCTATCAGGGCGAAGATGTTGTCGCCGTCGTCGTCGCGGCTGCCGCCGCCGAACATCGCGCCGAAGCGCACGATCGTCGCGGCGAAGGTGATCCCCATCGCGATCGCGGCCGCGACCGATCCGATGAGGATGTCGCGGTTGCCGATGTGGCTGATCTCGTGGGCGAGGACGCCGCGCAGCTCGTCCCAGGTGAGGATGTCGAGGATGCCCCGCGTGACCGCGACCGCTGCATGGTCGGGATTGCGGCCGGTAGCGAACGCGTTCGGCTGCATGTCGGGCGTGACGTACAGCTTGGGCATCGGCATGCCCGCCTTCTCGGTGAGCTCGCGGACGATGGCGTAGTACTCGGGCATCTCCGCCTCGGTGGCCGGCACCGCCTTCGCCGCCTTGATCGCCAGCTTGTCGCTCTTCCAGTACGAGCCGCCGACGAACAGCAGGCCGATGGCGAGGCCGATCATGGCGCCGCCCGTGCCGCCGGCGATCTGGCCGAAGAGGATGAACAGGCCGCCCAGGCCTGCGAGCAGGACGGTCGTCTTCAAGGTGTTCTTCACGACCGACACGGTAGCGAGGCCTGGTTCCAGCGCGGCATCGCGGACGGGGCATGCTGGACCGGTGACCCCCCGCCCGATCCGGATCACCTACGTCGAGGACGAGCCGGCCGTGCAGCGGCTCGTGCGGTTCTGGCTCGAGGACGCGGGCTACGAGGTCAGCGTGGAGGCCGACGGGAAGGCCGGCTTGGAGGCGATCCGGGCCAACCCGCCCGACCTGATCATCACCGACGCGCTCATGCCGGAGATGACCGGCGACGACATGGTGGTCGAGCTCAAGGCCGACCGCGCCCTGCGCCACATCCCCATCATCATGGCCACCGCCGCGGCCAGCCCGACCCGGGTGAAGCGCATGCAGGACCTCGGCGTGCTCGAGGTCGTCGCCAAGCCCATGGACGAGGACACCATGCTCGCCGCGGTCACCCGCGCGCTGAAGCAGCGCGACTAACGGTTCTGGCGGTGGAAGTCGACCACGCGTGGTCTGAATTCACCGCCAGTTCGATGGGTGGGTGCGTAGCGCGATCATTCGTAGTAGCCGCTGTGGATGTAGATGCAGGGGATGTCGGCGGCGTGGAACATGTCGACGTTGCGGCGGTCGTCCTCGAACGCGAGGCGTAGGTCGAAGCCGAAGCTGCGCAGCTCGTCGACCGTGCGGCGCTTGAACTCGCTTGAGGACTGGTAGTCGCCGTAGTCCCGCATGATCAGCAGGTCCCAGCGGAGCGCGTAGCGATCGAGCCAGCCCAGCGTCTGGCGCTGCACGCGCTGGGGGCGCGCCGTCAGCAGCACGATGCGGTGGGACGGGTCGATCACGTCGAGTAGCCGAGCGACCTCCTCGATCAGCGGGTCGTCGCCGCAGGCCGCGAAGAACGCCTCCCAGTCGCGTCGCGGCCGCTCGAGGTAGTGCTGCCGGCCGGCGGCGTCGGAGAGCACGCCATCCATGTCGAACACCACCGCGGGACCGGGTGCGACGGACGCTTCCCGCCAGCGCCAGTTGTCGTACGGCTCGCTCTGCTCGTTCACTCCTCGGTGGGCGAGGACTCGGCGCGCTTGCGGATCTCCTCCACCACCGCCGGGTCGGCGAGCGTCGTCGTGTCGCCGAGGTCGCGGCCCTCAGCCACGTCCTTCAGCAGCCGGCGCATGATCTTGCCCGAGCGGGTCTTGGGGAGCTCGTCGGTGAAGATCACGGTCTTCGGGCGCGCGGTCGGACCGATCTTCTGCGCGACGTGCGCGCGCAGCTCTTGGCCGAGCGCCTCGGAGGTGTCGACCCCGCCTCGCACGGTGACGAAGGCGATGATCGCCTGACCGGTCGTGTCGTCTTTGGCACCGACGACGGCCGACTCGGCGACGTTCGGGTGGTCGACGAGCGCGGACTCGACCTCGGTTGTGGAGATGCGGTGCCCGGACACGTTCATGACGTCGTCGACGCGGCCGAGCAGCCAAAGGTAGCCGTCGTCGTCGACCTTGGCGCCATCGCCGGCGAAGTAGCGGCCCACGAACTTGGTCCAGTACGTCGCCTTGTAGCGCTCCGGGTCGCCGTAGATGCCGCGCAGCATCGCCGGCCACGGGCGGGTGAGGGTGAGATAGCCGCCGCCGCGCTCGATCCGCTGACCCTTGTCGTCGACGACCTCGGCGCCGATGCCGGGCAGCGGGAGCGTGGCCGAGCCCGGCTTGGTTGTCGTGAGGCCGGGCAGTGGGCTGATCATGATGGCGCCGGTCTCTGTCTGCCACCACGTGTCGACGACGGGGCAGCGGCCACCACCGATGTTGGTCTGGTACCAGATCCACGCCTCGGGGTTGATGGGCTCGCCCACCGATCCGAGGATCCGCAGCGACGACAGATCGTGCTTCTGCGGCTCCTGCGCGCCCCACTTCATGAACGTGCGGATCGCGGTCGGCGCGCAGTACAGGATCGTGACGCCGTAGCGCTCGATGATGTCCCACCACCGGTCGTTGCCGGGGTGGTTGGGCACACCCTCGTAGAGCACCGACGTCGCGCCGTTGGCGAGCGGGCC
>CAYSAC010000168.1:0-6870 GCA_964428815.1 uncultured Acidimicrobiaceae bacterium | reverse complement strand
CATCCGGCGACCGTACGTCACGCGATCGCAGCGTCCCTCGCCGGTTCTCCGCCAGCGAAGCGGTCCAGCGCCACCGCCGCGAGGACGGTGAGCGGGACCTCTGCCGGGACCCGATGCCGGACCCACCCGAAGAACAGCAGGGCGTTGATGGTGACGATGACCGCGGGGGCGAGCAGCGGTGCCAGCGCGGTTCCCCGGCGCCGGAGCACGACCGCGCCCGCGACCGCCAGCGGTACGAGCAACCAGAACATGCCGAGCCCGATCGTCGATCCGACGACCGGCCGACCCTCGCTCCGGCCGATGTCGATCGCATGCGTCGGGCGGTACAGGCTCCACGCCCGCCCGAAGCGCGCCGCGAGCACGAGGGGCACGCGCCCAAGGTTGTCGCCCACGTAGCGGAAGGCAGCGGCACGAGCGCGGGCCGCGGCCACCGAGGCCTCGCCCTGCGCGTAGGGCGCGCCGCAGAAGCCGTCGTGGAAGCCGAGGAGATCGCCGTAGTACGTCCGCTCGCAGTTCGCGCCGATCAGTGCAGAGCCGTCGGTCGTGGCGAGGAGCACCGGGCGCTCGAACCTCGCGAGGTTGAACGCGACCCAAGGGGCGATCACCACCATCGCGGTGAGGACGGTGACCGCGGCGAGCGACCCGCGCCGCCTCCAAGGACGGTCGCGCAGCGAGAGCGCCGACGGCACCGCGAACAGCGGGACGAGGAGCGCGAGCTCGCCGCGGGTGAGCATCGCCGCGCCACACCACGCGCCCGTGACCGCCGCCCAGCGGATCGAGCCGGTCGCGCGCAGGCGGAGCGCCGCCAGCAACGCGGCCGCGACCGACAGCGCGGTGAAGGTCTCGGACATGATCAACCCGTCGTTGAGCCACAGGTTCGGGTACACGGCGGCGAGTGCCGCGGCAATCAGCCCGGCGCGGCGTCCCGCGACCTCGCGGCCGACGAGTCCGATGAGGACGACGACGCCCGTGCCGGCCACCGCGACCGCGAGCCGCATCGCCAGGCTGCTGCCGTCGGTCACCCACGCCACGGGTGCGAGCACGAACGCGGTGAGCGGCGGGTGCTCGGCGTCCTCGGCCCCGCCGTCGCCGTGCAACGACTTGAACCAGACCCCGTCCGCGAGCTGTTCGGCGGTGCCCTCGTAGTACAGCTCGTCGAAGGCGCGGTAGGCGCCGGGAAGGCCCTCCAGCGTCGCCGGCACCTGCTGGTGGCGGGTGACGGTCAGGATGTAGGCAACCCGCCCGGCGAGGGCGACGGCGGCGACCAGGCCGAGCCCGATCCAGAACCGCCGGCCGCTCACGTCTCGTCGTCGAAGGCTGCGACCAGCTTCGCCGGCGCACGGAGCCGCCACGATTCGGTGAGCACCATCGGATGGCCGTCGTAGTGGGGCGTGGTGAAGAACTTCTCGGGCTCGGAGGCGGTGAGCACGTCCTTCTCCTCGAGGTCACCGCACCACACGGCCAGGACGTCACCTTCCTCGCGGATGCGCGCGAAGAGCTTGTCCTTCACCCGGAACCCCGGCGTGCCGTAGGACGGCTGCTCCGTGGTGGCCGGAAGCGACAGCGCGATGCGGCGCACGTCGTCCTCGGTGAACACGGATGGGATCTTCGCACGGGACATCGCCGGTCCGGCGATACCGTTCGGCGGCATGGACCTGCAGCTGACCGAGCGCACGTGGCTCGACGAGCGATCGTGGGTCGATGTCGCGCGCGGCTGGCTGCCCGACGCGGCTGCGGTCCACGACGCCCTCCAGGCGGGAGTCGAATGGGAGCAGGGCCGGCTGTGGCGGTACGAGCGATGGGTCGAGGAGCCACGGCTGACGGCCTGGGCCCGTGCCGGGCACGCCCCGCACGTCGCGCTCGACGATGCCCACCGCGCGCTGCAGCACAGCTACGGCGTCCGCTTCGACGGCTTCGCGCTGGCTCGCTACCGGGACGGGCGCGACAGCGTCGCGTTCCACCGCGATCGCGACCTCCGGTGGTTGGACGACACGGTGATCGCCCTCGTGGTGCTCGGCGCCCGTCGCCCGTTCCTGCTCCGGCCCCGCAGCAACCGCTACGCCCATGAGGCGCCGCTGCAAGGCGCGGTCCTCGACCTCGCCCCCAGCGACGGTGACCTGATCGTGATGGGCGGCGGCTGCCAGACCGGGTGGGAGCACTCGGTGCCCAAGGTCCACGGTCCGGTGCGCAGCAGGATCTCGGCCCAGTGGCGCTGGACGTCGCGGCGCGGGCGACCCGAGGTCGGTGCGTCCTACCGCGCTCCACACACGTTCTCTCGATGACTGGATGCGGGGAAAAGCGTCCCGTTCGGGGGAGAATGGTTTGATGGCGCAGCGCCCCTGGGAGCGGTTGCGGTCCCGCAAGCGGACCAATGGCGAAGCGCCGCCGGAGCGCGAACCGGCGAAGGACGACCCGTCGGTCGATCTGGGCGGTGACGAGCACGCGTGGTGGGCGCAGCATGATGTCGAGACCGCGTATGTCAGGCCGACGAAGCGGCGCACCGCGGCGGCGGAGCCGCCCAAGCGCGACACCTTCAGCGAGTACTTCAGCACCGAGTCGCTCTTCACGACCGAGACCCGCGCCGAGAAGCCCTCCGCCGCCGACGACGACGACGACCTTGGTCCGTTCAGCGCCGATGATCCCTACGTCATCCTCGGCATCCCCGCGTCGGCATCGTGGGACGACATCACGATCGCCCACCGCCGGCTGGCGAAGCTGCACCACCCTGACCGCCTGCTCAACGCGACCGTCGACGACCGCCACCGCAGCGAGCAGCGCATGCGGGACATCAACATCGCCTACAGCGAGCTCCGCCGCCGCCGCGGCAAGTAAAACCCGGGTTCGTGCGGCAGATATCGACGAAGACCATCGACAAGTGCCGCAAGAATCAGCCGGCCGGGTCGATGATCCAGACGTCGTCACCGAGGTGGCCCTCGAGCGAGCGCACCAGCCGAGCGAGCAGCTGGTCCTTCCCGTCCCACACGACGACGACCTCGTCGAGGTTGCGGGCAAGCCACGCGTCACGTCGCGCGAGCGCGGCGCCGGCCTTCTGCTTCGACTCGGGGACCTTCCGCTCGAGGGTGACGGTCCCGAGCGCGCCCGCGATGAGCTCTCGGAAGCGAGCCTGCGACTCTGGTGGCCACACCGACTCCGGTGACGGATAGGGCAGCACGGCGACGAGCGGCACACCCGCGTCCAGCGCCGCCTCCGCGCCGAGCTGCTCGGCGCCGAGCCGCATCCCGCTCACAACCGCGACGTCCTCGAACATGGCCTTCTTGGCCGACAGGATCTCCACGAGCCGGCGCCGGACGCCGTCGGCGATCGTGTTCTCGCCGTAGCCGCCCATTTCGGTGGGCCGGTGCCCGAAGATCCCGATCAACCGACCCGGCGGCAAGCGCGGGTCCCGTCCCTGGCTCGCAGCGAGGGCGTCCGGAGGACCGAGCCCGGTCGGCGGCGAGCTGCCCGACCGGCGGCGCTGGGTCGTCGCCGCCTCGACCGCCAACCGGTCGACGAGGTCGTTCATTGGGTCGTCGCTGTGGCCCTTCACCCATCGGAAGGTGACGTCGCCCCTGTCCCGCATCAGCTCGATCAACGGCTCCCAGAGGTCGCGGTTCTTCACGGGCCGCTTCGCCGAGGTCTTCCACCCGCGTGCCAGCCAGCCCTCCCACCACCGGTCCCGGAAGCAGTGCACGACGTAGGTGGAGTCGCTCACGACCTCCAGCTCGCCCGGGAGGGCGCGCACCGCTTCGAGGGCGGCGGCGATCTCCATGCGTTGGTTGGTCGACTGCGCCTCGGCACCGCTGGCGAACGCGCCGCCCGGCACGGCCCACGCCCACCCGCCCGGTCCCGGGTTCCCCGAGCACGCGCCGTCGGTGTAGACGACGGTCGGCTGCCTCACATCAAGCCGAGGCGGCGGGCGAGGTCGCTCTGCAGCACCCCGTCCGGGTCGACGCGCCGCCTGACCGCGAGCCACTCGCCGACGCGCGGGTACATCGCGGGGACGAGCTCGGAAACCAGCCGGCTGTCCTTGGCCAGGTACACCCGGCCGCCGGCGTCCGCGACGCGGTGGTCGAGGTCGTCGAGGAGCGCCGCGAGGCGATCACCAGAAGCGGGCACAGGCACGTCGAGCGCGAGCGTCCACCCTGGCTGCGGGAACGACATCGGGCTCGGGTTGGCGGGGCCGAACCGCTTGAGCACCGCGAGGAACGACGGCGTCCGCAACCGGCTCAGCTCCTCGACGACGTGGCGCAACAGGTCCTCGCGGCCGTAGGGGATGACGGGCTGCCACTGCAGGAAGCCGCGGGTGCCGTAGAGCCGATTCCACGCGTGCACCGCGTCGAGCGGGTGGAAGAAGGCCGTGATCGACTGCAGCTCGCCGATCCTTCGCCGCGGCGCCTTGCGGAACCAGAGCTCGTTGAACGCGGCGACCGTGAGCCGGTTGAGCGCGCCGGAGGGGAAGACGGGCGGCGCGCTGAGAAGGACCTTGGGGTCGTAGGCCAGTGCCCGGCTGGCCGCGCTCGCGGGCAGCGCGTCGCGGGTCGCGAAGTCGCCTCTGGTGAGCACCGAGCGGCCGAGGGCGGCGCCCTTGGCGAGCAGGTCGATCCACGCGACCGAGTAGCGGTAGCGGTGGTCACCCTCCTCCATCGCCGCGAGCACGGCGTCGAGGTCGTCGTGGCGCTCGGTGTCGACCGCGACACGGCTCGTCTCGATCGGGGTCAGCCGCACCTCAGCCTCGAGGATGATGCCCGTGAGCCCCATGCCCCCGACGGTCGCCCAGAACAGGTCGGGGTCGGCGTCCGGGCCGACGACCACCTGCTCGTTCGAGGACAGCTGCAGGCGCAGCGCGGTCACGTGAGCGCCGAAGGAGCCGCTCGAGTGGTGGTTCTTGCCGTGGATGTCGCACGCGATCGCCCCGCCGATGGTCACGTGACGGGTGCCGGGGCTCACCGGCGTGAACCAACCCTGCGGCACGCTCCAACGCAGGAGCTCCTCGAGGCTCGTGCCGGCCTCGACCGCCACCACGCCCTCGCGCGCCCAGCAGATGCCGGCTACCCCCGTCGTGATCGCGACCCGCCCGCCGGCGTTCTGGGCGACGTCGCCGTAGCTGCGTCCGAGACCTCGCGCCAGGACGCCGCGCTCCCCCGGGTCCTCGACGACCGCCGCCAGCTCCTTCTCGTCGGCCGGCTCGACCACCAGCGCGGTCGACGGCGACGTCCCGCCCCAGCCCGCTAGTGACCGTGGCTCTCCGTCAGCCATCAGCTGGCGTAGATGCCGAGGGCGAACACGATCGACCACGCTGCACCGACCGCGAGCAACGTGCGGTCCTCGAGGACGAGCTCTTCTGGCGCCGAGCCCTTGCCGCCCTCCACGAGCAGCGCGTAGCGCAGGATGGCGATGGCGAACAGCGGGATCGTGAGCTGGAACCACGGGACCGATGCGTCGGTCTCCGCTGCCTTCTCGAACGCCCAGAGGCAGTACGCCACCAGCACGACGCCGGAGGAGACCGACCGCAGGTACGCGAGGTAGCTCGTCGTGTACTCGCCAAGCGTGGCGCGGATGCCGCCCGCGCCCTCGCCCAGCTCGAGCGCCTCGCCGGTGCGCTTGCCGGTCACCATGAACAGCGAACCGAACGACGCGACGATGAAGAACCAGTCCGAGATCGGCACGTCGGTCGCGGCCGCGCCCGCCACAGCTCGCAGCACGAAGCCGGACGCGACCGCCACGATGTCGAGCACGGCCACGTGCTTGAGCACGGTCGTGTACAGCGTGGTGACCCCGACGTAACAGGCGACCGTGAGCGCGAGCTCCCACCGCACTGCGAAGCCCAGCCCGATGGCGCCGATGACGAGCACGACGCCCGCGACGCGCGCAACGCCGATGGGCACGATCCCGGCCGCGATCGGTCGGAGGCGCTTGGTTGGGTGGGCCCGGTCGACCTCGACGTCGCCCGCGTCGTTGAGGAAGTACGTCCCAGAGGCGGCGAGGCAGAGGCAGCCGAACGCGACGAGCGTGCGCAACAGGGGGTCGGCCTGGTCGAGCACCCCGGCGGCGCCGGGCGCGGCCAGGACGAGCACGTTCTTCAGCCATTGCTTCGGCCGGGCGCTGCGGACCAGGCCACCCACCAGGGATGCGTCGCGGCGCGCGCGGGCAGGTACGTCGACGCCGGTGGCCACGGGCGAATAGTAGAGGTGGAAGCATGGCGGGATGATCATCGACGGGTTCGTCCACCAGCTCCCGGACATCGATCCCGATGAGACCAAGGAGTGGCTGGAGTCGCTCGACGCGGTCGTCGACACCCACGGCAAGACCCGCGCCCGGTTCCTCGTGTCCAAGCTGCTGGAGCGGGCCCGCGAGCTGCAGGTCGGCACGCCGGCGACGGTCTCGACACCGTACGTGAACACCATCCCGCCGGAGGAGGAGCCCTGGTTCCCCGGCGACGAGCACCTCGAGCGGCGGATCCGCGCCTACATCCGCTGGAACGCGGCGGTGATGGTGGTGAAGGCGAACAAGCACGCCGAGGGCATCGGCGGCCACCTCGCCACGTTCGCATCGTCGGCCTCGTTGTACGAGGTCGGGTTCAACCACTTCTGGCGGGGCAAGGACGACGGTCTCGCCGGTGACCAGGTGTACTTCCAAGGCCACGCCGCGCCCGGCATCTACGCGCGGGCGTTCCTGGAGGGGCGCCTCACGGCCGCGCAGCTGGACGGCTTCCGGCGGGAGGTGAGCCTCGGCGGCGTGCCGTCCTACCCGCACCCGAGGCTGATGCCGGACTTCTGGGAGTTCCCGACGGTGTCGATGGGCCTGGGGCCGCTGAGCTCGATCTACCAGGCGCGGTTCAACAAGTACCTCCACAACCGCAAGCTCGAGGAC
>CAYSAC010000167.1:0-6929 GCA_964428815.1 uncultured Acidimicrobiaceae bacterium | reverse complement strand
TGAGCTCGTCGTGGGTGCCGAGCTCGATGACGCGGCCGTGCTCGAGCACGCAGATCCGGTCGGCCTGCCGCACCGTCGAGAACCGGTGGGAGATGAGGATCGTGGTGCACTGGCGGGTGGCGGCGAGCACTCGCTCGAAGATCTCGGCCTCGCCCCTGACATCGAGCTGCGCGGTCGGCTCGTCCAGCAGCACGACGCCGGCGCCGACCTGGACCGCGCAGAGCGCCCGGGCGAGGGCGATGCGCTGCCACTGGCCGCCTGACAGGTCGGTGCCGCCCTCGTAGCCCTTGGCCAACGGCGTGTCGAGCGACGCGAGATCAGAGGCGCCGGCCGCGCGCAGCGCGTCCAAGATCGCTGCGTCTGGCGCGCCGCCGGGTGCGACGTTGTCCCGCAGCGACAGCTCGAAGCGGATGAAGTCTTGGAAGACCGCGGTCACCTGCGACCGCCACGAGTCGAGGTCGAGCGAGCGGATGTCGACCCCGTCGACCTCGATCGAGCCGGACTGCGGGTCGTACAGGCGGCACAGCAGCTTGGCGAGGGTGGTCTTGCCCGCGCCGTTCTGGCCGACGATGGCGAGCGACGAGCCGGCGGGGATCGTCAGGTCGAGGTCAGTGAGCACCGGCTCACCGGTCGTCGGGTAGGCGAACGAGACCGACCGGAACCGCACCTCGTGCGCCGGCATCCCGTCAGCCGGTTGCGAACCTGACACAAGCGCGCCCGCCGGTCCCATCTCCGGCTCGAGTCGCATCACCGCCGCGACGGGCGCAGCCGAGCCGTCCAACGCCCAGTTGAGGCCGCCGAACGCGATCATCGACGCGCCGATGGCGGCCTGCGCGTAGACGACGACAGCGCCAAGGTCGAGACGTCCATCGTTCACCGCTGCGGCAAGCGACCAGAACACCATCACGTTGGCAACGCTCACGATTACCAGCGACGTCAGCACCGACCGCTCCCGAAGCCGCGTCGCCTCGTACTGCAGCTCGTGCAGGCGGGTGCGGCGGGCGATGAACCGGTCGATGGTCCAGCCGGCCAGGCCGAACAGGCGCAGCTCCTTTGCCGCGGGCGGGTCGACGGCGAGGCGATACGCGTACTCGGCATCGCGCTGCGCGCCCCGCACCTCGTCCGTGTTGCGGTCCCGCCAGATTGCGCTCTCCTTGAGCAGCCAGTGCGTCGACAGCCACGCCCCGCCCAAGATCAGCGGTGCCCACCAGGCGTAGCCGAACAGCACCGCGGCGGAGGCCAGGCCCGCGATCATCTCGACGAGGCCGCCGGCGATGAAGTCCATCGACATCGACAAGGGCGGGCCGGTCATGCCGAAGTCGAACTCGCGGGCGACGGTGAGGTCGGCCGTGAGCTTCGGGTCTTCGAGGTGGCCCATGCCGGGCGGGTCGACGCAGGCGTCGGTGACCCGGTCGTAGAGCCACGCCGCGGTGCGGTCGCCGAGATTGGCGCTCACCGCGGTGTGGATCGGATTGAGGACCTGGAGCAGCACGAACACGACGCCGACGGCGACGAGCGGACCCGTCAGCGAGTCGCCCCGCTGCACGGAGCCGACGAGCGCGCCCATGGCGACGGCGAAACCAGCGGGCAGCAGTCCCCGCAGCGCGAGCACGATCCACCACGCCGTGGCAAGGCCGAGGTCGGCCTGGTGTAGGACGCCGAAGAACCTCCACTCCTGCCGGGCGCGCAACTTGGTCAGCACAGCCGCGAAGGATCCCACATCGTCTCCATCGCTCGGCGAGAGATGATCCGACGCCTAGGGCGACAGCTCGGCTAGGCGGGCCAGCGCTGCGTCGACGTCGTGCTCATCGAAGTACTCGAGGCGGGTCCATCGGCCGCCGGCGACGACTCCGAGCCCGATGACCAGCAGCTCGAACGACCCGCCGTCCGGCAACGTGCCCGCGATGCGGCTGCGCAGGAGACCGCCGTGCGGCTCGATCGCCAGCACCTCCTCGGCGATCACGCTGGCGTCGGCGGCGAGCTCGAAGACCTGCTGCATCTGCTCAATCAGCTCATCAGCTCCAGTGACCTCGCGGCCGAACGGCCGGTCGTCGCGCACCTCGATCTGGTCGTCCAGTCCGGCGCGCAGCGCCTGCCAGTCCTTGGCGTTGTACGCGCTGACCTGCCTGAAGCTGACCAGCGCGACCTCGGCGCGCGCCGGATCGAGCGTGGCGATCCACCAGCTGTTCAGCTCGTCCATCGCTGCATCAAGATCGCCGGAATCGAACACAACGGTGCTGCACAGCGCGCCATCGCGAGCACTGCCGAGGATGAGCACCTCAACGTAGAACTCGTCGACTTCGCCGCTGAACGTCGCATGACCGAGGCAGAAGTCGTTCCCGCGAGTAGCCACGGGCTCGAAGCTGACGACGGTCGCACCGCCGTCGGCGAGCGCTTGCATCGTAACGATGAACTCGTCCCGGCCGACGGCCAGGTTGAGTATGCCGGCGCGGCGATCTTCGCTGACGCGGTCCTCGGTGGTGAGCTGGAGCATCCTCTCCCAGTCGCGCGCCGCGAACGCGGCGTCGATGGCGTCGACGAGATCGACCGCAGTGTTGCGAAGGCGCGGCGCTGCCAGCTCCGCGAACCGAGCGCGCGCCTCGCCGAGCTGCTCCGGGTCGAAGAACTCCATGCGAACGACCTGATCGCCGCGCACGCCACCAACGACGTAGCTGACGATCTCGAAGTCGCCGGCCAAGCCGACGTTCTCGAACAGCGCCACGCCGTCGCCGATCTCGAGGTAGTGGCGGATGATCAGCTGGCAGTCGGCGACACCGAGCATGGCGTCATGGTGAGTGACCAGCGCATCGACGCCGGTGAGCGTGCCGGTGCCGAGCGGCCGGTGGTCGATGAGGACGACGTCAGGCGAGAGCACAGCGCGGGTCAGCTCGGAGTCGCGGCGGTTCCGCGAGCTGATGAACCGGGCGCCGGCGCGGATCATCGGCCCGTGCGCGGCCGCCTCGCCGCGCGAGAAGCGTTCATCGAGCTCGACGAGCGCGCCGTCAAGGTCGCCGTCGTCGAAGCGGACAGCGGCCGCGATGCGCTGCAAGTCGTCCACCTCGTACACGACCAGCATCTGCATCTCGGTACCCGCAGAGCTGGACCCCGGCCGCACCCGCGCCAACGCGAGCCGCTCACCTCGCAACGCGAGCGGCGCGATCCTCATGCGGTCGATGCCCGCGCTGATCGACGACGCGACCGAAGCGACGTAGTCGTCATGGCCCTGGACGCTCCAGCCGAGCACCTGCCGACGATCATCGATGACTGCATCCGCTCCCACGAGCGCGTCGACCGCTGCGATGTCACCGCGCTCGATCGCCGCGGCGTACCGCTCGAGCACCCGCGTCGCGGTGTTCGACAGCTCGCCGCTTGCTGCCACTCGTCGGTCGAGCTCAGCCAAAGCGAGCTGCTCGTCCTCGACGCGGAAGCAGACACCGGCGGTGACCTGCTCGTCCTCGTCGACCTCGGCGACGAAGATCACCGATTCTGTGAACGCGTCGGCGACTGCGGCGACATACTCGCAGCCGACGGCCGCAAGCCGGTCGCCGCGAACTGCGAGGGGTGTCGGGATCAGCTCGCTCACGCCGATGTCGGCGACGATGCGGGACAGCTCGGCCCACTGGTGCCGGTCGGCGACGAGCGCGAAGCCTGGCCGGCAGTCCTCGAACACCGCCCCCTCGGCCAAGGTCCCGAGGAACCCATCGAAGTCCCGTCGCCTGAAGGCGTCGCAACCTGCCCGAAACGTGCGCGTCGCTGCGTTCTCGAGGGCACCCAGCTCGCTGAAGCGTCGGCGGGCGGTCTTCAAGTCGCTGATGTCGAACGTCTCGTGGAGGCATATCCGGCCGTCGCTCACCTCGAGGACCAAGATCGTGTCGTTCGTGTCGAGCTCGCCGTCGAGCTCGGTCCAAAACCTCCGCTCGAGCAGCGCAGCACCGCTCGAGACCTGGAGGACCCGCACGGCGAGCAGCACGCAGTCAGGCATGACCTCGACGCCAGCCTGCAGCCGCGCGAGCATCGGCTCACGGCCGCTGGTCTCCCCGAACGAGGCGAGCCGGTGGTCGATCGCGACGACGTCCGTTGCGAAGACCTCCCGCACCCGATCCCAGTCACGGCGGTTGAACGCGTCGATGCCGTCGAACCACGGCTGCAACGTCGGCGCGTGCGGCGCGCCCTCGCCGGCGAGGTAGCGCTCGTCGAGCTCGCGCTGCGCGGCGACGATCTCGTCGGGGTCGTGCAGCGTGAGGTGCAACGACCGTCCGTCCTCGTCGACCTCGCTGAGGTCAAGAACCGACCCGGAGACGTCACCGCCAGCGCCGTGGAACTCGGCACGGCCGAGCATGAGCCGCTCACCGCGCACGGCGATCGTCCGCCGGACGATGTCGGTGATGCCGAGGTCGGCCATGACCACGACCCCGGTCAACCACTCGTCACGGCTCGACACAACGCTTATGCCGCGGCGATGGTCTTCAACCACGAACTCAGGTAAGAGCAGCTCGGCGAAACCCGCCCAGTCGCGCCGGACGAAGGTCTCGCGGTGGGCTCGGCTGGTGCGCACCGCGAGGTTGTCGAGGCGATCCTCCTCGGTGGCCGTGAGCTCGGCCATCGCGCCCGCGAGGTCATCCAGGTCGAACGCGATGATCCCGGTGGCGAGCCCCTCTTCGTCGATGATGACGACAGCCAGGAACTCCGCCTCGTAGTCGCCGCCGTCGCCGCTCATGCGGTACCGCAGCACCGCGGCTCGGTCACCGCGGGTCGCGATGACGTTCAGGTCGATCCGGGTGACGCCAAGGGCGACGACCTGGCGCATGTTCTCGACCTGGAGCTCGGCCCCGACGAAGGAGGAAGACGCGCCGGTGCGGCGGTCCTCGTACCGGAACGCCGGCAGCATGAGCCGCCGCAGCCCGTCCCAGTCCCGCGTGAAGATGCACTCGGCGCACCGGCGATGCACCCGCGCCGCACCGTTGTCGACGGGACCGCTCGCAGCACGAGCGGGCGCACGCGGCACCGCCGCCACCGACAGCCCTAGCCGCTCGACCAGCGCTGTCGCTCCCTTCTGCTCATAGAGGGCCCGAGCGCGAGACACTGCCTCGGTGCCAGCTGCGGGGTCGCCGCTGAGGTACAGGACGGTGCCCAGCGCGGCAAGGGCGTCTGCGTGGTCGACGAGCGCATCGGTCGGTTCGGCCAGCGCGACGGCGGCGCGAGCCAGCTCGATGGCCATCTTGGCCTCGCCCCGTCGAGCCAGGACCTCCGCCTTCGCCGCGTGCCACGCGATCGCGGTCTTCAGGTCGGTGCCCCCGAGCTGCTCGGCTTCATCGGCCAGGGCCAGCGCGTCGGCGTCGCGACCAAGGGCGAGCGCAGCGCGCGCTCGTAGGGCGGCGGCTTGCGCGGCGTCGACGCCTGCGCCCATCGCGCCGAACCCGTCGTGGGCGATCCGGAGGTGCTCATCTGCGGCCGCGGCATCACCAGCGGCGAGCTCGACCAGGCCGGCGAAGAGCTCGAGCTCGAGCAGTCCGTGACGCAAGCCGAGGTCCTCGAGCGTGCGGCGAGCGTTGGCAAGCAGCTTTCTGGCCTCAGCGTCTCGGCCTCGGAACGCCTCGAGCACTGCCTGGCAGCGCGTCGAGATGGCCTCCACCGCAAGCGCGCCGGTCGTGATCCGCAGCAGACGCACGACATCGAGGCAACGACCGCCTGCGCGCGCCACCGGGCTCGGCCCCCAGAGGGCGGCGAGCGGCGCGGCAGCGAGCACGCCGCTGATCTGACGCCGGTCGTCCGCCTCGCGTGCCGCGTTCAGCGCCCTGTCCAGCGCGGCCTCGGCGTCCGCGACCCGACCCAGCCTCGCGAGGACGGACGCGTGCACGCGGTGCGCCTTCGCCGCGCCCGTAGGGTCGCCCAGCTCGGTGAGCCGCTGAGCGGCGGCCAGTGCGCGGGCGCCGGCCTCGACGAGGTCGACGTTCCCGGCGAGCGTCGCGAGCTGGACCGTGAAGCTCGTCGACCAGGCCTCGAGCCGTTCGTCGTCGCGGGCAACCCGCGCCAGCTCCTCGACCGCGGGACGTGCGGCGACCACATCACCGGTGCTCAGCAGCGCCTCGCACCGGATCAGGAGCAGCTCGGCGCGCGCGCTGCCGCCACCGTCGAGGCAGACGAGCGCTCGCTCGGTCAGCGTCGCTGCCGCTGGGAGGTCGTCGCGATGCAGCGCGCGGTGCGCGGCCGCGGCGAGCCTGGAACCGGCTTCGTCTGCGACCTGGCGGCCGTGGTCGTCGAGCGCGCCGAGCTCGCGCCGGTTCGCTTGGGCGCGCTCGAGGTGGAACCCGATGAGCTCGTCGTGCTCGGTGCCCCGGCCCGTCTTGGTCGTGACCCAGGCGGCGACCCGCTCGTGGAGGTCGGCGCGCGCTTCCTTGAGCAAGCGGCGGTAGGCGGCGTCGCGGATGAGCGCGTGGTGGAAGCGCAGCACCGGTTCGTCGATCCAGTAGGTGCCGGAGGGCTCGAGCAGCTCCTTGCGCCGCAGCGATTCGAGGATCGTGTCGAGCTGCGGCCGGAGGCCTGCGGGCAGCAGCTCGGCGAGCGCGCCGCGATAGACGTCCTGGCCGACCACGGCGGCGCGCTCGAGCACCGTCCGCTCCTCTGGCCGGAGTCGTTCGACGCGCGCCGCGAGCAGCGACGAGATGGTCGGTGGGACCTCGATAGCGCTCGCCGCGACCGTCGAGACCCAGGCGTCGCCCTCGGGACGGAGCACGCCGTCGTCGACGAGCATGCGGACGAGCTCGCGCACGAAGAGCGGGTTGCCCTCGGTCGCCGCGACGATGCGCTCGACGAGGTCCGGCGGGAGGCCGCCGGAGCCGAGCAGGTCGGCCGCCAGCGCGCTGGTGCTGCCGGGGTCGAGGCCCTCGAGCGAGATCACCGCGGCGCGGCGGGGACCGACCTCCGCGAGC
>CAYSAC010000166.1:0-6939 GCA_964428815.1 uncultured Acidimicrobiaceae bacterium | reverse complement strand
AGCGTCGAGGGGCGCGCCGGTCATAAGCGCGGTGACGGCCCGCCGGGCCGCGGCCGGTCCGACGCCGTCGAGGAGCTGCAGCACGCGGAACCAGGCCAGCTCGTCAGCCGGGTTCTCGAGCACGCGCAGGGTGCAGAGGAGGTCCTTCACGTGGGCGGCCTCGAGGAAGCGCAGGCCGCCGTACTTCACGAACGGGATGTTGCGGACGGTGAGCTCGATCTCGAGGAGGTCGCTGTGGTGGCCGCTGCGGAACAGCACCGCCTGCGCGCGCAGCGGGATGCCGCGATCGCGCAGCGCCAGGAGCCGCTCGCACACCGCTGTCGACTGCGCGTGCTCGTCGTGGCACGTGACCAGCTCGGCGGGCGGACCGGTCGGGCGGGTCGACCACAGCGTCTTGGCGTGGCGCTCGACGGCCTCGGCCATGACCGCGTTTGTCGCGTGGAGGAGCTGCGGGGTGCTGCGGTGGTTCTGCTCGAGCAGCATGAGCTCGGCACCGAAGCGGGCCGGGAAGTCGAGGATGTTGCGTACCGTCGCGGCGCGGAATGCATAGATCGCCTGCGCGTCGTCACCGACCGCGGTGATCGTGGCCCCGCCCGCGGCGAGCTGCTCGAGGATGTCGGACTGCAGCGCGTTCGTGTCCTGGTACTCGTCCACGAGCACGTGCTCGAGCTGCTCGGTGATCACCGCCGCAGCCGATGGCGTCGAGAGCAGCGCCCACCACATCAGCAGCAGGTCGTCGTAGTCGAGGACCTGCGTGGCGCGCTTGCGCTCGGTGTACGCGCGGAACACCTCGCGCAGCTCGTCTTGATCGTCGCGGCACCAGGGGAAGTGGCGGTCGAGCACCTCCGACAGCGGCTGGCGGGCGTTGACCACGCGGCTGAGGATCGACGCCATTGCCTCCTTGCGCGCTCGCCGCCGCCGGTCGGCCCCGGGCAGCGCGAGCTCGTCCCGCACGAGCGATAGCAGGTCGGCGGTGTCGGCCTGGTCGAGGACCGTGAACGTCGGCTCGAGGCCGATGGCGCGCCCGTACCGGCGCAGCATCCGGTTGGCGACCGCGTGGAACGTGCCACCCGACGTCGCGCCAGCCACCCGCTGGCCGGCGCGCTGCTCGGCCCGGTGCATCAGCTCGGCCGCGGCCCGCCGCGAGAAGCTGAGCAGCAGGATCCGCTCAGCCGGCACCCCCGTTGCCACGAGGTGGGCCAGCCGCGCCGTGAGGGTCGTGGTCTTGCCGGTGCCGGCCCCGGCCACGATCAGCAGGTGCCCACCCGCGTGGGTCGCCGCCCGCTCCTGCTCCGCCGTCAGCTCATCGTCGAACACCTGTTCGACTCTACTACGCGTTAGTGGTTGGCGAGCTCCCAGGCCCGGCCGAAGGCCATGCGCTCGGCGATCTCGGGGTGGCTGGCCTCGAGCCGCTTGAGCCACGACGGCTCGAGCTCGGCCTTGTTCTTCGGGGCCATGCGGCGCCACACGTCGATGAAGCTCTCGGGCTGGGCGAGCAGCTCGAGCGCCTCGAGGTCGGCCTGGCGCTCCTTGGCCCGCGAGTACCAGGCGCTGAGGTAGCTCATCACCTTGAACGCGATGCCGAAGCCGAGCAGCAGGTACGGGAGGCTGCCGGGATTGTCGATGCCTTTGACGCCGGCCCACTCGAGCCCGCGATTCCAGTGGGACCACCAACCGAGGAAGGCGAACACGCCGAACGTCACGACCGCCTGGAACGCGAGGCTCTTCTGGATGTGCTTGAGCCGGTAGTGGCCGATCTCGTGCGCGACCACCTGCTCGATGACCTCGATGGGATGCTCGAGCATCGTGTCGAAGATGACGACCCGCTTCGTCGCGCCGAAGCCCGCGACGAAGGCGTTGTCTCGCGTCGACCGCTTGCTCGCGTCCATCGTGTAGATGCCCTCGATCTGCTCGCCGGCGCGCGCCGCCACCGCCTCGATCCGGCTCCGAAGCTCGCCCGGTTCGACCCGGGTGAACTTGTTGAACCGCGGCAGGATCACGATCGGATAGAGGAAGGTGAGCAGCCCGGTGAAGCCGAGGAACACCAACCAGCCGAAGATCCACCAGTCGTCGACGCTGCGGATGATGGCGTACACGGGGATGAACAGCGCGCTGAAGAGCACGATCGAGAGGACGACGTCCTTCACCACGTCAAGCAGGAAGTTTCGTCCCGTCTGCGTGGACAGCCCGTGGCGCTTGTCGTAGATCAGCTGCACGTAGGCCGAGAACCACGGCGCGTAGAGCAGGTCGACAGCCTCGAACGCGGCGAGCACCACGACGAGCTGCAGCGCCCAGCCCTTTACACCGGTCGCCTCGATGACGCGCGGCCCGGCATCGGACGCGACGAATGTCAGTGTGACCGCGATGCCGATCGCGGAGCGGATCATCCGCAGCCGGTTGAGCGGCCGTGCGTACTGCCGCGACTCCTTCAAGGCCCGCTCGTCGAACCAGTCCTCGACCTTGTAGTGGGTGCGGTTCCAGAGCGACGGGTGCCTGGAACCGGAGCGCGCCGGCCGGAGCGCCTCAGCCATCGCTCTTCGGATCGAGCTTCAGCGACGCGGAGTTCATGCAGTAACGCTGGCCGCTGGGGTTCGGGCCATCGTCGAAGATGTGTCCGAGGTGGGCGTCGCATCGAGCGCACCGCGCCTCGATGCGCACCATGCCGTGGCTGCGGTCTTCCACGGTCTTGACCGAGTCGGGACTGACCGGCTCCCAGAAGCTGGGCCAGCCCGTCCCCGAGTCGAACTTGGTGTCGCTGGTGAAGAGAGGAGCGTCGCAGCAGGCGCACCGGTAAAGCCCGGGCGTGTGCTCGTCCCAGTACGTGCCGGTGAACGCGCGCTCGGTGCCGCCCTTGCGGGCGACCTCGAACTGCTCCGGTGTGAGGCGCTCGCGCCACTCCTCGTCGGTGGTCGGCAGGTCGGTCATGGGCGACAGTGTGCCCGTTGTCGGCCGGTCTGTGGTGATCAGGGGCAGCCGGTCGTCGCCGGCTCGCCAGCGAAGCGGGCGCTGAGCCAGCTCCTCACGTCGTCGGAGGCATCGATGAGCACGGTCGTGTGGTTCGCACCGTCGTACAGCGTTCGCTCTGCCACCTGGTCGAGTCCGCACAGCCTGTCGAACAGGAGCTCGGAGAGCACCAGCGGCACCACCGTGTCAGCGGTGCCGTGCACGATGAGCAGCGGCGCGTCGGAGACGCGGTGGCCCGGGTCGTTCTCGAGGAGCAGGTCCTTCCACGGTTGCACGTCGGCCGGCGGGACGGTCACGAACTCGTCGGGCCCGAGGTCACCGAACGCGCCGAGCACCTCGAAGATGCACTCGGTGTCGACCACGTCGAGCCGCTCGAGCGCCGCCGCCGCGAGCACGTCTTCGATGACGGCCTCGGGATGGGCGGCGTTGAGCCCGGCCAGCAGCATGGCGCCGAAGCCGCGCAGCGGAGCGACGTTCACCGCCGCTGCGATGAGCGGCAGCTCGCTGGCCGGCGCCGCGGCCACGGTGCCGACGAGCTGGTGGTCGGGCAGCCACTCCGCAGCCAGCTCGGCCGCGAACAGCGCGGCGTGACCGCCCTGGGAGTGGCCGAAGATCGCGTAGCGGTCGCCCAGCTCGGCGGCAGTGAGCTCGCTCGCCGCGGGGATGATGTCGAGCACACCACGCCCCTCGCTCGTGCCCTCCAGCCACGGGTGCCGGCCCGGCGTGCCGAGCCCCTCGTAGTCGGTGCCCAGGATCGCATAGCCGTTCCTGATGAACGCGGGCGCGATGTCGTTGAAGTAGTCCGCTGGTACCTTCGACGGCGCGCACTCGTCGGCGATGCCGGTGGTTCCGTGCGCCCACGTGACGACCGGCCGGCCTCCGGGTGGGGCCTCGCCCGCGGGATAGGCGAGAAGGCCAGAGACCGCGATCGGCTTCCCGGCGACGGAGGTGGAGGTGTACAAGATGCGCTCGAGGACTGCGCCCACGAGCCCGCTGTCGGTGACGGGCTCGTGCCGGAGGAGGCGGCCGTGCTCGGACGGCAGGTCCTTCGGCGGCTCGTACAGGTCGGTGTAGGTGGGCGACGTCCTCGGGGCCGTGGTGGTGGTGGTGCTCGAGGCGGGTGTCGTGGCGTCGTCGTCGTCGTCGTCGTCGCCGGAGCATGCGGCGAGCGCGAACGCCAGCGCGATCGCGCCAGCAGCGAACCGCCGGCCCACTACTCGGGCACGTCGGCGGCTGGCACGCTGAACGGGCCGTAGGCGAACGCGGGCAGCCAGGTCGCTGGGTCGCCCTCCCAGTCCATGGCCTGCAGGTGTGCATCGCTCCGCCGTCCGGCGGGAAGCGGGCCTCCACCTTCGGACCCGCCTCTGACCACTCGGCGAGCCCCGCGGAGGTCGGCCGGTCACGGCGAGCCTGCACGTGCGCGTCGGTCCACGGGTCGGTGCCAACGCCGTCGAGTTGTCCTTCGAGGATGCCGGTGCACACGCCCGCGAGGTGTGCGGCCACGTCGTGCACGCTCCACGCGGGGCAGGCCGGGACGTTGGTCGCGGCCACATCTCCAGCCGACTCGATGAGAGTGGTGCTGCGCTCGCGGCAGTCGCAGTAGACGTCGACCGTATCGATGTCGGTCATTGGGCCAGTCTGGCTCCGCCCTCGTCCATCTGCTCGATCAGCGCGTCGACCACGAGGTCGACCGGGACCGACGCGACCCGTTCCATCGCCTCCAGGGTGCAGAACGCGTCGGTGCCGTCGGCGCGCCCCTGAAACGTGACCACGAGCGAGTAGCTCTGCCCGTCGGAGAGCACGACCACCGTTTCGAAGATCGCGCACGAGCGATCGACGTAGGTGACCTCGCCGACTCGGTGCGCGGCCTCGATGAGCACGGCGAAGGCCTCGTCTGCCGGGAGGTCGAGGTGGATCGTGTCGTGGCCGCCCGCGTGCGCGGTCGGTGGCGACCCCCTCGGTGTCGGAGCCGGTGGTGGCGCGGCGCGGGTCAGGAGGGCATAGGCCTCGTTGAGATCGGCGGCGCGAGCGGTCGCACCGGGACCGGCGATGTCCGGGTGCGCGAGCCGGATGCGGTCGCGGTAGGCGGCGCGGACCGCGGCCCGATCGACGCCATCGGCCACGCCGAGCACGGCCCGCGCCTCGTTGAGATCCACCCCGCCATCCTGCACCAGCCGGCCAGGGGTTACGTTGGCGCGGTGGCTCGCCAGGACGACGCCCCAGGGCTGCCGATCAAGCTCGGCGCCTGCTCGAACGGGGAGTTCGCGCCCATCGCGCCCACACCGGTCGCGGCGGAGGCAGTCCGGCGGGCGTGGGAGGCGTGCGCCGCGAACGCGAGGCGCGTCGGCATGAGCCGGCGGCGCTTCCTCCGCTCGACGATGGGCGCGGCGACGACGTTGTTCGCACTGCAGGCATGCTCGAAGGACTCCGGTGAGGGGGGCGGTCGCTTCGACGTGCCACCGGACGCGACGACCGATCCGGACGCCGCGCAGGACGCGCTCGGCGGCGACGAGCCGATCATCGACGTGCAGAACCACCTGCTCGAGTACGCCGATGGCCAGGATGGCTCGTTCGGCGACTCGTTCCCGCAGTCGAAGTGCGGCCAACGGGACTCACGGGACTGCTTCACAACGGACCACTGGCTGGAGGAAGTCTTCCTCCGCAGCGACACCACCGTCGCGGTCCTCTCGGCCATCCCCGTCGTCGCTGACCCGGATCCTCTCTCGGCCGAGGTCATGGCAAAGGCGCGCGCCGCGGCGGAACGGCTGTGCGGCGACGGCCGCGTGCTCGTCCAGGGCCACGCCACGCCGAACCTCGGTGCTGCCGGGGCTGCGCTCGACGCCATGCGGGCCGAGGCGTCGGCGTTCGACCTCGCCGCGTGGAAGGCGTACACCCACGTCGGGCCGGGCTGGACGCTCGACGACCACGCGGGCGCAGCCGTGGGTGAGAGGTTCCTCGCGCTGGTCGAGGAGCTCGGGCCGCCGATCGTGTGCGTGCACAAGGGGCTCTCCGGCGGCGCGCCGTTCGCGGCACCCGACGACATCGGGCCGGCCGCGGCCGCGCACCCCGACATCGCGTTCGTCGTCTATCACTCGGCCTACGAGACCGGGGTGCGTGAGCGCGGCTACGACCGCGATGATCCCAACGGCGGAGCTGACCGCCTCGTCGCGACCCTCGAGCGCGCTGGCATCGGGCCCGGAGCCAACGTCTACGCCGAGCTCGGTTCGACGTGGCGGCAGCTCATCGGGTCGCCGGACGAGGCCGCGCACCTCCTGGGCAAGCTGCTGCTGGCCGTGGGCGAGGACAACATCCTGTGGGGCACCGACTCGATCTGGTACGGCAGCCCGCAAGACCAGATCCAGGCGTTCCGCGCCTTCCAGATCACCGAGCGGTTCCAAGAGGAGCACGGCTATCTCGCGCTCACCCCAGAGCGGAAGGCGAAGATCCTCGCGGGCAACGCGGCGCGCCTCTACGGCATCGACCCCGCGACGGCGCCATGCCGGTTCGACCGATCAGAGCTCGAGCAGATCCGCCTCGACCTGCCAGGCGGCGGACGCACCTTCGGACCGACCACGCTCGCTGCTGCTCGCGCGACCTTCGTCGCCGAGCACCCGTGGTTCTTCGCGTAAGAGAGGTGTGTTCTTGCGGCAGTTCGTAAACAAGACCGTTGGCGGGTTCTAAGCATCGTCGCAACAGATGCGCGAACAAGTGGTTGGGGACATGGGACGCCCGATTCGGGCATGTGGTGCCCCGAACCTCCGGGGCTGGCGCTGCCGACCAGGCCAGGCACGGTGGCCTTCCCTTGTCGCGGGTGTTGTGTCCTGAGCAGGGCAACGCCACGAGGTTCGCGTCCGCCCAAGGCGCGCAATGCTGAGGCGTTGCGCCCACCGATTGAATCCACCGTCACGAACTGCCCCAAGAACGGTTCTCCTCACCTTTCTGTGGGTCGCTTCGATGGCAGCCCACACCGTTGCC
>CAYSAC010000165.1:0-6974 GCA_964428815.1 uncultured Acidimicrobiaceae bacterium | reverse complement strand
CGAGCGAGGACGGGCGCTGCCGGCGGAGTACGTCGAGCACCTCGTTCTGCTCATCGGCCAGCACCCGCTTGAGGCGCTTGGCCAGCTCGCGCTCGACCGGCTCGAGCGCCTCGTCGCGCCGGGCGAGCACGTCGTCGACGGGCTCGGCTACGCCGGCCTCGTCCGGCGCGGTCTCGGCGACGGGCTCGGGCTCGAGCGCGGTCGCCGTGGGTGCCGCGGGGTCGGCCTCGGCGACGGTCGCCTGCGCCTTCGCGACGGTCTCTGCCCGCTCGGCGCGCAGGCGGGCGAAGAGCTCCTCGACCGCCGGGGTCGCAGCCTCGGGCTCGTCCGACTCCGGCTCGCGCTCCTCCTCGGCGGCGATCGGTTCGACCTCGATCTCCACCTCGACCACGTCGGGCTCGGGCGCGGGCGCGGGTTCGAGGACGCGGACGCTCTCGTCGTCGCGCGGCGCCTCCACCGGGACCAGCTCGGCCTCGGCCAAGTCGAGCGGCTGGTCCTCCTGCTTGCGCCGGAAGATCCGAAGGCTGGAGGAGCGACGCTCTTCGAACGGCTCGTCGTCGGGCACCGGCTGGGCGACCATCTCCGGCGCCGGCACAGGCTCAGGCGCCGGCTCGTCCGGCGCCGGTTCCTCGGCAACCTCTTCGGCGAGGGCCAGCACGGGCGGGTCCATCAGGCGTGCCGCATCGATCTCGGCCTCCAGCTCCTCGAGGCTCGCCTCCGGCTCGTCATCGACCCGTCTGGCAGCGGCGTCGGCGAGCACCCGCGCTTCGGGCAAGGCGACGGACAGCTCGTTGGTCGCCTGGTCCATCGTCTGGCGAACGAGGTCGTAGGCGTCGAGCAGCCGCTCGCGGCCGGCGTTGAGCTTCTCCACCTGCTGGCGCGCCTGCCGCCGCCGCCGGGCGAGGTCCTTGAGGACCCGCTCGCGCACGGCTTGGGCCTCGGCGACCATGTGGCGCCCCTCCTGCCGTGCCGCCTCCAGCTCTTCCTCCGCCTGCACCGCAGCGCGCGCCAGCACGCCGTCAGCCTCCTCGCGCAGCGCCTCGACCTCCCGCTCCGCGCCGGCACGGATGCCGGCGGCCACGCGCTGGGCCTCCTCGCTCTGGCGGGCCAGCTCGCTCTCCGCCCGCGCCATCGTCGTCGACGCAGCGTCCTCGGCGGCGGCGCGGGTCGCCAAGGCGAACTCCTCGCTCTCAGCCCGAACCCGCGCGGCATCGTCCTGCGCGGCGCTGGTCAGCTTGCCGACGCTGGCCTCTGCCTTCTTGCGGATCTCAGCCGCCGCGAAGCGCGCCGCCTCGAGCACCCGCGTCGTCTCCTCACCGAGCACCTCGATCATGCGGTGCTCGTCGACCTCGTCCTCCAGCGCGACGCGGGTCTCGGCGCGCTCTGCCCGCTCCCTCAGCTCGGTCTCGCTGCGCTGCAGCCTGGCCACCAGCTCAGAGATCTCGTGGAGGAAGGCGCGCACCTCATTGGTGTCGTAGCCGCGCCGGGCTGCGGTGAACTTGCGCCGCGGGATGCTGTACGGGTCGAGGTCGGACGCCATCGCCGCACGATGGTACGACCGGATGCCGTCCGGCGGGCGTACCCCTCCGGCGTCAGTCCCCGCCGAGCAGGCCGTCGAGCAGGTCACCCACGGGCAGGAGGATCGGTCCGAGGATCCCGGGGTCCTCCGGCGGCGGCTCGGGCTGGGTCGTCGGGGTCGTCGGTCGTGGCGCCGGCGCGGTCGTCGTCGTGGTCGGGTTTGGCCCGCCGCTCGGTGCTGTCGTCGGTGTCGTCGCCCGCGGGCCGCTCTGCTGCGCGAACTCGAACGGCGACGCGCCGAGCGCCTGCTCGACCGATCCGAGCAGCGGCGAGCCACTGACGCCCTGATCCAACGCGACGAGGCCCCAGGCCGCACCTTCGTCGCGGAACCGGAACACCGCGCGCCACCGCTCCGCGAACGCGCTCCTCACGCCGAGCGACGTGATCGCCGCTCCAACCAAGACCTCGCCAGGCGGGCGGCTGGTGCCGAGCAGCTCTGGCGTGAACTCGGGTTCATCGTCCAGCGCAGGCAGCACGAGCTGGTAGAAGCCGACCGTGCGCCCCTCGCCGCGGCGGAGGCTCGACGTGTAGCTGTCGGCCAGGCGCTGAAGCCGCTCGCCCAGCTCGATCGCCGCGCCCAGGAAGCGGCGGTCCCACGGGTCACCGCCGTCGTACTCGAGCGGGCGGACCGACTGCGGCGGGCGGCCGAGGGTCGACACCTGCATCTGCCGCAGCGCGGGGACGGCGCGCACCTGGCCCGCCGAGTCGAGCATCACGGAGCCCTCGTAGGTCGCGACCGACATGCCAAGGAAGCGCGACACCTGGGCACCGGCGTCCTCGAGGGTGACCTTGGTGCCAGCGGCCTCGACCGTCGCCGTGCCCTCTGCCTGAGCGAGGACGTCGCCCGACTCGAGCACGGGCGCGGCGTCCACGGTGAGGATCGTGTTGTTGGCGTCGCCGGTGGCGGCGCGCAACTCGAGGCGGAGCGCGCCCGGCATCTCGAGGCGAGCGATGCCGTCCGTGACCTCGATGCGGTCGCCGAAGTGGACGGTCCGGCTGCCGGTCACCTCCTCCTGCTCGCCGTCGGAGACCACCACCGCGGTGCCGTCGACCTCCAACCTCGCCTCGTCCGCGCCGGGACCGGCATTGCTGCAGGAGGGCAGCGCGGCAACGAGCGCGAACAACAGCGCCCCGCCTACGGCGGTCGTGGCCCGCTTCATCGTTCACCTATCGGCAGCACGATCGAGAACCGTGAGCCCTTCCCCGGTTGCGACTCGCACTCGAGCGTGCCGCCGTGGGCGCGCACGATCCGGCTGACGAGGGCGAGGCCGAGACCCAGGCCGCCGAACCGGCGCGTCGCCGACGCGTCGCCCTGGGTGAAGTCGTCGAAGATGGAACCGAGCCGGTCGGCGGGGATGCCGACCCCCTGGTCCGCGACCGAGATGCGCACGCTCGGACCATCGGGCCCGTCGTCGGCGGAGGCGCTGACCATGACCTTGCCGCCGCCAGGTGAGTACTTGATGGCGTTGTCGACCAGCTCGTCGATCGACTGATCCAGGTAGCGGCGGTCGACCTCGATGCCGGGCACCCCCCGCCCGATGCGGCGCACGACCTCGTGGGTGCCGTTCACGCGCTCACGCCAGCGGCTGACCGCGTCATCGACCAGAGCGCGCGGCACGACCGGCTCGAGGTTGAGGTGCAGACGGCCGGCCTCGATCGTCGCGAAGTTGACCAGCTGGCCGATGACCCGCTCCATCTGCGCGGCGCTGGTGACGATCTCCGCTGCGAACTCCTTAGTACGGCCCGCGGGCAGGTCGCGCTTGCGAAGCATCGCCGCGTAGCCCTTGATCGGTGTGAGCGGCGTGCGCAGCTCGTGGCTGATGTTGGCGAGGAACTCGGTCTTCATGCGCTCTACCTCGCGCTCGCGGCGCACGTCGCGCAGCACGAACACAGCACCGGTGACGTCGCCGTCGGGACCTCGAAGGGTACCGGCGGACACCGCCACCGGCACCTCAGCACCCTCGGTCTGGACGACGGTCGCGGGCCCGGTCCAGGACTCGATCACCGGGCGGGCGAGCCGGGGCGTCAGGTCCTCGCCGTCGGCGCTCACCATGCGGACGACCTCGCTCACGGGCCTGCCCTTCGCGTCGCGCGCCTGCACGTTGCAGAGCTCCTCGGCCGCGGCGTTGAAGTCGGTGATCGTGCCTCGGGCGTCGACTGCGACGAGCGCCTCGCCCATCCCGCCGACGACCGCCTCCAGCCGGGCGCGCAGTCGCGCCTCGTCCTCGGCCGCGGTTCGCAGGTCCCCTGTCATGGATCTGATCGAGTGCGCCATCTCGTCGAACGTCGTGCCGAGCGCGCCGAGCTCGTCGTCGGTGTCGAGACCGGCGCGGGCGTCGAGGTCACCGCGCTGGATCTGCCCGGCGGCCGCGGTCAGACGCCGCAGACCCGCGCCGATGCGCTCGCCCGTGACCGCGGCCAGCACGACCGCGACAGCAGCCGCGCCCATCGCCACGACGAACAGGACGCGGTAGAGGTCCTCGCGGGTGGCGTCGATCGGGTCGGTCGGGACCGAGATGACGATCGCCATGACCGGAACATCGTCAGCTGACCGCACCGGGCGGGCGACGTAGAAGCGGTCCTCGGTGATCGTGGTCAGATCGCCGGTGCCGTCGATCGCGGCGGCCGCGAGCGGTAGCACCGCTGCGTCGTCGGCCTCGGAGCCACTCGAGGCGAGCATCTTGTCGCGAGTGGCGAGGACCAGGCCGCTGCCCTCCTGCTCGGCGTCGAGCTCGGCCGCCTGGCGCTGCAGGAAGCTGGCATCTAGGCGGGAGGTGATGATGATGACCCCGAAGGACTCGCCAACTCTGTTGATGATGGGCGCGGCAGCGACGGCAAGCGGCTCGCCGTTGATGACCGCGACCGACTGCAGCTCGCCACCGCTCGACCGGACCTGACGGACGACCTCCGAGCCGTTCAGCTCGAGCCGAAGGACGTCGTCGCCGGGCGGGACCATGACCTGCGGGTTCCCCGACCGCGTGCTGACGACGACAGGTCCGAGTCGAGGATCGCTCACGAACTCGTCGAGGAGCTGCTGTACGGACGTCGCAACCGTCTGCCGTGCGGCCTCGACCGCGGCGGTCTCCGCGGGCTCGTCGAGTGTCACGAGCGCGCCCGCGACGTCGACGCGGACGCTGCTCCCGAGCGTCTTGCCGATGAACTCCGCCCTCTCCAGCGCCTCCACACCCGCGTCCTGTGCGACCGCCGCCTCGGTCTCGGCTCGCGCGCCGTACCGGCGCAGCGCCTGGTCCTCGACGTTGCTCGCCACGACCGCCGACAAGGACACCGCGACGGTCGTGACGACGACGAACAGGATGGCCGCGGCCGACGCTGCGATCCGTGCGCTGATCGAGCGCCGGCTGGCGACGAGGAGGGCGATGCCGATCGCGACGGCGCCCAAGCCGCGGGCGACGTCCGACAGGCGCGAGGGCTCGTTCGCCGTCGCGATCTCGGCCACGGCAAGCGCCACCAGCCCGATCCAGAGCAGACCGCGGGAGCCGCTCGCCGAACGCCACGAGAAGGACGCGATCGCGAGGAGCACGAGCCCGGCGATGCGCAGCGCGACGAGGCCGGCGTCGGCGGGGTCATCGATCAGCAACGCGCCATGCATGAACGCGGCGGCCCCAAGCGCGCCGAACCCGAGGGTGAGGGTCGCCTTGGCGGTCAGGCGCTCGACGAGGAGGCCGGTGCGCAGGAACGCGAGACCGGTGCCCGCCACGGCCACGAGGAACAGCGCCAGCTCCGCGGCGAACTGGACCTGAACGCCAGTCGAAGTCATGGCCGGGTGGTGGTCATCGTGTAGGGCATCGGCACCTCGAACCGCGCTGTTGAGCGCCTTGTCCTCTTCGCGAGGTTACGTGGCACCACGCTCGGAACCGGGCAGCGGGTCCCCGCCGAGGTCCAACAGCGCAGCAAGCGCCTGGTCCAGCGTGTCGACCCTGACGACCTGGATGCCGTCCCCGGCCTCGGCCACGGCCTCGTCGAACTCGGCCGAGGGAACGAAGAAGACCTCGATGCCCGCCCGGCGGACGGCCGCGGTCTTCTGCTCGACCCCGCCGACCGGGCCGACGCTGCCGTCCGGCCGGATCGTGCCGGTCGTGGCGATCGGCTTGCCGCCGGTGAGCTCGCCAGGGGTCAGGAAGTCGATGAGACCGAGCGTGAACGCCAGGCCCGCGCTGGGCCCGCCGACTTCGCCGGAGTCAATGCTCACGTCGAACGGGAACGTCGGGTCACGGTCCTGCACCGACACGCCGAGCACGCCACGCGACGGGTCATCGGCCGCGGCAGCGAGGGACAGCTGGATCGGTTCGTCCTCGTCGCTGGAGGCACGGTCCACGACCAGCGCGACCTGGTCGCCGACGGCGTGGGCGCCGAGCAGACCGGTGAGGTCGTTCGGCTCGTCCACCGGTTGGCCGTCGACCGCGACGATGGCGTCGCCGGCCTCGAGCACGCCGTCGGCCGGGTAGCCAGGCGCGACGTCGACGATGAGCGACCCGCTCGTCGTGACCTCGTAGCCGAGGTGCTCGAGCGCGACTTGGGTGGCGGTGAACTTCGAGCCGGTCATGAGCTGCTCGTTGAACTCCTTGTTCGCCTTGACGTCGCGGGAGCCGAGGATGACCTCCCGCTCGACCACGTCGATGTCGTCGTCGAGCCAGCCCGCCAGCGCGCCGAACACGGTCACCTGGCGGACGTTCACCGTTGTGTACGAGATGGAGCCGATCGGGCGATAGGTCGTCTGCCCCTCGACGAAGATCAGGTTGCTCGTCGGACGGACCGTACCGGGGCGCAGTGCGTAGTACGGCAACGGGATCAGGGCCGAGCCGATGAGCGCGGCAACGAGCGCCGCGGCGCTGATGACGGCGAACCACCACAGAGCCGAATGCCGGCGGACCGGTGGGGCGGCGGGCAGCGCCGGAGGTGCGGTCTGGGTCTCGGTCACGGTGGCTTGGCGCCCCCCGGCAGCGCGCTCGGGGAGCGGCAAAGCCTGCCACGGATGGGCGGGGCAGCAGCCGCGGCGGGCTACCTACCGAACAGGCCTCGCTTGCCGTTGGCGCCGACCGGCTCGCCGTCCGCGCCGTCGGCTTCCATCGCCATGGCCACGGCGTGGTGAACCACGACGGGCTCAGCAGCAGGCGGGATGACCTGCGGCGCTGCACCGGAGGCGGGTGCCGGGGCGTCGATGGTCGCGGCCTCGTCGCCGATCTCGACCTTGAAGTACGGGCGGAAGCTGAAGCCCACCTCGTCCATCTTGAAGATGCGGGCCTGGTCGACGTTCTCGCCGTTGCGCAGCCGCTCGACGAAGCGGACGGCCTCCTCGAGCCCTTCGGCCTGGTGGTAGCCCGGCTTCCCGTCGCTACCGCGGAAGATGACCATGTGTGAAGACAACGCACACTCCT
>CAYSAC010000164.1:0-6976 GCA_964428815.1 uncultured Acidimicrobiaceae bacterium | reverse complement strand
GAAGGAGAGCCGCTTGGAGCGCACCTCGACCGATCGCATCCGCAACGTCGCCCTGGTGGGGCACGGCGGGGCGGGGAAGACGAGCCTGGCCGAAGCCCTCCTCCACCGAGCTGGGGCGACCACCCGGCTCGGCCGCGTCGAGGACGGAACGACGGTCTGCGACTTCGATCCCGAGGAGCAGCAGCGGCACCTGTCCCTCTCGCTGGCGTTGGCGCCGTTCGAGTGGCACGACCACAAGGTCAACCTCATCGACACCCCCGGCTACGCGGACTTCATCGGCGACGTGCGAGCCGCCCTGCGGGTCGTGGACCTGGCGATCTTCGTCGTCAGCGCGGTGGACGGGGTCGAGGTCCAGACCGAGGCGATCTGGAAGCTGGCGGCCGAGCTCGACGTGCCCCGCATGGTGTTCATCAACAAGCTCGACCGCGAGCGGGCGTCCTTCGAGCGGACCCTCGACCAGCTGCGGGACAAGCTCGGTGCCGGCATCGCGCCGCTCGAGCTGCCCATCGGCGAGGAGGCGAGCTTCAACGGCATCGCCGACCTGCTGACCGACACCGCCTTCTACTACGAGGGCGGCGCGCCCCGGCAGGCGGAGATCCCCGAGGACATGGAGGCGCTCGAGCACCAGGTCCACGACAACCTCGTCGAGGGCATCGTCGTCGCCGACGACGCGCTGCTCGAGCGCTACCTCGAAGGGGACATCCCCTCGGTCGACGAGCTGGAGCACGCGCTCCACGACGGCATCTTGACGGCCCAGGTGTTCCCGGTCGTGTGCGGGTCGGCGACGAACGAGATCGCCATCGACCGCCTCGCCGACCTCATCGTCGAGATCGGCCCGTCGCCCGCCGACCGCCCGACCAAGCGCGTCCGCGCCGCCGATCAGGAGATCGACGTGCCGGCTGAGGAGAAGGCCGACCCGCTGGCGCTCGTGTTCAAGACCATCGCCGACGCCTACGTCGGTCAGATCTCGCTGTTCAAGGTGCTGTCGGGGACGATCCGCCCAGATGACCACCTCGTGAACCCTCGCACTGGGACCGACGAGCGCCTGCACGGCCTGTTCACGCTCCGGGGCAAGGAGCAGGTGACGGTGAGCGAGCTGTGTGCCGGCGACCTCGGCGCGGTCGCCAAGCTGGCCAGCACCGCAACCGGCGACACCCTCGCGCCCCGTGGCACGCCCGTCGTCGTCGAACCGGTCGAGCAGCCGCCGCCGGTCCTGGCGATCGCGGTCGTGGCCAAGACCGTGGCCGACGACGACAAGCTCGCCAACGCGCTGCACCGCCTGCAGGACGAGGACCCTGCGCTGCACGTCGAGCGCAACGACGAGACGCACCAGACGCTGCTGAAGGGCACCGGCGACACGCACCTCACGATCACGCTCGAGAAGCTCAAGCGGAAGTTCGGCGTCGCGGTCGACACCGAGGAGGTGCGGGTCCCCTACCGCGAGACGGTCACGTCGAACAGCGAGGCCGAGGGCAAGCACAAGAAGCAGTCGGGTGGCCACGGCCAGTTCGCGGTCTGCAGCATCCGCATGGCGCCGGTCGAGCGGGGCGGCGGCTTCCGCTTCGTCGACAAGATCGTCGGCGGCTCCGTCCCCCGCCAGTTCATCCCCGCGGTGCAGAAGGGCATCGAGCAGACGATGGAGCGCGGCGGCGTGTTCGGCTACCCGGTCGTCGACGTCGAGGTCGAGCTGTTCGACGGCAAGTTCCACGCCGTCGACAGCTCGGAGATGGCGTTCAGGATCGCGGGACGGCTGGCGTTCAGGGAGGCGATGGCGAACGCCGAGCCGGTGATGCTCGAACCGGTGTCGAAGCTGGAGGTCATCGTGCCCGCCGAGCTCCAGGGCGACGTCATGGGCGACCTCAACGCGCGGCGGGGAAGGGTGCAGGGCACCGAGCCGATCGGCGGTGGCGAGCAGCTGGTGACCGCGCTCGCGCCGACCTCGGAGGTCGTGCGCTACGCCATCGACCTCCGCTCGCTGACCGGCGGGCGCGGTCGCTTCAGCGTCGAGCACGATCACTACGACGTGCTGCCCGCCCACCTCGTCGAGAAGGTCAAGCGCGACATCCACGACGAATCGTGAGCGAGGTCATGCCGGACTGGCAGCGCGAGATCTGCGAGGAGTGCCAGTTCGACCCGTCCGCCTTCGCTCCCGCCGACCTGGCTGACCAGATCGAGCGGCTCGGCACCCGGTACCGCGCACCGCTGAGCCGCGGCCTGCCCGGTGAGGACCTCGGCGCGCTCGTGCGCAGGCGGCCGCAACCCGACGTGTGGTCGGCCCTCGAGTGCGCGTGCCATGTGCGCGACGTGCTCGCGCTCTTCGTGGTGCGGACCGGGCAGACGCTGGCCGAGGACAACCCCACCTACACATGGTGGGACCACGATGCCGCCGTCGACGACGACCGCTACAACGAGCAGGGCCCGTCAGCCGTCGTCGACGACCTCGCCGCCAACGCCAGCGCGTACGCGGCCGCGCTGCGGTCGGTGCCGGACGACGCGTGGGATCGCACCGGCGAGCGGCGCGACGGCGTGGTCTTCACCGTCGCCGGTCTCGGACGGTTCGCGCTGCACGAGGGCAGCCACCATCTGCTCGACATCGGGCGCGCACTGCGCGCCGCGAGAGGCCGCTGATGGGTGAGCAGGCGCCGGTCGATGGTCGGTGCCACGACTGTGGCTTCGACTACGAGGACGACGCCGACGGCGAGGTCGCGTCGCGCCTCGGCGAGCTCGCGACCCTCTTCGGGATCGCCGTGACGAGGGCCGGCGAGGGTGCGCGCACCCGTCCCGAGCCGGAGGTGTGGTCGGCGCTCGAGTACGCGTGCCACGTGCGCGACGTGCTCGCGGTGCAGCGCGAGCGTCTCGACCGCGCGGTGGCCGAGCACCACCCGGCCCTCGAGTCGCGCGGCATGTTCCGGTGGGCCGACGAACGCCGCTACGGCGAACAAGACCCATCGCTGGTCATCCGCCAGCTGCGGACCAACGCCGAGGCGCTGGCGACCGCGGTCGACGCGCTGCAACCCGACGACTGGGAGCGCCCGCTCGTGTACGGCTACCCGCAGCCCACTGATCGGACGATCCGGTGGTTCCTCCGCCACACCGTGCACGAGGGCGTGCACCACCTCGCCGACGCCCACCGATCATGCCCCCGACGATGAGCAGCGCCGTCTCCCCGGCCGACGGCGCGGTCGCGTTGCGCTCGCTTCCCCGCCGGTTCCGCGAGCTCTTCACCGGATTCGACGACGACGAGAAGCCCGACGACCTCGTGCACCGCGCCGGCGCCGACGGGCACTCCGCGCTCGACCACGCCGCGCACGTCCCCCGCGCGCTGGCCCTCATCGGCGAGGCGCTGCGGAAGACGCTCACGTCGGACCAGCCCGTCCTGCACGCAGGGGTGGTGGACGAGCGCGACCGAGAGTGGCCGGATGGCTATGCCGAGGGCCTCGACGACGTGCTCGACCTGCTCGAAGCCGAAGCTGTCGCGCTGGCCTACCGGGTCGAGCGGGCCAGTGCCGATGACTGGGCGCGCGCTGCGACGGTGGCCGGCGGGCAGCAGGTCACCGCCCTCGACCTGCTGCAGGAGGCGGTCCGCACCGGTGTCGGCCACCTCAGAGCGGCGGAGCGAACGCTGAACGAGGTTCGCGGCCGGTCCTGAGCACACCGGTCAGACGACAGCCGCGGCGAAGGCCTCGAGCTCGCGGCGGATGTCGGGACCGGCGGGCTGGTAGGCGATCTCCGTCACGCCCATCTGCGCGAACGCGTCGACGCGGGCCCGCACGTCGGCGGCGGAGCCGGTGAGCGTGAACGCGGGAATGAGCGACGCTGTGCCGGCGGCGAGCGCGGCCTTGTCGCGCTCGCTCGTCTCCACCAGGTGGCCTTCGTGGGTCGCGAGGTGGCGCGTCGACGCGGGGATCGCCTCGAGCTGCTGACGCCACACCTGCCCACCGGGGAGGCCGTCGACCGCGGCGGCCCCGCCTCGCTCGTACATGCCATGGAGCGCGACGGCGACGGCCGCGCCCGCAGCCTCGAGCACGCGGGGCGCGTCCGGAGACTCGTCCTCGTCCAGCACCGTGCCGAACTGCAGCAGCGCATGGGGCCGCCCCGCGGCCGCCCCGTTCGGCAGGGCGGCCGCGAAGATGCCGTCGCCGACCTCCTCCGCGACGGCCGTGCCCTTCGGTCCGTCGGCACCGACGTAGATGGGGACGTCGATCGGCCTCGGTGCGCCGTAGCCGCGCGGGTGCAGCATCCGGATCGGCTTGCCATCCCACTCGACTTCCTCACCCCGGAGGAGCCCGCGGAGCGCGACGACGTAGGCCCGCACGTCGGCCCATCGCATCGGCCGCTGCCCGAGGGCGTAGCGGCCGCTGAACCCGGCGCCCAGTGCGACGGCAACGCGACCGGGCGCGAGGTCGACGAGCGTGGCGATGGCCGCGGCGTTGGTCATCGGGTGGCGGAGGCTCGGCACGAGCACGGCTGGGCCGAGCCCGATGCGCTCGGTCCGCTCCGCGGCGCGGGCGAGCGTGATCCACACGTCGTGGTACAGCGCGGGCGAGTCGTAGCACCACGCGCGCGAGTAGCCGAGCTGTTCGGCCAAGGCCACGTGGTCGGGCGTGTCGAGACCGGACGGGAACGCGCAGGAGATGTCAGCCACGGCGCCGGACGTTAGCGGCGGGCGCTCAGGACTCTTCGAGGGCGCGACCCACCGTGGCCGGCGTGTCCTGGAGGGACATCCCCGAACGCGTGACTATGAACGTCACCGGCGTGCGCAATCGTCGCCACCGCCGGAGCGTGCGCAGCTGCGACCGCCGCGCCGACGCGTACTTCGGGGCGAACAGGACGGACGTGCACACGTTGTCAGGACCCCCGTAGAGGTCGACGTGGATCACACCGCCCGCGGACTGCAGATCCAACACGACAACGCCCTGGTGCACCCTCGGCTCCACCGGTCCGACGCTAGGTGGCACCGCTCGAACGCCGCATGGGTCGTAGGACCCAGCTCGCCTGGCCGAAGCGGGCCAGAGGGATCACGTCAGCTCGGACCAGTCTTCCGGGTTGTCCTCGACGAAGCGCTCGACGATGGAACCGTCGACGCCGTCGACGAGCACCAGACCCCGCGTCGACGGCGGGTCCTCGGCGGAGTAGAGGAGGATGCGCCACGTGGGCCGGCTGCGCAGGCCGCGCCACCCCATCTGGGCGGAGGCGTGGCCGACGGCGAAGCCCACCTCGCGGCTGGCGGCCACCAGCGCGTCGCGCTCGTCGACATCGAGGTCCCATCCGGCGACGAGGTGGTAGGCACCGAGCACCACGAGCAGCGCTCCCGCGAGCACGAACCCCCCGTTGACGAGCACCGGCGCCTCAGACCTCGTGAGCGCCCACGCCGCGACGCACACGAGCCCGATCCCGATGTAGAGGTAGCCGGGGATGCGGCGGCGGTTGTTGTTCGGGAACACGTACGGGCCGACGTAGCCCTGCGCGACGAGGTCGTCGGGCAGCTCATCACGTATCTCAGCATCGTCGACCATGGCGGCGACCGTACTCAGCGGCCCGCTACCGCGGCCAGGCGGCTCGCAGCTTCTCCCAGGACGCGTCGAGCGTCTCGGGCAGGACGCGGGTCTCGGCGACCGCGGTCATGAAGTTCGTGTCGCCCGCCCAGCGGGGCAGCACATGCACGTGGAGGTGATCGGGCACGCCGGCGCCCGCCGCGCGCCCGAGGTTCAAGCCGACGTTCACGCCCTCGCAGCCATACGCGGCCTTGAGGGCGGTGACCGCTTGACGAACGCCGAGCCACAGCTCGCCCGCCTCGTCTTCGGTGAGGTCCTCCAGCTCGGCTACGGCCCGGTAAGGCATGACCAGCAGGTGGCCGTTGGCGTAGGGATAGGCGTTCAGGAGCGCGAAGCAGTGCGCGCCCCGCCACACGACGTAGGTGCGATCGTCGGGCTCGTCGAGGGCGAGGATGCGCTCGAAGATCGACCCCTCGCCCGGCGATGCCGACGCCTGGGTGTCCTCGATGTAGGCAAGCCGCCAGCCGGCCCACAGCCGCTCCAAGCCGGTCATGTGTGGGAGAGCACCTCACCCCGCAGGCGCTCGACGAACTCGTCGACGGACACGCCCCGCTCGACCTCGCCGCCGCGGGGGTTGTCGCCGACCGTGCCGTGCTCCACGTCGTCGTCACCGACCACGAGGATGTGCGGCAGCTTCTCCAGCTTCGCCTTCCGGATCCGTCCGCCGAGCGGCTCGTCGGCTTCGACGAGGTCGGCGCGGAACCCCTCGCTCCTCAGGCGGTCAGCGATGCGGAACGCGTAGTCGTGGTGGTCGTCGCGCACCGGCAGCACGCGCACCTGCACCGGCGCGAGCCACGCCGGGAACGCGCCCGCGTAGTGCTCCACGAGCACGCCGAAGAAGCGCTCGATCGAACCGAACAGCACGCGGTGGATCATGATCGGCCAATGGCGCTCGTTGTCGGCGCCGACGTAGGTGATGTCGAAGCGCTGCGGCAGCTGGAAGTCGAGCTGGATCGTCGACATCTGCCACGTCCGCCCGATGGCGTCGCGCGCCTGCACCGAGATCTTGGGCCCGTAGAACGCGCCGCCGCCCTCGTCCATCACGAGGTCGAGGTCCATGGACTCGGCCGCGGCGCGCAATGCCTCCGTGGCCTCATCCCACTCCTCGACCGTCCCCACGGCCTTCACCTCGGGGCGCGTCGACAACTCGAGGTAGAAGTCCGTGAGCCCGTAGTCGCGCAGCAGGTCGAGCACGAACGTGAGCAGCGACGTGAGCTCGTCGCGCATCATCTCCTTCGTGCAGAAGATGTGGGCGTCGTCCTGCGTCATGCCGCGCACGCGTGTCAGCCCGTGCACGACGCCTGACTTCTCGTAGCGGTAGACCGTGCCGAACTCGAACAGCCGCAGCGGCAGCTCGCGGTAGCTGCGCATCCTCGACCTGAAGATGAGGATGTGGAACGGGCAGTTCATGGGCTTGAGGT
>CAYSAC010000163.1:0-7009 GCA_964428815.1 uncultured Acidimicrobiaceae bacterium | reverse complement strand
TCTTCGTGCTCACGCTCTCGAACCTCTTCGAGCCGGTGCAGCAGCTCAGCCAGCTGTTCAACATCCTCCAGTCCGCGGGCGCCGGGCTCAACAAGCTCTTCGCTCTGCTCGACACGCCCGTCGACGTCGCCGAGCGGAAGGGCGCGGTTGCCCTCCCGCCCACCGGCGACATCGTCGTCTCTGGTGCCTCGTTCGCCTACGGCGGCGGCCGGCCGGTCCTGCACGACGTCGACCTCGCGATCCGGTCCGGCGCGCGCATCGCGCTCGTCGGCCCCACCGGCGCAGGCAAGTCGACGCTGGCCAAGCTCATCGCCCGGCTCTACGACCCCACCGCGGGCACCGTCTCGTTCGCCGGCATCGACCTCCGCGACGCGTCGCTGGCGTCGCTGCGCGAGCGGATCGTCGTCGTCCCGCAGGAGGGCTTCCTGTTCAACGGCACGATCCGCGAGAACGTGCGGCTGGCCCGGGCGGCCGCGACCGACGCCGAGGTCGAGGCCGCGCTGGACGACATCGGCATCCTCGAGCGCTTCGCCGAGCTGCCGGAGGGTCTCGGCACCGAGGTGCGTGAGCGGGGCTCGCGCCTCTCAGCCGGAGAGAAGCAGCTCGTGAGCCTGGCCCGCGCCGCGCTCGCCGACCCGGCGGTGCTCGTCTTGGACGAGGCGACCTCGTCGCTCGACCCCGGTACCGAGGTCGTCGTCGAGCAGGCGATGGCCAAGCTCATGGAGGGCAGGACGGTCATCGTCATCGCCCACCGGCTCTCGACCGCAGAGCGCGCCGACCTCGTCGGGGTGGTCGCCGCCGGGCGGCTCGTCGAGCTCGGCACCCACGACGAGCTCGTTGCTGCCGGGGGCCACTACGCGGCGCTGCACAGCACCTGGGCCGGAGGCCTCGCCGCGACCGCGTCCTAAACGAGGGACTAGTCACCCCGCCGTTGCGTGTAGGCAGTGTCATCCCTTGCCTGGGTTGCGGAAAATAGTCACTCGTGCTCTAGCGCCCGCGGCGGGATCGGCATTCAGTTGACAGGTGGCCACCCTTCGCGCGCGGACGCAGACCGTCCGTGAGTCGCGGGCGCGCGCTGAGGGGCACGAGCAGGACATCGCTGCAGTGCTTCTCGTCGCCCGCGGCCGGGTGCTCCTCGCGACAGCGTTCGTACTCGGCGGTTCTCTGCTGTCCAACCGCAGTGACTCGGCCGACGTCCTGCTCGCCGTCGGCGGCTATCTCTGGGTGCCCTTTGCCGGTGCGCTCGCGCTGGCCGCGAGCGTCCGCACCGTCCGCATCGTGCGCGTGCTTGGCGCCGTCGGCGATCTGGCCATGCTCTTCGCGCTCCACAGCCTCATCAGCGGGTCTGCGACCATCGCGCTCGCCGGCTACTCGGTCGTCGTCGTGCTCGGCGCGTACACGGGTGGACGACCGTTCGGTCTTTCCCTCGCAGGCGGGGCGATGGCACTCGGTTTGCTCGGTGAGCGGCTGCTGCTCCGATCCGAACGCCTGGACGGACCAGTCATCGCGCTCTTCGGCGTCACCCTCGCGCTCTTGCTCGTGGTCGTCGACCGGGCTGCGTCCGAACAGCGACGCGCCGAGGCTCGGTCCGCGCACCTGGCGACCAAGGCCGACGCCATCCTCGCTCGTGTCGCCGACGGCGTCGTCGTGACCAACGCGGCCGGAATCGTCACCGAGGCGAACCCCGCGGCGGAGCAGCTCGTGGGCGTGCAGTCGCTTGGGGGCCGCTCGTGCGGTGAGGTTCTGTCGTTGTGCTTGGGTGAACGGAAGCTCGACTGTTCCACCGGCTGCGGACTGCTCGCGCTGATCGAATCGGAGTCGACTTCCCTCGGCGACGAGGTCTGGCGCGCCCGCGCCGATGGAAGCCGCCAGCCGGTACTTGCCAACGCCTCGCCGCTGTTTGACGAACATGGCGCGCTCGTCGAGGTCGTCCACTCACTTCGCGACATCACCCGGCTGAGGCAGGCCGACGAGGCCAAGACGCTGTTTCTCGCGACGGCCTCGCACGAGTTGAAGACTCCGCTCACGGTCATCCGCGGCTTCGCCGAGACCTTGCAACGCGACAACCTTCCCGAGGACGTGAAGCAGCGCGGGCTGGAGGCGATCGCGAACCGGGCGCGCGAATTGACCGGGATCGTCGAACGGTTGTTGCTGTCGAGCCGCATCGAAGCGGGCCGGCTCACCGTCGAGACGATGCCGGTCGACCTGCTCCCGACACTCCGCGAGCGGACCGAGACCATGGCCGCGGCGACGCGACGAGCCATCGAGCTGTCGGCTACGGACGGCGTCGCGTTCGTGAGCGCCGACGAACAGGCCATCGCCACCATCGTCGACCACCTGATCGACAACGCCATCAAGTACTCGCCCAACGGCGAGCCCGTGCAGGTGTCGGTGACGACCAGTGAGACACAGGTCCGGATCGACGTGACCGACGGCGGCATCGGAATGGATGCCGAGCAGACCGCGCACTGCTTCGACAAGTTCTGGCAGGCGGACTCGACCGATCACCGCCGGTTCGGCGGCACGGGCATCGGGCTCTACATCGTTGCGTCGCTGGCCGAAGGCATGGGCGGCGGGGTGGACGTGCGGAGCACCGGCGGCGAGGGCTCGACGTTTGGTGTGTTCCTGCGGCGAGCCGACGTTGCCGCGGCCGCGGACACGGAGGGTTCGGCGGACGGCGATGAGGGCGAGCAGGCCGGCGTCGGCGAACGCTCGATGGTGCGTGAGTTCATGCGCCAGCTCGGTGTTCCTGCGTCGAGCGGAGCACCGCGGTCATGACCCTTGCTCTCGCTGCGCTGAGTCTCGCGCTTGGCACCGTTTACACCTGCTACGGACTGATCACGATCATCGACCTCCGCCGTGGTCGGGTGGAGATGGGGCCTTCCCACTTCGGCATGGCCTGGATCTGCATGGCCTTCACGTGCGGGCCGCACCACCTTGAGCATGGTCTGCACCTCGCTCTGGCCGGACGCCAAGCGGGAGGTCTCGAGCTGTTCGCCGTCGCCGCCGGCGCGCCGGCGGGAGTCATATGGTTCCTGTTGCGCGTCGAGGCACTCATGGGCGGCCGCGGCGACCGGTTCGTGAGCGGCACGCCCCGCTGGCTGCGCGCACTGCTGTGGGTCAGCGGCGCGTACGCGGTCATCGTGGTCGCCGGTGTCACCGCCATCGCGATGTCGGATGGCTTGACGTTCCGCTCCACGCTCGCACCGAACCTCTTGCTGGTCGCCCTCTATTGCATGATCGGCTGGTACCTGCTGCGCACGCAGCTGCGGAATCGTGCGCCTCTGGGCGGCTGGTCGGTATCGGGCATCTCGCTGACGGCGGTGTTCCCGACCTGCGCGGTGATGCACGCGGCATGGATGCTCTACGCGCTCACGGAGCGCTACGAGCTCGAGAACCACGGTCTGGTCATCGATTGGCTGGCCGTTCCCGCCGCCGTCTACTTCCTCTGGGTCTGCCGCTCGTTGTACGTCGGCGCCGTCGGTGATTGGAACGAGGGTTCCCGCGGCGTCCTCCCGTGTGCTGTCGAGGGACCGACTCCGCCCGTAGCCGACGAGCGGGATCCGGTACTCGTGTGACCGGCGCGGTGGGTGTTGCCCGGGCGCTGGTCGTCGACGACGCCGACGACCTGCGCCTGCTGATGACGCTCGTCTTGCGCGAGGAGGGTCACGGCGCGGTCGGCGTGGCGTCGGGCGAGGAAGCCCTCGCTTGGTTGCGTGCGCGCGGGCCCGGTGCGGTCGATGTGATCGTGCTCGACGTCCAGATGCCCGGTGTCGACGGCTGGGAGGTGCTCGCGATCGTGCGGGCGGAACCCGCCGTGTTCGGCCGGCCGTCGGTGCTGATGTGCTCCGTCAAGAGCAGCGCCGCGGACCGTGAGCGGGCGCACGAGCTCGGCGCGGACGACTACCTCTCGAAGCCCTTTGCCATCTCAGAACTGACCGACAAGGTCGCCCGGCTCTTGCGTGCCGGCGATTTCGAACACCTCAGGACGACGTGACCATCTCCGCCCTCATCGTCGACGCAAACGACGGTCTGTCGGTATGTTGCGAAGCGTCCGGCGGAGTGGAGGCGTTGGCCATCCTCGAAGACCAGGAACCGACCGTCATCGTGCTGGACGAGATGATGCCAGGCATGAGCGGGCTCGAGACCGCCGCCGAGATCCTTCGCCGCAACCTGGGTCAGCGGATTCTCATGTTCTCCGCGTTTCTCGACCGCGAGCTCGAAGGGCTCGCCGCGCTGTGCGGAATCACGGCCTGCCTGACCAAGGACCGGGTGATGGAGATCCCGGCCGTGCTGCGCGCGCTCGTCTGACGCGACTCAGCTCAGCTCGACGAGTGCGGCGAAGGGCTCGACGAGCCGCAGGAGGTCGCTGACCTCGACAGCCGACGCCGGGCGTGCGAAGAGGAAGCCCTGCGCCTGGTCGCAGTCGAGCGCCCGGAGCCGCTCGAGCTGGCCCTCGGTCTCGACACCCTCCGCGATCGCCTCGAGGCCCAGGGTGTGGGCCAGGCGCACCAACGCAGCGACGATGGCACAGTCCTCCGGATCGGGGCTGAGCCCCTCGACGAAGGAGCCGTCGATCTTCACGACATCGATCGGGAACCGGTGCAGGTGCGCGATCGACGAGCTGCCGATGCCGAAGTCATCGATCGCGATGGTGAGCCCGAGCTCCTTGAGCGCCCCGAGCACCGCTCCGGCCGACGCCTCGTTCCCCATCAGCGCCATCTCGGTCAGCTCGAGGCACAGCAGCGCGGGGTCGGCCCCGGTCCGGTCGAGCGTGGTGCTGACGAGCGACACGAGGTCGGGCGCGGCGAGCTGACGAGGCGAGATGTTCAGGTGGAGGCGCGGGGCGGCGGTGCCATGGGCGTCCTGCCACTCGCGCAGCTGCCGGCAGCCCTGCTCGATGAGCGCCGCGCCCAGCGGCACGATCAGCCCGGTCTCCTCGGCGACGGCGATGAACCCGTCCGGGTGCACCAGCCCGCGTTTTGGGTGCTGCCAGCGGGCGAAGGCCTCGAGGCCGGTGATGCGCCCGCTCGGGAGGGTGACGATCGCCTGGTAGTGCAGGCAGAGCGCGTCTCGGTCGAGTCCGGTCCGCAGCTCCTCGATCACCTCCTGGCGGTGCTGGGACCGGATGCGCATGGCCTCGTCGAACAGCTCGTAGCGGGCGCGGCCCTGTGCCTTGGCGCGGTACATGGCTGCGTCGGCCTCACGGAGCATGCCCTCCGCATGGTCCTCGCTCGTGGACGAAACCGCGATGCCGATGCTCGCCGTGATCCGCTGCTCGGTCGCGCCGATCACGAACGGCACGCCTTCGATGGCGTCGAGCAGCCGGGCGGCCATGACCGAGGCGAGCATCTGGTCGGTCATGTCCGCGCAGAGCACGACGAACTCGTCCCCGCCGAGCCTCGCGACCGTGTCGAAGGGCCGGACGACGCTTTGCAGCCGGCCTGCGACCTGGCGCAGCAGGAGATCTCCGGCCTCGTGGCCGTGACGGTCGTTGACCGCCTTGAACCCGTCGAGGTCGATGAACAGCAGCGCGATCGAGGCTCCGCTGCGGTGCGTCTGCTTGATGGCGAGGTCGAGGCGGTCGAGCAACAGGACCCGGTTCGGGAGCTCGGTGAGAGGGTCGTGGGTGGCACGATGCGCGAGCTCGGCCTCCACCCGCTTCTGCGCGGAGACGTCGCGCCCGACGGCGGAGAACCGCTTGAGGTCGCCGTCCGGGCCGAGCTCCGGCGAGATGGTCTGCCACACGTGGGCGACGCTGCCGTCAGGCCGCTGCACCTCGAGCTCGCCGCTCCACGCCCGCCCGGCGCGCAGCTCGGGCAGTACCTCGACCGCGAGCCGCTTGCGCTCCACCGGCGTGAGCAGCTCCCCGGCCCGCACCGCGATCGGGCCGGCGTTCGCCAGGCCGTAGAACTCCCTGCCGGCCTGGTTCAAGTACGCGAACGTGCCGTCTGCGTTGATCACCCCGACCATGTCGATCGTGGACTCCGCGATGTTGGCGAGGCGAGCGGTCGCCTCGCCGGCCTCGATCGCCGCGGTCACGTCCTCGTACGAGCCGACGTAGCCGGTGATCACCCCATCAGCGCCGCGCAGGGCGACCGACCTCGTGGCCACCCAGCGCAGCTCGCCGTCCGGGGTGGTGATCCGGTAGCGGGCGAACAGCTCTTCGCTGGCTGGCGCGAGGTGACGCAGGCCCTCTATCCGGTCGCGGTCCGAAGCGTCGACGAGCTCGAAGAGGTCGCGGCCGATCTCCTCGGCCAGCGTGCGACCGGTGATCTCCTCCCAGCGGGGGTTGGCCCAGAGAAGTGCGCCGGTGGCATCGGTGCGGATGATGCCGACGGGCACCGTGCGGAGGAGGCCGGCGAAGAGCTCTTCACGGTCGCGCCGCGCCTCCTCGACATCCTGGTGGTCGGCCGCGGCTGCCGCGCGGCGCCACCGCCCTGCCGCCCGCCGCGGTCCGGGGAGGCCCATCTCGTCGATCGTAGCGATGGGTCCCGGCGTCGTCCCTAGTCCGAACGGAGCATCGGAAGGTGGCACCCCCGATGGGGGTTGTTACTATCTGCGTAGGAGAAATCCCCCCGTCCACCCGCGAAGGACCACCTCATGGCTGTTCAGGACCTCGATCTCGGGCGCTACAAGCTCGGTTGGAGCGACGCCGAGGACTACGTCTTCAAGCCCAAGCGCGGGCTGAACCGGGACATCATCAACGAGATGTCCTGGATGAAGGGCGAGCCGGACTGGATGCTGAAGAACCGGCTCAAGTCCTTCGACCACTTCGAGCGCCGCCCGATGCCCAGCTGGGGCGGCGACATGTCGCAGATCTACTTCGACGACATCTACTACTACATCAAGCCGACCGACCATCAGGTCGACGCCTGGGACGAGCTGCCCGACTCCGTCAAGGAGACCTACGAGAAGCTCGGCATCCCCGAGGCCGAGCGCAAGTACCTCGCCGGCGTCACAGCTCAATATGAAAGCGAAGTCGTCTACCACCGCAACCGTGAGGACC
>CAYSAC010000162.1:0-7013 GCA_964428815.1 uncultured Acidimicrobiaceae bacterium | reverse complement strand
GGCGACGAGCGAGCGGTCGCCGTCGTCCGGCGTTGAGGCCTCGGGCGCGATGCCCGGATCCTACCGAGCCTCGCGCCGAAGGCGCCCCACTGGGGACGGCGGTGGTCGTGTTGGAGGACGCCGTCGGCGCCGAGCGAAGCGAGCCAGCGGCAGCTGGGCACGACCTCCGACGGCTACCTACGCGCCGCCACCGAAGACCTCCACCTCGGCGATGGTCGCCCGCACCCGCGGCGCTCCGTCGCCGACATCGGTGATCCAAAGCAGCACCGCGCCGCCGGTGCGGTCCTTGAGGTCGAGGCTGCCCTTGCCGGGCTCGATCGCGTCGCTGATGAACACCGGCTCACCCCATTCCTTGAGGGTGGGCTTCGGTGCGTCCGCGACGTAGACCTGAGCGCGCCACGCGTTGGTCGGGCTGGTGACCTCGATGCGATCGAGCGCGGCGGCCTGCTCGAGGGTGAGCACCAGCCCGACGCCGCCCTTGAGTGCGGCGACGTCGCGGCTGTTGTAGCCCTCGGTCGTCCAAGCCGTCGTTGTGTCACCGTCGAGGACGAGGGGCGCGTCCTTGTCGTTCTCGTGGAGATCGCCCGGTCTCGGGTCGAAGGTGCTCACGGACGCGATCGGCAGCGCGGCTTCTCCACCCGGGCCGACGGCGTCGCGCACCTTGTCGATGAGGTCGCCCGCGCCGGAGCCGCCCAGCAGCAACCCCGCTGTGCCGAGCGCTACCGCGACGAGCACGACCAGCAAGGTCGGGACGAGCCAGCCTCGCTCGCTCTGGGTGAACCGGGGCGAGCCGCCCGGCGGTGTGAGCGGCGTCGCCGGCGCGATGGTCGTGCCCGTCTGGTCGACCGGGTCGGCAGGGTTGGCGCCCGCATCAAGCAGCGCGGCGCGCAGGTCGGCGGCGCTGCGGTAGCGCTGGGCAGGGTCACGGGCGATGGCCTTGCAGACGATGTCCTCGAGCGGGCGGGGCACCGACGGGCGGACCTGGCGGGGTCGGAGCGGGTCGCGTTGGATGCGAGCGAGCGCGAGCGCGGCGTCCGTGTCGCCCGTGAACGCGGGCTGGCCGCTCAGCATCTCGTAGAGGACGAGGCCGAGGGAGTAGAGGTCGGTGCGGGCGTCGACCGGGTCGCCGGTGACCTGCTCCGGCGCGAGGTACTTCGCGGTGCCGATCATCAGGCCCTCTTGGGTGAGGTCGGCGCCCTCGGCCGCCTTCGCGATCCCGAAGTCCGCGACCTTCACGCGGCCGTCGTTGCACAACAGGATGTTCGCCGGCTTCACGTCGCGGTGGACCAGGCCGGCGCGGTGAGCCTCGTCCAGCGCGTCGGCCACCTGCGCCGCGATCGCCGCCGCCTGCCAGGCGTCGAGCGGCTTCGGCTCGTCGAGCCGCTGGCGCAGCGTGCGGCCCCGCACCAGCTCCATGACGATGGCCTCGGTCCCCGCGTCGCTGCACGTGTCGTAGATGCCGACGATGTTCGGGTGGGCCAGGCGCGCCGCCGAAACGGCTTCGCGGCGGAACCGGGTCACGAACGTGTCGTCCGCTGCGAGGTGCGGGTGCAGCAGCTTCACCGCGACCGAGCGCCGCAGCACCTCGTCGGTCGCCTCCCAGACCTGGGCCATGCCGCCGGACGCGATGAGCCGATCGAGCCGGTAGCGGCCCGCCAGCAGGGTCCCGATTGCCGCGCTCACAACCTCAGTGGGGCTCGAGCCAGGTGATGCCCATGACCCGCGGGCCGCCGTGGGTGCCGATGACAGCGCCGATGTGGCCGATGCGGATCTGGTCCGCGCTGTAGCGCGGCGCGAGCAGCTCGAGCATCACGTCGAGGTCTGGCGCCATCCCGTGCGACACGCACAGGCGCTCGACCTCGGGCCGCTCGAAGAGCTTGTCCCGGAGCGCCTCGAGCGCCTTCTTCCGCGTGCGGGCCTTGCCCGCCTCCTCGACCTTGCCGGTGGAGATGTCGATGAGCGGCTTGATCGACAGCAGCGTGCCGAGCATCGCCTTCGCGCCCCCGACGCGGCCGCCCTTCTTCAGGTTCTCGAGCGTGTCGAGCGCGCCCAGCACGCGGGTCCGGCCGCGCATGTCCTCGACCAGCGCAACCACATCATCGGCTGAGCTGCCGGCTTGGGCGGCGCGGGCGGCCTCGAGCACCTGCGTGCCGAGTCCGGAGGTGATGGACAGGGAGTCGACGACGCGGACGTCCAGCCCGCCCTCGAACGCCTTGGCCGCGTTCTGCGCCGCCTGGATGGTGGCGGACAGCTCGGAGGACAGGTTGATGCATACGACCGCATCGGCGCCGGCGGCCTGCTGGCGCCGGAACGCGGACTCGAACGCACCGGGCGATGGTGCCGCGGTCTCTGGCAGGACCGACGAGGTCGCGAGGCGTTCGTAGAACGCCTCGACGGTGAGCTCGGTGCGGTCCTGAAGCTCGTCGCTGCCGAACCGGATCGACAGCGGCACGACCTCGATGCCATGCGCTGTGGTCTCGTCGTCGGTCAGGTCGCAGGCGCTGTCGGTGACGATGCGGACGGGCATGGAGGCGGACTGTAGCCCCGCGCTCCGGTCAGGCTGGATCGACCAAGCGGCGCGATCGGCGGGTCTTGCGCCAGTGGCTCGCCCACCAGACCAGCAGGAACAGGCCGGCGCCTGCGGAGAGCACGAGACCCACTCCGGAGACCGCTGTGGAGCGCACCGTGAACCGCGAAGACGTGATCTCCAGCTCACCATCAGGGGAGGTGACCTCGATGTCGAGGGGAAAGGCGCCGGAGGACAAGGTGCGCACGCGGATGTCGATCCGCGTCGTCTCCTCGTCCAGCGTGAGCTCGAGCCGCTCGCCGTCGGGGAACGCCAGCTTCTGGCTGTCGAGGTGCACGACGATGTTGACCGGGAAGTCCACTGCCTTGCGGATCGTCAACGGGATGGTGCCGTCGCGCGCGGTGAGCGTGATGGTCTGCCTCGCCGGCGCGTCGATCGCGGCAACGGTTGCTTCCACCGCCGCGACGACGGCGTCGACGTAGTCGCGCCGGTCGCCGCTGTCGACCTCGCTGGCGGTGGCGAGAAGGAGGAGGTTCTCGTAGGGATCGGAGCGCGAGCTGAGTGGTCCGATGAGGCTGGCGTAGCTGGCCAGGAGGTTGCGGGCGCGCCGCACCGCGGGTGCGACGCGGCCGAGGTCGTCGCCGTCGGCGGGGTCGAGCGTGCGCTCGATGCGTTCCCCGGTCCGGTCGAGCAGCGGGTCGGCGTCGTCAAAAAGGTCGCTCAGCGTCACCGGGTCGACCATGGCACCACCGGCCGCGAGCCCGACGAGGAGCTGCTCCAAGGTCGCGGCATCGGGCACCGCGTCGGGTCGGACGACGACGCCACGCGGGTCCTCCGGCTGCTCGAACCAGATGAGCGCGATGTCTGCGAGCAGCTGGTGGGCCACGAGGATCGGGTCGCTGCCGCCGCGCCCGAGCCGGTCGCTGAGCGGATCGTCTATGAGCATCGCGTCCACCGCGCGCGTCGCACCGTCGATCGCGAACGGTTGGGTCGCGGTCAAGCGCGCGGCCTCGGTCACCTCTGTCGATCCGGCGCGAAGGACGATGTGCTCGAGGCCGAGCCGCTCGAGCGCGTCCACGCCGTCGGCGTCGAGGGACGGACCGGCCAGCCAGACCGTCTCGTCGACGGTCGTCTGCAGCTGGTCCTCGAGCAGGTCCCGGCCGCGGACCAGCTGCGCCTCGAGCTCGTCGTCGAGATCGGCCGCGTGCAGGGCCTCTGGCTGCACGTCCACGTAGCCGCGGTTCACGACGTCGCGGTCGCGCGCCGTCGACCGCAGCCGGTCCACCAGCTCGGCCGCGAGCGGGTCGGCTGATGCCGCGAGCGCGTCGACCGTCTCAGCGACCGGGGCGAGGGTGAGCGGCACATCGGGTCGGGTCGCGAGGACGTTGACCACGTCAGCGAGCGCGGCGACATCAAGGTCCGGCTCGGTCGTGGTGAGGTCGGGCTGCAGCGAGGGGTCGGCGCCTATGTCCAGCACGACGCCGACCGCGAGCGGTGGGCGGGAGTCGAACGATGCGGGCCGCAGCACGAGGTGGGTGACGAGGCGGGCCAGCTCGACGCTGCCGGCGTCGAGGACGCGCACCTCGATGGGGTACACGCCCGCGGTCGATAGGCGGATGCGCGCCGGGTCCGTGCTCGCCGGGCCAGCCAGCGGGAGCGCGAGGGGGATGCCGCCGTCGATGGGGTCGGGTGGTCGCTCGGTGAGCGGGATCGGCGCGGCGCGGTAGATCGCGGCGCGCAGGCTCTCGCCGGCGAAGGACGCAACGAGCTCGTCCCGATCTCGCACCCGGCCGTGCAGCACGAGCTGCACCGCGGTGCCGGGCGGCACACCCGCCAATGCGACGCGCACGTCGAATTGACCGCCCGGGTCGACGAACGAGCTCTGCGCGATCAGGCTGATCCGCACCTGCTGCTGCGCGGCGACGGTGCCAGTGACGAGCGACGTCGCGAGCAACGCGAGCGCGCCCGCCGCGGTGATCAATCGGCGCACAGCTCACCTGGGAGCTCGACGGCCAAGACGGCGAGACCGTGGGGGCGGTGCCGGAACCCGAGGTGCTCGTACAGCGTGACGGCGCGGTCGTTGTCGGACTGGGTGTTGACGAGCGCCTCGCGCGCGCCGCGCCGCCGGAGCCAGCGCAGCCCATCGAGGACCAGCGCGGTGCCGATGCCGTTGCCCTGTTCGGCGGGGTTGACCGCGAGCCGCTGGAGGTAGCCGCGGACGCCGGCCCGGCCGGTGATGGCGTAGCCGACGACTTCGCGGCTGGCGCCCAGCGAGACGCGGAACCGGCTCTGCGGTGTCGCCGCGACGGCGTCGTCGACAGCGACGCCGTCGAGTCGCCAGAACGGCGGGAACGCCGCTTCGTCCACGGCCAGCACGACCGGCCGGTCGGGGCTCCGCGCCCGCCGCAGCGTCGCGGGCGGACCGGACGGGAGATCGTTGAGGTCGTGCCCCAGCAGGCGCAGCCGCTCGTGGACGGTGAACCCGGCGTCCAGGAACGGCTGCTGCTCTTCGCGGCCGAGGGCGGCGGTGAGCGCGCGCCGGTACCCGTCGGCCTGCAGCTGGTCGACGCAGCGCCGCACGCCGGCAACGGTCACGCGCCTGCTGTCGGGCAGCGGGACGACGTGCGCGGTGCTCGTGTCGCCTCGCCACGGGCCGACGCGCATCCGCTCGTCGCCGAGCACGATCGTGTGCAAGCCGCTCACGCAGCGAGCGTACGCGCCACCACCCCCAGGACCCGATCGCCGGCACTAGCCACTGTCAGTAACGTCGCTGGCAGTGACGACGCTGTTCCTCAGCTCCGAGCGCTACCTCGACCACGACACCGGCGCGCACCCCGAGCGCCCGGCGCGGCTCGAGGCGGTGTGGCGGGGCGCGGCACGGGCAGGGCTCGACGACGCGCTCGTCCGCGTCGCGCCGCGGCCAGCGAGCCGCGCCGACCTCGAGCGGGTGCACGAGCCCGCCCAGATCGATGCCATCGAGCGCCTGTGCGCGGCCGGCGGGGGCCGGGTCGACGCGGACACGGTCGCGTCAGCGGCGTCGTGGGATGCCGCCCTGCTCGCCGCCGGTGCCGGCCTCACCGCCATCGAGCACCTCGACGCGGATGGTGCAGATGCCGCGTTCTGTGCGGTCCGCCCGCCTGGCCACCACGCGACGCCGCATCGGGCGATGGGGTTCTGCCTTTTCAACAACGTGGCGGTCACTGCTGCCGCGCTCGCCGACCGGGGTGAGCGGGTGCTGATCGTCGACTACGACGCCCACCACGGCAACGGCACCCAGGACTGCTTCTACGACGATGTGCGGGTCGTCTACGCTTCGTTCCACGAGTGGCCGCTCTATCCCGGGACCGGCAGCTTGCTGGACACCGGCGCGCTCGACGCTGAGGGCACGACCGTGAATTTCCCGGTGCCGCGGGGCGCGACCGGTGACGTCTACCGCGAGGGGGTCGCGGAGGTCCTCGCACCGCTCGTGACCTGGTGGAAGCCGACGTGGCTGCTGATCTCGGCCGGGTTCGACGCTCACCGGGCCGACCCGCTGACCGACCTGGGTCTCTCCGCCGGCGACTTCAGCGACATCACCGCCGACCTGGCCTCCCTGGTGCCAGCCGGGCGACGGATCGTCTTTCTCGAGGGCGGCTACGACCTCGAGGCGCTCGAGACGTCGACCGCTGCCTGCCTGACCGCGCTCGAAGGTGGCCGTGACCACGGTGAACGCCCAACCGCCGGCGGTCCAGGTCGCGAGGTCGTCAGCGCGGTCCGGCGCATCCGCGATCGGATCTAGTGCCGCGCGGAAGCCCCGTGCGTGTATCGCCGAGCCGGGGTCGTCGCTGGCCGACGAGGCACGTCGACAATCCGGTGACGGACCACTAGTTGGCATTCTTTCTTGAGCCAGGCCGCGAATCGGCCGACATTCTTACGGCGTCCCATCGGACGAGGCATTCCGACGAGGAAAGGGTTGACGGTTGGTCGAGCTGCACGAGCTGCTGCAGTACCTCCAGGAGATGCGCGGGTCCGACCTGCACGTCCGGGCTGGCGCGGTCCCCCACGTCCGCGTCGACGGTCACCTGCAGAAGGCGCCCTTCGAAGCGCCGACGGCCGCTGGCCTGGAGGCGATGGCGGCGGCCTTGCTGCCCCCCGACCGGGCCGCCGAGCTGGAGGCGACCGGCGAGACCGACTTCGCGCACAGCGTCGCGGGCGAGGGCCGCTACCGCATCGACGTGTACCGCCAGCGCGGCTCGGTGGGGATGGTCATCCGCCGCGTCGTGCCCGGCATCCCCGACGTCGACGCGCTCGGCCTACCCCTCGCGGTGGAGAAGCTGGCCGAGGAGCAGCAGGGCCTGATCCTCGTGACCGGCACGACCGGCTCGGGCAAGACGACGACGGTGGCGGCGATGCTCGACCGCATCAACGAGACCCGCGCCGCACACATCATCACCATCGAGGACCCCATCGAGGTGCTGCACGCCGACAAGCAGTCGATCGTCACCCA
>CAYSAC010000161.1:0-7037 GCA_964428815.1 uncultured Acidimicrobiaceae bacterium | reverse complement strand
AGCCCGTGATCGACCGGGATGATCCCGTCGACCTCCAGCAGTCGGAGATCGACCCATCCACGAGCCGCCGCAAGCTCGCCGTCTCGAAGAGCGTCGTCCATCACGACCACGGCTCGGGGCGCGAGCCTGGACAGCACCAGTGGGAGCGTTCCGAACCGTGCCCCATCCTCTGCGGCCGGTCCATCGATCACGACGAGATCGATGGATCTCCCACCAAGAACGCTGTCGAGGTCAGCGTCGGTGACCGAATAGGACGACAGGCGTCGACCCTCCACCATTCGCTCCTCGAGCGGACAATGGAGCATCGTCACCGGCGATGAGAGCGGCAGTTCGGCGAGGAGCAAGGTCGTCCGGTCAAGCACGGCAGCGTCCTGCTCGATGCTGATCACCTGGAACGGGGAATCGAGGTTCGCTCCGAAGTGCGCTAGGCAGACCGTGCTGACGCCGCTCCCGAACTCCACGACCACTTCAGGATTGGCCTGGGTGAGGACCCGTCGGAGGACCTCAATGGACGCTGGTCCAAGCGTCCAGGTGCCCAGCTCCAGCTCGCTCAGCACCGCAGCTAGCACGGGGTCGCGCATGTCTGAGCCCCGGGTCGACCGGGGGGTTGGAGCCAGCGAGTCCACGCGCCGCGCGAACCGATGGAGAAGCGACCAGAAGGCCAGCGGAACGGGTCGGCGGCCGGCGAGTAGTCCAACCAGCGGCGGCACGCGTCGGAGAATCGCTGTCATCTCGCCACGACCGTCCAGGAGTGCGGCACGGCGACGAACCCGTATCCCGACGGGGGGATCTTGCCGCTCCCGAAGTAGTCACCCTCTTGCACCTCGAGCGTGGCCGCGTCCTGCACCCAGTCGGCGACCTCACCACCGACCGTGAGGAATGCGTTGACCGAATACGAGCCTGGCAGTAGCGGCACCTTCGGCAGGGAGCAAACAAAGGTCCCTGAACGTGGCAGTCCCTGGAGGATCTCTCCGGCCACCTCACTGCCCACGTAGCCGGCACCCTCAGCGATGGGCGAGAAGAAGCCGAGTGACACCTGTACGGGGCCGGGCTCGTCGGCCGCCTCGAAGTCGAGAAGGATCTCGCCAGGTTCGCCGAAGACCAAGGCCCCGCTCGCCACCCCGCCCGTGCGAACTTCAAGCGAGGTCAACTTCATCCTGCCGGTGCCCTGACGATCCAAGCGCTGCGCGAGGTCGACCGTCGTCAGCGCCTGCGCGCCCGCGAGGTACCTGGCGATCGCCTCATCGATAGGACCATCTCGGCTCACCTGACCGTGGTCGAGCAGAACTCCCCGTGAACACAAGCTCTTGACGGCAGCCATGTTGTGGCTGACGAACAGCACGGTTCTGCCGCTCTTGGCGACGTCGCCCATCTTGCCGAGACACTTCTTCTGGAACGTCGCATCCCCCACGGCAAGCACTTCGTCGACGACGAGGATCTCTGGTTCGAGGTGTGCGGCGACGGCGAACGCCAGCCGCACGTACATCCCGCTGGAGTAGCGCTTCACGGGCGTGTCGAGGAAGCGATCGATCTCGGCAAACGCGACGATCTCATCGAACCGACGCGTGATCTCCGACTTGCGCATGCCCAGCACCGCACCGTTCAGATAGATGTTCTCCCGACCAGTGAGCTCGGGGTGGAAGCCGGTGCCCACCTCGAGCAGCGATCCGACCCGCCCCCGCAGCACAGCTCGACCGGAGGTCGGTTCCGTGATGCGGGACAGGATCTTCAGCAGGGTGCTCTTCCCCGCCCCGTTCCGCCCGATGATCCCGACCACCTCGCCCTCAGCCACCTCAAAGGAGACGTCCTTCAGAGCCCAGAGCTCCTCCCGCTGCGAGGCCCCTCGGCCCGAACGGCGCATGCGGTCGGTGAGCACCTCGGTCAGCCGGCGATAGCCGCCGCCCGTGCCCAGGGTGTAGCGCTTGGAGATGGCTTCGACGACTACGGCTGCGGTCATGGTCAGATCACGTCAGCAAAGCTTCGCTCGACCCGCTGGAAGTAGGCGATGCCCACAAGGAGCAGCACCACGGCCGCGCACGCGGACACAGCAAGCGCTCCGGCTGCGAGGCGCTCAGTCCCGAGGATCGCCCACCGATACAGATCGACAAGCCCCGTCATGGGGTTCGCGGCGTACAGGTAGCGCCAACCCCCCGTGACGAGCCTCGCCGGGTAGACCACCGGCGTAAGGAAAAGCAGCACCTGCAGGGCGAATGGGATCGCGTAACGCACATCGCGGTACCGCACGTTCAAAGCTGCGAGCCCTAGCCCGTAGGAGACGATGGCGGCGAAGACGCCCAGCGCCAGCAGCGGCACCAGCAGCATCGTGGCTCGCAGCTCGACGCCATAGTGCAGGAGCAGGCCGACCATCAGCAGGTGGCCGATCACGAAGTCGACGACGTAGGACGCGGCCGCGGCAGTTGGGACCAGCAGGCGCGGGAAGTACACCTTCGTCACCAGTCGCTCGTTCTCCACCAGCGAGCTCGCGCTCCCGGTGAGTCCCTGGGAGAAGAAGGTCCAGGGGACCAGGGCGCAGTACACGAAGAGCGGGTACGGCACACCGTCAGATGGCACGTCAGCAAGCCGGCCGAGGAACACTGCGAACACCACCATCAAGAGCACCGGCTGCAAGATGGCCCAGAGAGCGCCGAAGATCGTCTGCTGGTAGCGGACCTTGATGTCACGCCAGGTGAGCAGCGTGAACAGATCTCGGTAGTGCCACAGCTCACGAGGGGAGATCCGCAGGGTTCCGCGACGTGCCTCGATGACGATCGTCTCGGCCGTCATGCCTCGCGGTTCCTCCTGCACTGACGCAAATGAGCGGCGTCGGCCACCTTTGTGGTCTCCGATTCAGCGGTCCTCACCAGCGCCCAGCCTGCCAGTCAGGACCGCCGGGGCCGTGCATCGTGCCCAGCCACGCCCACGGATCTGTTGCTGCAGGGATCGTCCGTGGTCACTACAGGTGCTATCGACCGCCGGCGCGGATGATCGACCGGGCGGTCCGCCCGACGATCCGCAGGTCCAGAGAGAGGCTCTGGTGGCGCAGGTACCAGAACTCGTACTGCAGCTTCTCGAGCGCATCGCGCTCGTCGCTGGCGTAGCCGTACTTCACCTGCGCCCAACCCGTCATGCCCGGTCGGACGAGGTGGCGGAGGTTGTAGAACGGCAGCTTGCCCACCAGGTCGGCGACGTAGTGCGGTTGCTCCGGCCGGGGGCCGACGATGGAGAGGTCACCGCGCAGGATGTTGAGCACCTGCGGGAGCTCGTCGACGTGGGTGACCCTCAGGATCCGGCCGAAGGGGGTGATCCTCGGGTCGTCGAGTTGCGTCCACTCGTTGACGAGCGCACCGCCGGCGTGCGGTCGCATTGTTCGGAACTTCACGATGTTGAAGGTCTTGCCGTTCTTGCCGACGCGTGGCTGGCGGTAGAGCAACGGTCCACGGTTGGCGACCAGGTCGCCGATCCAGACGAGCGGCACGGCCAAGAGGAGCAGGGGCGCCGCCATCATGGCCAGCGCGAGGTCGAGCACCCGCTTCACCCGTCCGTAGCGCGCACGGTGCACCTCGCCGATGTCGAAGAAGAGCGACACGCGCTCCAGTTCAGACATCGGCAGCTTCCCGAGCCACTGCTCGTAGAAGAGCGAGAGCGTGCGGATGCGGATGCCAGCCTCGTGGAGCGCGGCGGCCTGGCCGACGATGCTCTCGTCGCCCTGCGCGTCGCGGTCGAGCACCACCAACGACGCCCTGGCCTCGATCGCCCGTTCGCAGAGCGGTCGGCTGCGATCGCCCTTCGAACGTGCTTCCTCGACAGACAACGTCGCGACGATGTTCGCCGGGAGCTCGGGCGACAGGGCGAGGTCCTCGCGCAACAGCTCAGTCTCGGCGGCGCCTCCGACGAACAGCAACCCGGCTCTGCTCTCGGCCCTGAGTCGCCCCCCGGTGGAGATGGCGGTGCAGACCATGTACCAGGGGACGAGCAGCAGCGCGGCACCGAAAACGACGAACCGTGGCAGGAGCGCGTCGCCGACGAAGAGCTGGACGAGCGAGATGCCGAGCGCGCCAGCCCCCGCGGCGGCAAAGGCGGTGACGACCGCGGAGCGCTTCGTCCTCGGCAGCTCGGGCAGGCCGGCGCCGTAGGCGGTGAGCACGAGCAGCGCGACGTACGTGAGGGACCAGGCGAACCGCGTAGACCCCGTGTAGTCGTACGGCGGGTCAGCGACGTAACGGGCGTGGACCTTGCTCAGGCCGACGACGGCGCCGGCCACACCCGCGTACATGGCGGGTCGGACGAGGCGGGCCATTCCACAAGCATCGGTCCTCGTGGAGCGCTACTCAAGGATGCTCGGCGCCTGGTCGGGTTTGACCCGAAGCACCAGGCGACCCTCGAGCACCAAGGCAGTGGCGAGTGCCTCCGCGGCCAACAGGTTGAGCCCGTGTCGGGCGCTCAACACCGCGGCGTGCGGCACGGCGTCGCGTGGATGCAAGACCGTGACGCCCTCGGGGAGACGGCGGATCAGGCCCTCCACGACCCGTCGGTCGTCGTCCGCGAAACCGGCGACCAGCGCCGACAACTAGCCCCCACCGCGGCGCCGGGCCTCCCGCCGCGAGCAAGGAACCTCGAGCAGCCCGAACCCGTAGGCCAGGAGGCAGAGGACGCCCGCGTAGGCGACCGTCCAGCCGAACGGGCCGGTGCCCGTGAAGGAGTACTCCCCGACGAAGGCGGCATGGATGCGCGCCTGCCCGAAGACGACCACCAGGACACCGACGTGCATCACCCGATCCATCGGGTCGAGCATCGGTGGTGTCCCTGGTCGACCCAAGGCTCCTCACAGGTCGAGCACACGACGGATGCCGTCATCGACGACTCCGATGAGCCAGGGATCGAGGGCGCCGACCCGCTCGAGGAGGTCCGACCGATCAAGGGTGGCCATCTGCGTCACGTTGACCACCGAGTCCTGGGGTAAGCCGGTCGTCGCGGCCGGCACGAGGACGTTGCCCGGCATGGCCGCGAGGCGCAGGTTGCTGGTCATCGCCGCCACGACAACGGTTCGGAGCCGGCTCGCGTTGAACGAGTCATGCTGGATGATGACGACAGGCCGCCGGCGTGTCGGGGCGGATCCACGGGGCCCACCGAGGTCGGCCCACCAGACCTCGCCGCGGTCGATCACCCGTCGGCGCGGTCGAACGTCCGGCGGGCCGCTTCCCGGACGAACTCGGTGTCCTCGTCACCGCCCGCGTCGATCGCGTTGTTGATGGCCGCGGTGAGATCGGACGACTCCAGCTCGTCGGCCCAGCGGGCGGCCGCCCGAGCGAAGAACTCGCTGCGGGACATGCCGAGGCGCTTTGCCAACCGCTCCACCCGGTCAAACGTCTTGTCAGGAACGGAGATAGCGGTCTTCATCCCGCCGAGTATAACCAGGTATCACCACGTCACAGCTCGAGGGTCTCGTATCGGATATCGACCACGGTCGCAGCCGCGCGCAGCCTTGGCCCGTCATCCTGCGCGGCGACCAACAGCCGACCGTCGAGCACCAAGGCAGTGGCGAGTGCCTCCGCGGCCAACAGGTTGAGACCGTGTCGGGCGCTCAACACCGCAGCGTGCGGCACGGTGTCGCGTGGATGCAAGACCGTGACGCCGTCGGGGAGACGGCGGATCAGGCCCTCCACGACCCGTCGGTCGTCGTCCGCGAAACCGGCGACTCGCGCCGACAACGAGCCCCCACCACCGCGTTCGAGTGCTTTGGCCAGGCGAAACCACCACGAGGCGGTGGTGGCGACCAGGGCACCGCGGGGCAGCCACGTGTCGCTCCCCGCCAGGTGCAGCATAAGGAGATGGTCGTCAACGACGACGACGTCGCTCACATCGTGGCCAGATCGGGGTCCTCCTCGCCGATGTGGCGAGTTACGTCGGCGTACCCGCTGCGAACGAACTCGAGCAGGGCGTCCCGCGCCTCGTCGCTCAGCTTCGGGCCAGGCGAACCCGGCGCTACAGCGGTGCGCAGGGCGCGTTCAACGAAGACCTGGACACTGGTCCCCTCCTCTGCTGCCTTGCGCTTCACCTCACGGCGCAGCGCCTCGGGCAACCGAACGCTCAACTGGCTGAGGGCAGGCATGCGCGCATGCTAGCAAGTGAGGGTGACCAAGGACATGACCTTCTACGCGGTCGGCCGAGCCCGTGGGCTAGCTGGCGACGAGTCGGTATGGCACCGACAGGGCGTCGTAGGTCGCGGCGGCGCGGTGGTCTCGTGTGCGCAGCTCGGCGCCGTGCTCGGCCGCGGTGAGGCCGACCAACGCGTCATAGGCCGCCCCGCCGCCGATGCCTGCATCCGCGAGGCGCGCCACGATGGACTGGACCAAACCCGAGCCGGGCATGAGGATCCGCTCGGACGGGAACCAGCCAGCGAGAAGGCTGCTCGCCACGCCGGGCTCCAGACGGTGGGGCGCGGGGAGTCGGGTGAGGACCGAGTAGCTCTCGAGCAGGGCATGGGCGGGGATCCCGCCGCCCCTTGCCGCTTGCCGAGCTCGCTCATGCGCCTCGTGCCAGCCGACCAGAGCCGCCACGACCACACTCGTATCGAGCGCGATCACCGCCGGAGATGTTCGAGGGTGCCGCGCACATCGTTGTCGGTGAGCGGCGGCAGGCCTTCGACCGCGTGGGCTACCGGACCCCCGTCACCCGACCTCACCTCGACCGAGGCGGACACGGGATGGATCTCCAGCACCCCATCACGCTCGACGACATCGACCACCCCGCCTTGGCCCAACGCCAGACGGTCGCGCAGCTTCTTCGGCACCACGAGACGCCCCGCACGATCGATGGTCGTTCTCATGCCACGCAATCTACCATTTTCAGCGGCCGACGAGCAGCGGCGCCAGGAACTGGCCCGTGTAGCTCTCCTCGGTCTTGGCGACGTGCTCAGGCGTGCCCTCGACCACGAGTGTGCCGCCGCCGTTGCCACCTTCGGGCCCGAGGTCGATCAGCCAGTCGGCGGTCTTGACGACGTCGAGGTTGTGCTCGATGACGAGCACGGTGTTGCCCTG
>CAYSAC010000160.1:0-7084 GCA_964428815.1 uncultured Acidimicrobiaceae bacterium | reverse complement strand
CCACGTCGCGGATCCGCTTGGCGTATCGTGGTTCCTCGAGTCGCTCACCGACGAGCTCGAGCGCCAGGCCGAGGAGATCTTCGCCCACCTCGAAGCGGCGGGCGACGGGTCGATGCTCGAAGGCGTGCTCGCCGGTATCGACGACGGCTGGTTCCAAGGCGAGATCGCGGAAGCGTCCTACGACCTCGAGAAGCGCATCAACAGCGGGCGCCGCATCGTGGTGGGCGTCAACGCGTTCACCGACGGCAACGAGGAGGACCAGATCGATCTCCTCCAGATCACCGCCGAGCAGGAGCAGCGCCAGATCAAACGCCTGCGGGCGGTCAAGGCCGACCGCGACGGCGGCGCCGTCCAGGCCGGGCTCGACCGCCTCGTCGGCGACGCCGCAGACCCGGAGGTCAACCTCATGCCCGCCTTGATCGACGGCGTGCGCGCCTACGCGACGGAAGGAGAGGTCATGAACGCCCTCGCCACGGTGTTCGGCCGCTACACCGAGACGCCGGTGATCTGATGGCCCACTCCGATGACGAGCTGGTGTACGAGCTCGACGACTGGGACGAGGACGCGCGCCGCGCGCTGACCGAGGCGCTCCTAGCGGCTGGGCTCACCCACGAGTGGGAGGGTCCGACGCTCGTCGTGCAGGCCAGCGACGAGGACGCGGTGGAGCGCCTGCTCGACCAGGTCGACGACGAGCTGGCGCTGGCGCTCGACCCGTCGGTCGAGAAGGTCGCCTACGACCTGTCCCAGTGGACCGACGACCAGCGCGAGGGTGTCGTCGACGTCCTGTGCGACGCGGGCATCCCGCACGGCTGGGACGGCGACGAGCTCTACGTCCACGAGATCGACGAGCAGCGCGTCGACGAGCTGCTGTCGAGCATCACCGATCCAGAAGCGCCCGCGACCGGCGGTGACGGCACCGCGGCGGCGGACGCGATGGGCGAGCTGTTCGTCGCTGTCGACCGGCTCATGCACGACCCGCAGGACCACGAGGGCACCCTGTCGCTCATCGACGCGACGCGCATGGCCGCGGGTGCGGGGGTGCCCTACGGCATCGACGCCACGCTCTGGTCGGAGGTGCTGGCCTCCGCGGCGGACCTGGCGTCGCTCGTCGAGCGGTCATCGCCGGACGAGGACGCCGTCATCGACCGCGCGACGGCGCTGCGCGATCGCCTCCGCCCGCTGGTCTGACCGCATTGACGACGACCGTCACGACCTCGGTCGTGTTCACCGATCTAGTCGGCTCCACGGAGCTGGCGGCCCGCCTTGGTCCCGTGGCGGCGGAGGGGGTCCGGTCGGTCCATTTCGGGTTGTTCGGCGCCAACCTGGGCGGCGTCCGCTGGCAACGGGGACGCCTCGACGAGATCCTGCCGGTCATCGCCCAGGCCGCCGCCGACAACCCCGGGCTCCCCGGGTTCCAGGCCGCCTACGCGATGATGCTGTGCGAATGCGGGCGCAGCGACGAAGCCAGGCCGCTGTTCGAAGTTGCGCGCCGAGCCGACTTCCACCACGCGGCGTACGACTGGACCTGGCTCACGACGACGACCGTCTGGGCCGATACGGCCGCGTGACTTGGCGACACCTCCGCCGCTGGCCTCCTCTACGAGCGGCTTTCGCCCTTCGAAACCCAAGGCATCACCTCGGGCGCGACCCTTCACCGGAACCGTCGGGATGTACCTCGCCAGGCTCGCCACCGTGCTCGGCCGCCACGACGACGCACTACGCCTCTTCGAGCGGGCGGACGCACAGCTCCGCGCCCTCCGGGCGCCGTTCTGGCAAGCCCGCAACCAGGTCGAGTGGGCCCGCCTGCTCAGCACCCTCGGGACCGACACCGACGTTCAACACGCCCGCGAGCTGCTGACCGAAGCAACCACCACTGCCGTGAGCTATGGATGCGCCGGCGTCGAGCGCCGGGCCAACGACCTCGCCGCCACGCTGTGCTGACTCGCACGGCGTCCACGCCGGCCTGACCAGCAGAACGTCGGCGCCGGCGGGTTAGCCTCGCTCGGTGATCCTGGCCGAGCTCGAGGTGTTCCACTCGCGGCCGATCGCGCCGACGCGGCGGGTCGCGATCGGCGAACGGGACCTGCCGGTCATCCCGTCACCGGGCTTCGGCGGCATCCTGCTCGGCGGCATCGTCGCCGCCAACATCGGCGTCCTCGACCCTGAGCTGTTCGACGACCTCCACCGCCTCAGCTACCAGCTGCAGGAAGGCCAGCGGATCCCGCAGCCCCGCCTTCGCCACCGATTCCAGACCGACCGGATCGGGCTCACGCACAGCAAGCACCGGCTGATCGGCGAGGGCGAGCACCTCGAGTTCGACCTGGCGGAGAAGGGTGCTCCCGCGCAGCACATCCTCGCCGCGCTCTACGCGGCCGGGCAGCTGCCGCCCGCCTCACGGCCGCGGGTGATGGACGCGATCCGCAAGGCGATGCGGTGGAGCGGTGCCATCGACCGGGTGCTGGTCGCCCACCTGTCCGGCCTCCACCGCAGCCACGACTGGTCCGCGCGGGCGTTCCACGATCCGGTCCAGTGGGCGCTCGGCATCCTTGGGCTGTCCGACGACGTCGTCGAGGTGCTGGTGGTCCCCGAGCGCGGCGACGTGCAGCGCCGGTTCCGCGATCTGCTCCGCGCTGCCCACCCTGACCACGGCGGTGACACCGACGACGCTGCACAGCGCATCGCAGAGCTCACCGAGGCGCGCCGCATCCTGCTCACATGAGCGCGGGCGCCGTCCTGCTCACCCCGGGGGCGGGCACCGGCTGCGACCACCCGAGCCTCGTCGCCATCGAGGGCGCGTTGGCGCCGCTGCCCGTGCAGCGCATCGACTTCCCCTACCGGCGTGCCGGCCGCAAGGCACCCGACCGCGCGCCGAAGCTGATCGCCTGCATCGTCGAGGAGGCGGCCGCGCTGTGCCAGCGCGCCGGCGTTGCACCAGCGGACCTCGTCCTTGGGGGCCGGTCGATGGGCGGGCGCATGTGCTCGATGGCGGTGGCCGAGGGACTCCCCGCCGCGGGCCTGATCCTCATCGCCTATCCGCTGCACCCGCCGGGCAAGCCTGAGAACCTCCGCGTCGAGCACCTGCCGTCGGTCGGCGTCCCCTGCCTCTTCCTCTCTGGCACGCGCGACCCGTTCGGCACCCCAGCCGAGCTCGAGGCGGCGACCGCCACGATCCCCGCGCCCGTCACCCACCTCTGGCTGGACGGCGTCGGCCACGAGCTCAAGCGCAAGGCCGAGGAGATCGCCGCGGCCGTGCACGACTGGATCGGCGACCTCTAGCCCGGCTCGGCCTCTGAGATCATCGCCTGGTACCTCGGGTGGGTGTTGATGAGCGATGACACGACGAGCTTGACCCGGCGAGGCCGTGCGAGCGACGCAGCCACGAGGTCCTCGACCGTCACCGTGTCCCAGTCGATCGCCTCGTTCTGCTCGCGCGTGATCTCGATCTGGGTCGTCGCCACCGGCTCCGGTCGCGGATCGAGGATCTGCGGCGGCTCCTGGCAGACATCGAAGCTCTGGAGGCCGGGCCAGCGGTCGAAGATGTCGTCGGCGAACACCTTCGCAATGCTTTGGATGCCATCGATGTACTGCGCCGGCGAGTAGCCCTCCGCGATCGGCTCGACGTAGAGCGCGAGGTGCGTGCCGCGCTCGGACAGCTCGTATCCGCCGCCGCTGAGATCGATGAGGCCGCCTCGAGCGGTGAGGCGGACGCCGAGCTCGGTCAGCTGCTCCTCGTACAGGCGCGCAAAGGCCACCGTGTCCTTAGGCGGGAGATTGCCGCTGAGCGCGGCGTCGTCGACCGACGACGGCACGGTGGTCGACGAGGTGCTGGTGTCGGCCAGGTCGCGCCCGTCGTCGCCTGAGCAGCTCGACGCGAGGAGCACGGCGGTCACGAGCGTCGCGATGGTTGCGGTCATGCGGGTGCGGGTCACGATTGGATCTCCACTGGGGTGCCGAGGGGCAGGCCGACCTCATCGACGAGTCGGGCGATGGCCTCGTTGCTCAACCCGATGCAGCCGTGGTCGACGTCGCTGCCGATGCTTTCGGGATCGTTGGTCCCATGTATGCCGATGACGCCGTCGCCAACGGCGAAGTCGTTGAGGACGTTCGAGTAGCCGGAGAGCCCGTAGGCGTAGGGGCCGTACGGCCCGTTCGGGTCGGGTGGGCGGAGCAGCTCCTTGATGTAGAAGTCGCCGCCCGGCTCCGGCGCGTCGGTGGTGCCGACGGCGATCGGCTCGTCCATGACCGTCGCCGCGCCTTGGAACACGCGGAGCCGGTGCTCGGCCAGCGTGACCTCGATGCGGTAGTCGTGGCGGGTCAGCCCGACGTCAGCCCTGCGCACCCAGCCGGTGTTGCCGTTCGCCTGGACGGGGAGCAGGACCTCGAGCCAGTCGTCCTCCTGCGCGCGCACCACGAAGATCAGCCTGCCGCTGATCTCGTTCGATGCCGACAGGCTCAGGTCGGGCACCTCGGCACCCCGCGACGCGTAGATGTCGATGGTTGCCGAGCTGGCCTCGGCGACGACGGTGGTGTTCGGACCGTCGTCGGCGAGCGCGGTGGTCGACGGTGCGTCCACGGTCCCGGCCAGGGTTGGGCGCTCGCCCGTGCACGCGCCGGTGAGGAGGACGATGAGGAGGAGTGCTGCAGCGCGCCGGGGCACGGCCGATCACCCTAATGGCGGCGCTGCAGGTGCCTGCAGCGCGGCGCGATCCTCGGGGTTGAGGTCCTCGAGCTCGACGTGCGCGGTTTCGGGATAGGCGACGAGCACCAGCGCGGCCATGAGCAGCGGTCCGATCGCCAGCAGCGCGAAGCCGGGCGCAAACGACCCGAAGTGGTCGGCGAGGCGCCCACCGGCCGAGAGCCCGATGATGCTGCCGACCACACCGAGGACCGTGATGACCGCATTGGCCCTGCCCCGCAACGACGTGGGGAACAGCTCGGGCCCGTAGACGCTGAGGGCTGGGACGACGGCGGCGCCGAGGATCCCCCCGACGACCGACCACAGCCACATGGCACTGCCGCTCTGGGTGAACATCAGCACCGTGAACGCGGTCCCGCCGATGACGCCCACCGCGCCGACGACCCGTCGCCCGCGGATGTCCGCGATCCGACCGCCGACCACGATGCCGAGCGCGGCCGGCGTGTTCGTCGCCAAGGTGAAGAGCGTGATGCGCGCCGCCGAGTACCCGCGCTCGTCGCGCAGGTAGTCGTTCTGGAAGAGCGACGCCGGTGAGGTGAACACGGCGAGCAGCAGCGCGGAGCCGGCGAGCAGCCAGAACCGCCGTCCGTGCCCCGCGATGCGGGCGTCGGCGTGCGGCCGTTCGAACCGGCGCGTCTCTGGCAGGCGCCGGCTGACGGATCGCAGCAGCGGCAGCGCCAGGAGGGGCACGACGAACAGCACCCGCCACGCGCGCTCACCGGTGTCGGCGATCGGGAGCAGCCAGACCGCCATCCCCGCGCCAAGCGCACCGGTCATCACGAGCAGCCCTGCGGCGTACGCGCGCGAGCCGGCTGGCATCTCCTCGACGGCGATGATCGTGATGAGGAGCGCCATCGCCGTCGTCATCCCCCTGGCGACGGTCTGGGTCGCACCCAGCGCGACGAGGTTGGGTGCCAACGCGCCCGTCGCCGTGGCGAGGCACGCGAACGTGGCCGCGAAGAGGAGCGGGCCACGCCGGCCGCGCCGATCGGCGACCGCGGTGACGACGAGCGCGATGAGGATGCCGGCCCGCACCGCCGCGAGGGTGTCGCCCTGCGCCGCCTTCGACACGCCGAACTCGTCGGCGGCGAAGGTGATCGTCTGGCTCACGAGCGTGCCGACGTAGCCGGCGACGAGGGAGACGGTGGCGAGCAGGCCGAGCACCGTCGCGCTCCGCTCGTCGACTCGCTCCGGCGGCGCCCACCACGGCGCCGCCTGGCGATGGGCGCGGAAGGCGTGCTTGAACGGCGGGATGAACAGCGGCCAGACCCCCGCGGCGAGCCGGAACTCGGTCACCTCCTCGACCTCGTGGTGGCCGTCCGTGGTGGGTCGCACGGTGAGCCGGCGCTCGTAGGCGCTGAGCGGCCCCTCGACCAGCGCGAAGCGGTCGGGCCCGGCCCGCTCCTCGAGGACGATGCCGTCGCGAGGGATGCGCAGCGCAGCGAGACCCTCGTCGTCGACGACGGTGGTGCGTGACGTCCGTGCCACTTAGGGGCGCGTGTGCGGCGGCACGGCGTCGTCGTCCGCCGTCTCACCCTCTTCTGCGAGCTGGCGGGTCGCTCGCCGGTTGGCGATCACGAGCAGCATCGCGAACAGCGCGATGGGGAGCAGCACGAAGCCGACCTCGTCCCAGCCACCCTGGTGCGCGAGCTGCGAAAGGCCAACGATCACCCGGCCAGGCTCGCAGATACGGGCGCGCACCGGGGAACAGGCGACGGCGATCCGACGTTGCACCCCTCTGGACAAGGTTGGTCCGCGGGCACGAGCCCGTGCGACCATGACCTCCCCCCGACAGGAGCAGGTGCAGTGCAGGAGCAGGTCGCCCAGACCATCGAAGCGATCCGCCCGGCCATCCAGGCCGACGGCGGTGACATCTTCCTTCGCGACGTCGACGAGGAGACCGGCAAGGTCACCGTCGAGCTCGTCGGCGCGTGCGTGAGCTGCCCGGCGTCGACGCTCACGCTGAAGGCGGGCATCGAGCGGATCCTGAAGGACCGAGTCGAGGGCGTCACCGAGGTCGTCAGCGTGGGCGACGAGCAGTTCGAGGGCACGCCCCTCTCGCTGTAGGTTCGGCGCTCTGCGCGCCGCCCGTCCCCCTGCCGATCTGTTCTCCGCCGCACGCGACGGCGACCGCAGCGCGCTCGCTCGGTTGCTCTCGCTCGTCGAGCAGGGTGGTGACGACGCCAGGGCGGTCGGACGGCTGGCTCACCCGCTCGGCGGTGCCGCCTACACAGTCGGCATCACCGGCGCGCCGGGCTCGGGCAAGTCGACGCTCACCAGCGGGCTGATCGGCGTGCTGCGGGCCGCGGGGGAGCGGGTCGCGGTGCTCGCCATCGACCCGTCATCGCCGTTCTCGGGCGGCGCCATCCTCGGCGACCGCGTGCGCAT
>CAYSAC010000159.1:0-7142 GCA_964428815.1 uncultured Acidimicrobiaceae bacterium | reverse complement strand
GAGCTGTAGTCGAAGTCGGTGGCGAACGAACCATTGCGTCGGCCTCGCAGCTCCCATCGGAGCTTTTCGTCGGTCGAGACGAGGGTGTCGCCGAACAGCTCGGTCCCGGGATGGTCCATTCCCGGGATGCCGCACTGCACCACGCCTGGCTCGGACGCCGCCTTCTCGGACTCGACGGTCAGGTAGCCGGCGACATGGATCCGTCGCCGCGGCGCAGTGTGCTCGAGCGTGATCCGGGCCCGGCGGATGGCGTAAACCTCGCCGATCTCCGGGCCGTACGCGGCTGCGGTCGTCCCGCCTGCGCGGCCGAGGAAGATGTCGGCCAGCGCACGATGCTGAGCGTCATCGGCGCGGTCGTCGATGTAGGCCACGACCTCCCACTGCGTGCTCGGTTGCACCTCGTCGTGGTATCGGACCGACAGCACAACCATGCGATCAGCGAGATCGATCGCCCCCGCATGGCCCTCCTGCACATGCCAGGAAAGGCTCCCGTAGCAAACTCCGTGGGTGGATGGCCCGCCCGGGACGCCTCGCACGGTCCGGCACGGACAAATGGCGTCGCAGTTGCAGCCCTCGAAGTAGGACCCGCGAACTCGCCACTCGGTCAGGAGATCTTGAGCGGTCACATCGTCTCCCTTCTGGCCACTCGTCACGCGGCCGTGACCGCGACGACCTCGAGGTATTCGCTCGGGATGCGCAGCGTGCCGTTTGTCGAGGTGTTGTGCGCCTCGGCGAGGTCGAGCAGCTCGCGCTCGAGTTCCTCGCGGGAGCGGTCGTCGAGCGCGGCGAACGCCTTGAAGAAGGGTCCGTAGTAGGTGCGGAAGGTGTCGAGCCAGTCCTGGCCGTTGCGGTAGCGGAACACGAAGTGGCGGGGCTGGACCTCGAGGCTCGCGACGCCGTCGAACAGGTCGGTGAGACGGGCTTGGGTGCCCCACTCGAGCGGTGAGCGAACCCCGGGAGGCGGGGGAACGTAGCCCCCGACGATCTTGAACATCTGGCCGACGAAGCCACCGGGTGTCCAGTTGGCGAGACCGATTCGTCCGCCGCGACGGCAGACTCGCCGCAGCTCAGCGGCAGCCTGCTCCTGGTTCGGGGTGAACATGACACCGAAGGTGGACAGCACGACATCGAACGTTGCGTCCGTGAACGGCAGAGCTTCGGCGTCAGCCTCGCGGCACTCGATGCTCAAGCCTTCGCTGGCGGCCCGGGCGACAGTGCCGTCCAACAGCGTGCCGACGTAGTCGGACGCGGTTACCTCGCACCCGCGCCGCGCCGCGGCGAGCGCGGCGTTGCCGTTGCCGGCGGCGACGTCGAGCACCCGCTGGCCGGCCGAGACGTCGACCGCCTCGCACAGCGATTCGCCGGTGATCTGCAAGGTGGTACCGATGACGGCGTAGTCGCCCGATGCCCAGGTGCCCTGTTGACGGGACTTGACTGCTTCGAAGTCGACAGTGGTGGGTGTGGTTGTCATGGCTTCATCGTCCGCTGTCGACGCTCAGGCCGCATCGGCAGGGCGACCCATTGGCCGTGTCGGGCGAGTGGGTAATACCACCCACGGAGCCGGTAGGTGGCTCTATGAGTCGCGGGGGATGATGTCGTGCTCGAACGCGAACGCCGTCGCCGCGGCTCTAGTGGAGACGCCCACCTTGGCGAAGATGTTGGAGAGGTGGCGGGCAATCGTCTTGTCGCTGAGGAAGAGGGCGGCGGCGACCTGCTTGTTGGTGTGGCCTGCTGCAACGAGCCGGAGAACCTCGGCTTCGCGTTGGGTGAGCCCCGCGGGAAGCGGCGTGGCCGTGAGGAGCGTCAACGGGTCGCGAGCCTCGAGCCCAACACCGAGGTCGTCGAACAGCTGCCGGGCGGCGTCGAAGGCGGAAGCCGCTCCCACCTCGTCGCGAGCGTCGCGACAGGCCTGCCCGAGAAGGGTCCGCGCGGTGGCGAGCTCGTAGGGGACGCCGAGGTCGGTCCAGCGTGACACGGCGGTGCGGAGCGTCGCGCACGCGGCGGGATCGCCGTGCGCGAGCTGGACGCGACCCCGCGCCGAGACGGCAGCCGCGTCCAACCCCGCGCTGTTGAAGTCGCCGGCGATGGTCTCCAGCTCATCGACCGCGGCGACAGCAGTGTCAATGTCTCCGGCGGCGATGGCGATCTGCGCGCACGCAGGCAGGACCTTGGCGCGGGAGAGGCGGTTCCACCCGGCGTTGTTGAGCGCTTCGGTGATGATGGACGTGGCGAGGTCAGTGTGGCCCTGCGCGAGGCGGAGGAGCGCGAGCCCAGCCCGCGGCTGGCTGCAGAGACGATCGGCCTGGAGGAAGGCCGCCTCGGCGGCGCCGAGGTCGCCGAGCCGTCGGCGAATGTCGCCGATCTCGGCCCATGCTGCGGCGGCGTTCGGCAGGTTGATGCCCGCCAGCTCATCGCAGGCGCGCGTCGCCTCGCGCTCGGCGTCGGCCCACTGCCCGCGCCATTGCAAGGTGGTCGCATGGTGCACGCGGCAGAGGCCCGGGAAGACGGCGAACGGGTGCCGCTCGGCCCACCGGGCGGTCGCCGCGATCCACTCGGCGGCCCGAGCAAGGTCGCTCAGCTGCTCACAGGCGCTGATCAGGCTGCAGTACACCTTGCCCGTCGAGTACGGCGAGAGGCGGGCATCGAACACGAAGAGCATCGCCTCGTCGAGCAGCGAAAGCCCGTCGGCAGGCCGGCCGCGGTCGATCAGCACTCGGCCGAGCGTCTGAAGCGCCTCGGCCTCCAGATCGGCGCTCCGCAACCGGCGGCCGAGTTCGACGCCACGCTCGGCGAGTCCGGCCGCCAACTCGAGCTCGCCGCTGCCGTGGGCCGTCTCCGCCTCGCGTAGTAGGAGGGCCCCGAACTCAACGCAGTCCTCGTTGGCGTCGAGGGCTCGTCGCGCCCGTCGGAGCCAGCCGCCGGCGATCGACGGGCTGGCGCGGAAGCAGTGGTGCTCGTAGAGCCACACCGCGCACTGTCCTGCTCGCCGGTCGTCGCCGAGCTCGTCATAGAGGACGTAGGCCCGTTCGCGCGCGTCGATGCAGTCGTCGAGTCGGCCCAGCCACCACGCGGCGTCGGCCAAGAGGTCGAGCCGTTCCGACTCGACGGTCGGATCGCTGCTGTCGGTGCCAGCCGCGGTGAGCGCGTCGAAGCAGGCCTGCCAGTCGTGCCGCGCCCGGGCATCCCGGGCTTCGATGAGCCGATCCACGCCAGCCAGACTCGCGCCGATCAGCGAAAGCCGCCGAGCATGGCGCCTACCCGGCGGCAGCCATCTGAGTGGCGAGGTGCTCGAGCACCGGCGTGATCTCTGCGGTCGGGCTGAACTCCAGGAACGTCACGCCCTCGTCGGTCCAGCCCGTGTGCCCGCCTCGCCAGTAGTAGACGTCGCCGGCCGAGCTCAGCTCCTCGGTGCCGTCGGCGTAGCGCAACCGGATCGAGCCGGCCAGCACCTGTCCCCAATGGGGGCACTGGCACAGGTCGTCGGGCAAACCCTTGAACAGGGGGGTGAAGTCGACGCCGGGCGGTAGCTGGATGTGGCGGGCGAGCACTCCATCACACTCCGAAGCCCGGGTCTCGATCCCGTCGACCTGCATCTCGATGGGCATGTCGCTGACGGTTGTGCGCATGGGTGGTCCTTCCGATCGACCTGACGTGCCGAGCAGATCCCGGCACGCCGATCCTCCCGGAAGGGACGGATCGGGCGCATCGGGCAGTCGCACCAACCGACGCACGACGCCATGGGTCAGATCAACCATCCCACCCCCGCCGCCGTTGGTGCAGGCAGTGGATGCGCCTAGGTGATCGACTGGCGAAGATGACGGCATGTCCGACCGCCACCGGCTCGAGCCGACGTGGGACGAAGAGCTCACCCGGCTCATCCAGCACGGCCGCGACAGGGAAGCCGCCGAGCTGGCATCACGCCGACTCGCACCACTGACACAAGGAGCCTTCATGGACCCCCGCAACCAGCTCGACGAGATCCTGCCGCTACTGAACGAGCTGGTCGCGCCGCTCGACAAGACGCAGCTCGACGCGCCGACGTCCTGCGCCAACTTCACCGTCCGCAACGTCCTCGAGCACATGATCGGCGGCGCAACCATGTTCGCGGCAGCGTTCCGCGGCGAAGCGCCGCCGGATCCCGCTGGGGAAACCGATCTCGTCGCCGCGTTCCCGACGGCGATGGCCGACCTCCAAGACGCGGTCCACTCCCCCGGCGCGCTCGACCGAACGATCACCGCCCCGTTCGGTGAGGTACCGGGAGATGTCTTCGCCCGCTTCGTCGCGATGGACGGCCTCGTGCACGGATGGGACATCGCCACCGCCACCGGGCAGCCCTACAACCCGCCCGCGACGATCGTGGCAGAGGTCGACGCCTTCACCCGGCAAGCCATCTCCGAAGACATGCGCGACGGCGACACCTTCGCCGCCGCCGTTGACCCGCCCGCCGGCGCTTCGCCGCTCGTCGAACTCGTGGCCTTCACCGGTCGACAGATCTGAGTCGCCTTCGAGCGAGCCTCCACCGCGGGTCGTAGTCACGGTCACGACCACCACGGCGCCGAGGTCAAGAGCCAGGGAGACGGCTTGATGCTCGCCTTCTCCGATCCCGGCGACGGCCTTGCCTGCGCGCTCGCGACCCAGCGAGCCGTATCAAGCCGCGACTTCCGCGGCGAGCATCTGCAACTGCGCATCGGCATCCACGTTGGCAAGGTCATCCGCGAAGAGGACGACTTCTTCGGCCGGACGGTCATCGTGGCCGCCCGCGTCGCCGATTACGCCCGGGGCGGCGAAGTCCTCGCGACCCCGGAGATCCTGGCCGCGGTCCCAAACGCCGTGTCCGACGTTGGGCGGCCGGTGACGCTCAAGGGGTTGTCCGGCACGCTAACGGTGCACACCGTCGTGTGGCGCTCCGACTGAGCATCGCCGCTCCTCGCGTGACACCTATTCTGCGGACCCGAGCGCGTTCAAACCGACCAAGGAACGTGTGCATCCTCAACCTCGATCGAGGAGCGCCTCGCACCGGCCACGCGATCGGAGCAACGGCAGCTCGCCGATCACGTCCAGTGCGCGGGTTGCCAGCGCACGACCCACCGAGGTCTGTCCGACATCGAGCTCGTGAGTCGCCCGGTCGATGAGAGTGGCGGCGATCCATGGTGGTGACGCGAACTGCTCGTGGGCGGCGAGTGCCAGTGCCGGAACGACGACAACATCATCCATCTGCAGGTTTCCCCGAGCGACGCGCCAGCGCCGAAGGGATGGTTGTCGCTGCCGCCAAGCGACGGCAAGACCGTTCACTACCGCCTCACCCCGCGCTGAGCGAACGCCGGCCGTTCACGCGGCCGGCGCTCGGTGACCCCGACGACGCGATTGATCCGATCCAGAGCTGGCTTGGCCATCGCCTCGCTACTGAGCGACAGGGAGAACGAGATGGCGAACAACATGAAGATGCGCTCGCGGAGGTGGCTCTTGGCCTCGATCGTGCTCGCGACAACAACGGTGGGTTTCCCCACTGTCTCGGCCGCGACAACATCGAGCGTGGTGCCAGTCAATGGCGCGCCGTCCATTCGGGTTCCCTGAACCAGCGGCGCTACTGAGTTGGATCTCGTCAGGGAACGCTGCCAGCGACGACGATCCACTCGGTGGGTTGGCCGCTGACCGCGGCGATGAGATCGAAGTCGCGGTCGTAGTGCAACACCACGAGGCCGGCCGCCTCTGCGGCGGCGGCGATGAGCAAGTCGGCGATCTTGGCTCCCCGTTGTTGGCTGCGCGCTGCGAGAGCGTCCTGAACCTCGACGGCCCGATCGAGCACGTCCTGGTTCATCGGAACGAAGGGCCAAGTCGCGCGCTCGTCACGCATCTGGAGATGGGCCGCAGGACTGGCGGACGAGTAGCCGGCCTCCAGATCGGTAGGCGTACATCGCGCGACGAGACCGGCCTCGAGAAGCGGGTTGAGCCGGTCAGCGATCTCGGCACGGCCAATCCGGGCAAGCGCGGAGGTGTCGGCCAGGTAGTAAGGCGTCAGCGCCACGCAGCTTGACGCTCAGCCGGGTCGGCCAGGGCCGCAAGGTCCACACCCCTCGCAGCTAGAAGCGCCCGCCGGCGGCGGTCCAGGGCCAGGACCTCATCGAGCGCGGCGTCCACGGTGGCCTTCAGGGTGCGCGTACCGAGCAGGTCTCGGACCGCCTCGAGCTTGGGGTCATCGACTTCGATCAGACGCTTGGTCACACGCCGAGGATATCCGATCTGTCTCCGGTGGATAGCCTCCTACTTGGGGATGGCAGGGCGTCGCCGTTGAGGAAGCAGTCCAGTTCGTCGGCCACGTCGAGGTCGTCGAGAGCCACGGCATGTGAGTACCAGTAGAAGCGAGGCGTCGTCGCCGGGTCCCGATGCCCAAGGCACGCTTGTGCCTTGAGCAGGGGCTTGCCCGCGTCAACCTACGCCGATGGTCGTCACCTCGTCGACGTGCCGTACGTCGGCGGACCGGCGGCGGAGCTGTTCGAGGTCGTGGTGCCGTCGTCTCTCAATCGTCGACGTTACGGACCGGGCGGGCACTTCGGTCGCCCCGTCCCCGTCGCGGCCTGCACGCCGAGCCCCGATGGTGTCGTGATCAGGACCCGCACGCAAGCTCCCGGATCATGCGGATCGGACTCTCTTGTCGGCGAGTGCCGACTGGAGCATGGCGCGAGCCGACCAGCACATGAGCTCTCGTGCGTCGTGGCGCGACAGTCCGGCGACGTCGGTCAGCCACACGAGTGCTTCGATCCCGGTGGCACTTCGTATGGCGAGGGTGAGGCGGTGGATCTCGGGCTCGGGCATCTCCGTGCGGAGAGGCGCGAGTGCTTCCTCGATCCACTTGATCCCGCGGCCTTGCCGCAGCGGCAGTTGCGAGCGCTCGACGGGGTCGGCTTCAAGCGAGAGCCGAAGCATCGTACGCTGTTGCGCTTCGTTCTCGAGGGTCGAGCGAGTGAACGCGTCGATGACGATGTCGAGTCGAGCGGCCACGTCGTCCGGTGGGTTGTCGGGCAGCAGCGACGCGGCGCCCGTCTCCGGGTGGGCCGCGACAAGCAGCGCGCGTTGATTCGAGAAGTACCGATAGGCGGTGGTCCGGGAGATCGACGCCGTCTCCGCGGCCCCCTCGACGGTGG
>CAYSAC010000158.1:2001-7158 GCA_964428815.1 uncultured Acidimicrobiaceae bacterium | reverse complement strand
CCTTGGCAGCGACGACCCCGACTCGGCGATACGTGCACGGAACTTCCGCGGGGCTCCACTAGTGCAACAGTTTCGGTCGGTTCGTGCCCGTTCGCTGCTTGGGGTCGTGCTGTTGGTGGCGGCGCTGGCGGGCACCAGCGGGCGCGGGGCCGAGGCAGCCACGTCGTTCGGCGACTGCGCGGCGCCGGCCGACTCTGTCAGCGTCGTGGTGGGCCAGGTCGCGTGCCAGCAGCTCCACAGCCCCGCCATCGGCGGCACCACGGCCTTCTCGTACTTCGTCCCGCCCGCCTGCGCGCCCGGCGCGGGACACACCTGCCCGGTCTTCTACCTGCTCCACGGGTTCGGCGGCGACTACCACGGCATGCTCGGCACAGCGGCCAACCCGTCGTCGTGGGTGCGCGCCCTCACCAAGGCGCCGCCGTCGGATCCCCGGGCGTCGTCGGAGTCGTGGACGTTGAGCGACCCCTCCACGTGGGTGGCGGCGGAGTCGATCGACCTGATCCTCGTGGCCCCGCACGGCCGGACGGTGCCCGGCGGCTACGGCCCCGGCCCGGACATCGACTCGTACTGGACCGACTGGAACCCCCGCTACGCCGCAGGCGGCGACGATCCGAAGTACGACACGCCGCCGCCACGGTTCTCGACGTTCCTCGTCGACGAGCTGCTCCCGTATGTCGAGGCGAGCTTCCCCGCGGGTTCGGGGCGTGAGTGGCGGGCCCTGGCTGGCACGTCGCTCGGCGGGTTCGGCTCCTACAAGAACGGCCTGCAACACCCCGACGTGTTCACTTCCATGGGCTCGGTGTCGGGCGCCCACAACTTCCTCTTCGCCCCCGGCCTCGACGCCGGCGTCGCGCCGGCGTCTCCCGTCGGGGTGCAACCGCCCGTAGGTCTCGGCTACGTAGCGGTGCCCGGTGCGCTCAACAAGGTGCCGGGCGCGGCGGTGCCGCAGGCGTCCACGTTCCTCGCCGCCACGATGGCCCTCGGCGACCCTGCCGCTGACCAGGCCTACTTCCGGGGCAACACGCCCCGCGACCTCGCCCTCAACGCCCGCGCCTACGACGGTGCCGGCAACCAGGCCCTGTTCGTGAAGGGCTTCGTGAACGACACCGTGCCGCGCCGCCCCCAGGACGCCACCGATCCGGTCGGCATCGCCTTCGAGGACATCGTGCTTCCGATGAACATCGACATGGAGGCCGCGTTCACCGACGTCGGCGTGCAGCGCGAGTTCGACATCCATCCCGGGCTGCACTCCGAGACCTACCGGGGCGCGTGGATGCGCGAGCAGATCGAAGCGCAGTACGCCCGGGTGCGCCATTGGGGCGATGCGGGATCGCCGGCCGCCGCGCCGGCGCGCTTCGACTATCGCAGCGTGTTCACCGACTTCACGATCTGGGGCTGGAGCGTGCACGTCGAGCGCACCCCGGTCGAGTTCGTGACCCTCACCAACGTGAGCTGCGCCTCGGTGACCGTGCAGGGGACCGGTGTCGTGACCCTCACCCCGGCACCCACGTGCGCTCACGCCCCGGTCACCGTCGACCTCGGCCCGTCGGCTCCTGTCGACGAACCCGCCAACGCCGGCGCCACCCCTGCCTACGGCCGCACGGTCACCCTGGCGCTCACGTAGCTCGCGCCAGGTTCTGTGCAACCGTGGTTGCAGGCTGTACCTTGGCCGGATGGCCGTGGGATCGGAGTGGGTGTTGCTGGCGTACAGGTTGCCGCGCGAGCCGTCGGCTCCCCGGGTCACGGTGTGGCGCAAGCTGCGCCGCCTGGGTGCGGTGCAGCTGGTGGACGGCTTGGTCGGCCTCCCGCTGAGCAGCCAGAGCCGAGAGCAGCTCGACTGGCTGGCCGATGAGGTCCTGGAGGCGGGTGGTGAGGCGTGGACGTTCACGGCGACGCCCGGTTCGAAGGATCAGCAGCGGGCTTTGGCAGCGCGCATGACGGAGGCGGCTGGCGAGGAGTACCGCGCGTTGCTCGAAGAGGCCGAGGAACTCCTCGCGTCGGGCGAGCGGCCGAGCCGGCGAACAGTGGAGCGCCTCCGGCGGGAGCTGCGGCGGGTGCAGACCCGCGACCCGTTCCCGGCCAAGGAGCGGGCCAAGACCCAACGAGCAGTCGAGCGGCTGGCAGCGATGCTCGGCGACGTCGATCAGGAGCGCGTGCGGTGAGGTGGGCCACGCGACCCGGCTGTCACGTCGACCGGGCCGCCTGCGCCTGGCTGGTGCGCCGCTTCGTCGATCCCGACGCCGAGTTCGTGTTCGTCGAGGATCCCGCCGACGTGCCCGATGAGGTGACGCCGTTCGACATGCGCGGCGCCGAGCTCTCCCATCATGGTGGCGACTGCAGCTTCGAGACGATGCTGCGCCACTTCTGCCTTGACGACCCGGTCCTGTGGGACATGGCCCGCATCGTGCACGAAGCCGATCTGGCCGATGAGCGCTTCGACTCACCGGAGGCGCCCGGGCTCGACGTCATCTGCCGCGGCCTGTCGATGGTCCGCGGCGACGACGACGTGCTCGCGGTCAGCGCAGTTGTGTTCGACGGGATCTACGAGTTCCGTCGCCGCGCCTTGCTGCTCGGCCGCGAGCCCTCGTGACCACCGCGCTACGGCCGGGCCGACGGCGACTGTCGGCTGACAGCCGCAGAGTGTTGGCCGCGCAAGCCCTGCGGGCGGCCGCGTACGGACTCGGTGCGGTGCTTCTGGGCTCGACACTTGACGAGCTGGGCCTATCTCCGACCGAGGCTGGTCTGGTCCTCGCCGCGGTGGTGGCTGGCGCCGTCACCGGGTCCTTCGTCATCGGTCGGCACGGCGACCGGTGGGGTCGGCGGCGCACCTACCGGGGGCTCTACCTGCTCCTCGCGGCCACCGGTGTCGTGTTCGCCTTCGCCCAGCAGTGGTGGGTGCTGGCGATCGTCGCGCTCTGCGGTGCGCTGTCGACCGAGGTGGTCGAGTCGGGCCCCTTCACTTCGATCGAGCAGGCCATGCTGGCCACCGACCTGACCGGCACCGAGCTCGCTCGCGGGTTCTCGCTCTACAACGCGGTCGCCGCCGCGGCGGGTTCGGTCGGCGCGTTGGCCGCCGGGCTCCCCGCCCTGGCCCGCGACGTCTGGAACGGCGCCCCCGCCGATCAACGGTGGTTCCTGGCCATGGTGCCGGCCGCCGTCGCCGGCGCGGTGGTGGCCCGGTCGCTGTCGGCCGCCGTCGAACCCACGATGGCGGAGTCGGGTGATGGCGCTCGCCGTCGGGCGCTCGGGCCGTCGCGGCCGATGGTGCTTCGTCTCGCCGGGCTGTTCGCGGTCGATTCCTTCGGCGGCGGCTTCACGGTGAGCGCGTTCATCGCCTACTGGTTCGCTCACCGCTTTGGCACCTCGGCCGCGACGCTCGGCTTGGTGTTCGCCGCCGTCGGCGTGTTGCAGACCCTGTCGTTCCTGGCCGCGGGCCGCCTGGCCGATCGTTACGGGCTGCTGAGAACCATGGTGGCCACGCACCTGCCCTCCAACCTCCTCCTCGCCGCCCTCGCCTTCGCGCCGAGCTTCCCGATCGCCGTCGGCTTGCTGTTCGCCCGGGTCGCGCTGTCCCAGATGGATGTCCCGACACGGCAGGCCTACGTGATGGCCCTGGTCTCCCCAGCCGAGCGCACCGCGGCAGCAGCCACGACCAACAGCGCCCGCTACCTGACCCGCCCGTTCGGCACCGCGCTCGGCGGCCTCGTCGCGTCGGTCGGGATCGGCGCGCCATTCGTGATCGCCGGGTCGATCAAGATCGCCTACGACGTCGTGCTGTGGCGCTGGTTCCGCACCGTCCCGCTGCCAGAGGAGACACTCGATGATCGTCTGCGTGCGGACAGTCGGCGTTCCCGCCGACCAACGCGATCGCTACCTGGCGTGGATCGCCGAGGGCCGAGCCGTCCGTGAAGCACACGGCATCCTCGGTGAGCTGGTGCTCGAGCCCAGCACGGAAGGTGAAGAAGCCGTAGTGATCACCTTGTGGCCATCCCACGCTTGCTTCGACGCCTGGATCGCCACCCCCGAGCGCGATGCCCTGACCGACTCCGAGGCGCACCGCGCCGTCGACTACCAACCCATCACCCGCTACGAGATCGCCGGCGGCTACCTCAACCTCGCCGCGCTGGCCGTCGGCCCCGACACGTTCCCCACCCAGGAGGCACAACCATGAAGTGGGTCACCCGCGCCCGACCGAAGACCGATCGCATCGCCTGCCCGTGGCTGATCCGCCGGTTCATCGACCCCGCCGCCGAGATCCTCTACGTCCCCACCGACCAGGTCCTCACCGTGCAAGCCGACCAGGACGCCCACGGATTCGACACGCCCGGCGCCCGCTACGACCACCGCGACGGCAAGTGCACCTTCGAGGTGCTCATCGACGACTACGAACTCGCCGGTGACCCGGCCTTGGTCCGCCTGGCCCGCATCGTGCACGCGGCCGACATCGACACCGAGATCGACACCGACCCGTTCGCGCCTGCACTCCTCGCTCTCGCCTTCGGCGGCCTCGATGTCGAGGCCGACGACCACCGGCTGCTCGAGCGAGCATCGTTCGTCTACGACGCCCTGTACGCCTGGTGCGCCCAGCAGATCGCCGCGGGTGCCGTATGACCGAGCACCTGCGCTACGAGGACCTGCGAGCCGACACCGTGCGCCAAGTCGCCAAGCTCATGGCCGCCGCCGCCATCACCGCACCAAAGTCGGGCGGGCAACTGTTCCTGGCCGGCAAGCACAACTTCATGGAGACCGTCATCGTCGAAGACGCTCCGACCCGCCATGAGCTGGCCGAGTGGATGCGAGCACGCGGCAAGGAACGCCGCGAAGCCATCTGGTTCCGCGACGCCGACGTCGCCGAGGCGATCGATGCCGTGCTCCTCGTCGGCATCGCCGACTGGTACCCACCCAACTACGACTGCGGAGCCTGCGGCTACGCCACCTGCGCCGAGTTCCTCCACGCCACCAAACCGCTGCGCGACGACTCCGCCGAGCTCGAGTTCGTCGGCCCCACCTGCAACCTGCGCGACATCGACCTCGGCATCGCCGTCGGCTCCGCAGCAAAGACCGCCGCCATCCACTCCATCGACTGCCGCTGCCAGACCCGCATCGCCGTCGCCGCCCGCAAGCTAGGCATCATCAATGCCGACATCGCCGTCGGCC
>CAYSAC010000158.1:0-1901 GCA_964428815.1 uncultured Acidimicrobiaceae bacterium | reverse complement strand
CCCGTCGGCGTCGAAGGCGGAGAACGCCCCGGTGGCGTCCGCAACCGCCAACAACCCCGCCGTCCCCTCCGAGAGCAGCCCCAGCCGTGAACCGGGCTCGCTGAAGCATGCAACTGGTACTCAGCGTTGCTGGCCCGCGTCGAGGGGATCGGTTCGCGGTGACACCCGGGTGGACAGGGTTGCTTGGTACCATGGTGTCATGACGAAGAACCTCACTGTCCGGCTCGATGACGACCTCGCTGCGGACACCGAGGCCGTCGCTCGGGCCGAGGGTCAGAGTCTGAACGAGACCGTGAAGACTGCGCTCCGGGAAGCGGTGGAGCGACGACGCCACGACCCGAAGTTCAAGGCCCGGATCCAGCGCATCATCGATGAAGACCGCGAGCTGCTCGAGCGCCTTGCGAAGTGACCGTCGAGTATCTCGACCTCGCCGACTACGTGGCCATCGCCGCCGAGGTCACCGGCCTCGACATGAACACGGTCATGAAGGTCACCAACCTCGATCTGGCTGACTCGGCGCTGCACGCTCCGGCCGCGGGCTTCGGCGACACGGACTTCTACCGGACTTCATCAACAAGGCGGCCGTCCTGGTCGTGCGCCTCGTCGGCAACCACCCGCTGCCCGACGGCAACAAGCGGGCCGCGTGGGTGACGCTGCGCGCCGACTGGCTTCGAGCGCACCTCAGCCCGATCCGCCCGAGCTGACCGGGCTGGGCCGTGGCGGGGCCGCGGAAGCTTGGGAAGCCCGCTACATGGCTGGTGAGCACCGCCCGCACCCGCTGCCCGAGCCCGGCCGGCGAGCTACGTGCTCGGCGCCCTCAGCGCGGCTTCGAAGACCGCGGCGACGTCGCTGCCGTAGGCGGCGGCTGCGTTGCCGCCGACCTGCACCACCGACATGAGCAGCGAGAGGATGATGGCCACGATGCCGTTGGCCATGGTCGCGGCGTCGATGTCGACTCGCACGGTGCCGGCCATCTGCTCAGAGCGCAGGCGCTTGGCGACGGCCTTGCGGAGGTCGGCGAGCGCGGGGATCTCGAGCACCCGCTCGGTGACCTCTGGCTCGAGGCCGGCGAGGAGGCGGCGGGCGAGCGGGTGGCCCTCGACTGCACCGACGAGGGTGAAGATGAGCGTCTGGCGCCAGTCCTGCACGTCGCCGACATCGGCAACGGTGGTGAGCCCCTCGTGGATGACGGCGGCCGCGTCCTCATCCACGGCGGCGAGGAACAGCGCTTCCTTGTTCTCGAAGTAGGCGTAGGCGACGGTGCCGCCGATGGACGCGTCGCGGGCGATGTCGGCGACCGAGGTGGCGCGGTAGCCGTCGCGGCCGAAGCGGGCGATGGCGGCGTCAAGGATCGCCCGACGGGTGTGGGCGCCCTTGGTCTGGAGCTCCGCCGCCTGCTGTGCCATGGATCACACCCTATCAGGAAATGAGCGTTTGAGTAAATCCCTCAGATCATCTAGGGTGACCTTCGTGACTCAGACCAGCAACGCCGACCGCAAGGTGCCGACCCGGCGCATCTCCTTCGAGGAGTCGCTGCAGGAGGTGCCAAAGCACTTCGCCGACGGCGACCTCATCGCCAGCCACGTGGCCGCCTCGCTCTCCGCCGTGTTCCCCGACGGCGAGGACTTCTTCGTCCGCTCGGTGCGCGCCTTCCGCGACCAGATCACCGATCCCGAGCTCAAGCGCCAGGTGGCCGGCTTCATCGGCCAGGAGGCGATGCACGGGCGCGAGCACCGCACGTTCAACGACCGGCTCGACCAGCTCGGCTACCCGGTGAAGACGTTCGAGCGGTTGACCAAGAAGGGCCTCGCCATCCGCGAGCGGCTGCTGTCGCCGACGTCCAACCTCGCGGCCACCGCCGCGCTCGAGCACTTCACCGCCACGCTCGCCGAGCTCGTCCT